>JBBRCF010000005.1:0-60075 GCA_038205135.1 Rhodobacterales bacterium
CTGAGTTCGTTGGCAGAATCGCGCTTGATCCTCAGCTTTGCGCCCAAAACTGTTTTCTATACCGTATTAAAAAAGATTGGTGACTTTTTTCCCGGTCCTAGCAAAGCCAGACGCGTCGCGACCTGCTGCTATTGCGGCACATCGGCAGAGCTGCCGAAACACCCCGCGCCGGGGCGGATCGGTTGCATCAGCTGCGGGGCGCCGCTGCGACGATTGGGCGTGGCGACGCCGGACCCGGCGCCGATCCCGCGCGGGACCGCTCGTCATGACGGACCCACCATCGCCCCGCTGATGCCGTCAGGACGACGGGGCGCGTCAGACCCGCGGGGTTCGCCTGTCAAACCCGCCCGCACCAAGCGCCGCAAACCGTTTGCGGCACGGCTGTGGGACCGTCTGGATAACCTGATCGAAGACGTCGTCGACGATATTTTCGACTGACCTCGATGGGCCGAACGGTGGCCCCCCGGATCATCGTGGCCAGACAGACGTGTCAAACAGGTTGCAGATCACATTTTTGCGAACTGCCCTCAAAACCGGCGGGTGCGGCTCCTATTTATTCGACTGAGGGCGGGGACGGAACCCCCGCTCTCTCTCACTGTCCCTCGTTCCGACACTGGCGCCCGAAGGTCCCTCTTCGGGCGCTTTTTTGTGGTGCGGTTGCGGGATGCCTTTTTCTTTTCGCCGGCCCGCAGTATGACACGGCATGACCCACACCGATGCCAGCCTGAAACACATCCTGACCCGCACCTGCGTGATCGCGGTGGTGGGGGTGTCGTTGAACCCGGTGCGACCCAGCTATTTTGTCGCGCGCTATCTGTCGTTGAAAGGCTATCGGGTGATCGGGGTCAATCCCGGCCATGCCGGTGACATGCTGTTCGGCGAACCGGTGCGCGGCAGTTTGGCCGACTGCCCGCCAGAGGTGGACATGATCGACTTGTTCCGCCGGTCCGAACATGTCGAACCCATCGTCGCCGAGGCGCTGCAGGTGTTCCCGGCGCTGAAAACGGTCTGGATGCAGATCGGCGTGGTCAATGACGCTGCCGCCGCGCTGGCCCGTGCCAAGGGCGTCGATGTGGTGATGGATCTGTGCCCGAAGATCGAATACCAGCGGCTGTTCGGCGAATTGCGCATGGGCGGGTTTGCGACCGGCATCATCTCATCGCGGCTGTAGGCGCGTAGTAGCTGTAGGCGATCCGGGCGCGGTCAGACCTGTTCGATCCGCAGCGCCACCGGCTCGACCGTCATCACATCCAGCCGTGACATCGCATCCAGCGCCAGATCCAGCTGCGTGCGCGTCGTCTTGTGCGTCACGATCAGCACCGGGGCGGCGTCGCCGGTATGATCATACTGCCGCATCCGGTGGATCGACACGCCCTCGTCGCCCAGCGATGCCGCCACCTTGGCCAGCGCGCCGGGTTTGTCCTGCAACATCAGTCGCAGATAATAGGGCGCGGGCAGGGCGGACCGGGCGCGCGGTGCGGCAATCAGCGCGGTTGCGGGCTGGCCGAATACCGGCAGGCGCGACCCGCGTGCCAGATCACAGATGTCGGACATCACGGCGGAGGCGGTCGGGCCTTCGCCGGCACCTGCGCCGCGCAGCACGACCTGGCCGACCGGGTCGCCTTCGATCACCACCATGTTGGTGCCGCCTTCCAACTGGCCCAGCGGCGAATTCGAGGGCACCAGACAGGGCGACATCCGCTGTTCCAGCCCGCGTCCGGTCATCTGCGCCACGCCCAGCAGTTTGATCCGGAACCCCAGATCATGCGCCTGCCGGATGTCTTCGATGGTGATGGCGCCGATACCTTCGAGTTCGACGCCGCCGAAATCCACCCGGGTGCCGAACGCCAGCGCCGCCAGAATGGCCAGCTTGTGGCCCGCGTCGATGCCGCCGACATCAAGGTTCGGGTCGGCCTCCAGATACCCCAATGCCATCGCCTCGGCGAATACCTCGCCATAGGTCAGGCCCGCCGACTGCATCCGCGTCAGGATGTAATTGCACGACCCGTTCATCACCCCCATCACGCGGATGATGCGATTGCCGGCCAGACCTTCGGCAAGCGTCTTGATCACCGGAATGCCGCCGGCGACGGCTGCCTCATAGCGGATCTGGCGGCCCACGGCCTCGGCCCGTTCGGCCAGTTCCTGCCCGTGCAGCGCCAGCAGCGCCTTGTTGGCGGTCACCACATCCTTGCCCGCGTCCAGCGCAGCAAGGATCGCATCGCGCGCGGCCCCGTCGTGCCCGCCCATGACTTCGACAAACACATCGATGTCGTCGCGCCGCGCAAGAGCGACGGGGTCATCTTCCCACGCCAGATCCATCAGCGAAATGCCGCGGTCGCGGTCGCGCGTGCGCGCCGACACGCCGGTGACGATCACCGGGCGCCCGATACGGGCCGCTATCAGCGCGCCGTTCTGGCGCACGGCCTTGACCACGCCGACCCCGACGGTGCCCAGACCCGCGATGCCAAGGCGAAGGGGGGCGTTCTGCATGGGGCGGGCTCCGGTGAGGACAGGGGGAAAGGACGTGGGGTGCAGGTCAGGGGGATCGGCGCGGGGTGTAGCGGGTTCAGGCACGCGGCGCAACGCATGCTGTCAGTTGGACGGCGCAGAAACCTCTGTGGCATCGGTGGGCACGCCGGTCTGCATCCGAACCCGCGTATCGGCGTCGATGGCACCGCGGCGTTGCAGCGCCGCGGCGCGCGCGCGCAGCGCGTTCGCGCGGGTGGTCAGGGCTGTGGCCTCTGCGGGGGTTGCGCGGGCGGCGGTGGCCGCGGCCAGCAGCGGTTCCAGCGGCACCAGTTCCGGCGTGCCGCCTGTCGCGCCCGCACCCAGGTCGATCCGGTCCAGATCGGGAAAGCTGGTACAGCCAGCCAGAACCGGAAAACACAGGGTTAGGGCCAGAAGGGCGGGCATGACGCGCATGCCACGGGTCTGCCAGACCGCGCGCCCCCGCGCAAGCCGCCAGCATGCAGCCAGCATGCAGCCAGCATACAGCCAGCATGCAGCCAGCACGCCGCCAGCATGCAGTCAGCACGCAGTCAGCGCGCCAACACCGTATCCGGTTTGACCGACGCCGCAAACCCGGTTACCCGACATTGCATGGCACGTACGCAAGGGTCACATTCCGATATCACCGGCCCAAGGGTCGCCGAAGCCGCGTTGCGGTTGTTTGCGCGCCAAGGCTTTGCCGCCGTATCGATGCGCGCCATTGCGTCCGACGTGGGGGTGCAGGTCGGCACATTGTATCATTACACCCCCGACAAGCAGACACTGCTGTTCGACCTGATGCGCGGGCATATGGACGGCCTGTTGGCAGCGCTGGCCGCGCGCGGGCTGGCGGGCGATGCGATCACCCAACTGGAGGGGTTCGTGCGGTTCCACATTGTGTTCCATTTGGACCGGCCGGATGCGGTGTTCATTTCCTATATGGAATTGCGCAACCTGACGCCTGCGAACTTTGCCCGCATCGAGGCGCTGCGCCGGGTCTATGAAGACCGGCTGGAGGCGATACTGGTGCAGGGTTCCCGCGACGGTGCCTTTCGCGTGCCCGACAGCCGCATCGCCACCATGGCGGTTATCGGCATGCTGACAGGGGTCACGACGTGGTACCGCGCCGGCGGGCGGTTGTCGGGAGAAGATGTCGCCGGGCTGTATTGGGACATGGTCAAGCGCGCCGTGGTGGCGTGACCGCACGCCGGAGCCTTTCCTGCAACCGGCGTGCCGCAGATTAAAGGCCGCTTAGCCGGGATTGCCCGCCGCCAACAGCCGCCCCGCCATTTCACCCAGATCGCGCGACAGGTTGGGGGTGGCAAGGATACGCTGCAATGCCGCCCGCGCGTGGGATTGCCGCCCCGCGTCGTACCGGGTCCAGGTTTCGAACCCGGTGGACATCCGCGCCGCCGTCTGCGGGTTCAGCGGGTCCAGCCGGATCAGCCAGTCGGCCAGAGCCGCATAACCCGACCCCGACGCGTGGTGGAACCCGGCGTGATGCCCGGTCATCGCCCCGATGACAGCGCGGAACCGGTTGGGGTTCTTCATGGTGAAATCGGGATGCGCGGTCAGGTCGTGCACCGTGGCCACCAGCCGGTCGGGATGCGCGGTGGCCAAGCGGGCCGCAAACCATTTATCCATCACCAGCCGGTCATGGCGCCATTTGTCATGGAACGCCTGCGCTGCGTCGGTGCCGATATCTTCGGCCAGCAGCGCCGTCAGCGCGGTGAATTCGTCAGTCATGTTGTCGGCGGCGGCAAACAGGGCCCGTGCCCGCGCCCCGCCATCGGTTTTCGTCAGCAGCGCAAGGCATGCTCCGCGCAGTTCGCGTCGCCCGGCATCGACGCTTGCGGGGCTGTAGGTCCCGGGCGTTACCATTCCGCCATACAGCCGCGCCAGCGTGTCACCCAGATGAAGCGCCACCGTCTGTCCCATCGCCCGCTGCGCGCGCCAGATCGCGTCGGGGTCGGGCGTGGCGCCTGCGGCATGGATCGCCTCGGCGATTTCGTCTTGCGGCGGTAACCGCAGCATCAGCGCACGAAACGCGGGGTCCTGCGTGTCATCCGCGATCACACGCGCCAGCGCGTCCACATGGGCGGGGTCCGCGTCGGCACCCCGCGCCATGGCGATCATGCTGTCGCGCGCCAGCGCGCGCGCTGCCTCCCAACGGTTGAACGGGTCGGTGTCATGGGCCAGCAGGAACGCGCGTTCCGCCGGGCCCACATCGCGTTGCAGGATCACCGGCGCGGAAAATCCGCGCAGGATCGACGGCACCGGCCGCGCCGCCAGCCCGTCAAACCGGAAGCTTTGCGTGGCTCCGGTCATTTCCAGCACGGTGGTGGGGACCACCTCGTCGCCATTGGGGTTCAACAGCCCGACCGCGATGGGGATGACGCGCGGCGGTTTGTCCGGCTGGCCGGGGGTCGCGGGCGTGTCCTGCTGGAATGTCAGGGTATAGGCACCATCCTGCCAATCCTCGCTGACATGCAGGCGCGGCGTTCCGGCATCGGTGTACCAGCGTTTAAACTGCGTCAGGTCGCGCCCGGTGGTGTCTGTGAAGACCGCCAGCCAATCCTCGATCGTCACGGCCTGCCCGTCATGGCGGGCGAAATAGGCGTCCAGCGCGGCGCGGTACGCATCATGCCCCACCAGAACCTGCAACATCCGCACCAGTTCCGCGCCTTTTTCGTAGACGGTCGCGGTGTAGAAATTGTTGATCTCGACAAAACTGTCGGGCCGCACCGGGTGGGCCAGCGGGCCGTTGTCCTCGCGGAACTGCCGCGCGCGAAGCGCGATCACATCGCTGATCCGTTTTACCGGGGCGGACCGCTGGTCGGCGGTGAATTCGCTGTCGCGAAACACCGTCAGCCCTTCTTTCAGGCACAGCTGGAACCAGTCGCGGCAGGTGATGCGGTTGCCGGTCCAGTTGTGGAAATATTCATGCGCTACAATGGCTTCGATGCGTTCGAAATTTGAATCTGTGCTGGTTTCCGGGCTGGCCAGCACGCAGGACGAATTGAAGATGTTCAGCCCTTTGTTTTCCATCGCACCCATGTTGAAATCATCGACCGCGACGATGTTGAACAGGTCCAGATCGTATTCCCGACCATAGGCGGTTTCGTCCCAGGCCATCGACCGTTTCAGCGCGTCCAGACCATAGGCGCATTTGCCCTCGTCACCCGGGCGCACCCAGATGTTCAAATCGACCTTGCGGCCTGACATGGTGGTGAACGTATCCGATACCCTGCGCAGATCACCCGCCACCAAGGCGAACAGATAGGCGGGTTTCGGCCACGGGTCATGCCATTCCGCCCAGCCGGGGCCGGACGCAGTCGGATTGCCGTTCGACAGCAGCACCGGCAGATCGCTTTCGATCCGCACGGTGAACACGGCCATCACATCGGGGCGGTCGGGGTAATAGGTGATCTTGCGAAAGCCTTCAGCCTCGCATTGCGTGCAGAACATGCCGTTCGACAGATACAGCCCCTCCAGCGCAGTATTTGCGCCCGGGTCGATCTCGACGACGGTTTGCAGCACGAACACCCGGTCCGGCGCCTCCAGCGTCAGGCCGGTGTCAGCCACGCTGTGCCCGACCTGTGCGCCGTCGATCGCCACGGATACCAGTCGCAGCCCCTCGCCATGCAGAAAGAAAGTTCGGTCCGTCGTGGCCGGGTTGGGCCGAAACGCGATCCGCGCCGTGACACGTGTGGCATGAGGTGCCAGCCGGAAGGTCAAATGCACGTCATCGACCAAAAAGGCGGGTGCTGCGTAATCGGCCAGATGGATGGTGGACGGTACGGCGGGTGCGGCGTCTTTCATCGGGTTCTCCTGTGTTGGGGCAAAGCTAGGCCGCACACCGGACGGGTGCAAGGCGTTGACCTGCGGCGCCGCCAGCCCCCGATTGATGGCCAGAATCCGGGCGGGGCTTTCCGCTGCCGCAGGGCAGGTTAGATTAGCTTGCATGGACACCGTCATTCTCTGGCTGAAACGCGATCTGCGGGTCGAGGATCACCCCGCTCTGGTGCTGGCAGCCGGGCGCGGCGCGGTGTTGCCAGTGTTCATCGTCGAAGCCGATTATTGGGCGTTGCCGGAACATTCCGGGCGGCAATGGGCGTTTGTGCGCGACAGCCTGCTGGACCTGCGCGGCGATTTGGCCGCGCTCGGGCTGCCGCTGGTGATCCGGCAGGGCCGGGCGGTTGATCTGCTGGCGGGGCTGGTCGCGGAAACCGGCGCGACCCGGATCATCAGCCACGAAGAAACCGGCGGGTTGTGGACCTATGCCCGCGACCGCAGCGTCGCCGCGTGGGCCCGCAGCGCGGGGGTGGAATGGACCGAGGTGCCGCAATCGGGCGTGGTGCGGCGATTGGCCAGCCGAAACGGCTGGGCCGGGTTGCGCGACGCCTATGTTGCAAGGACGCAGGTCGCCCCCCCTCGGGGCCTGCGCGCACCCCGAACAGTGCCGCGCTGTGATCCGTTGCCCGAAACCATCGGCCTTGATCCCTGTCCGGGGCGGCAGGCGGGCGGACGGGCGGCGGGGGTGCGCCTGTTGCAATCGTTCCTTGATGGCCGGGGGCTGGGCTATCAGCGCGGCATGTCTTCGCCCTTGACCGGGGCCGATGTGTGTTCGCGCCTGTCGCCGCATCTGGCCTTTGGCACCCTGTCAGGCCGCGAGGCGGCGCAGGCGGGCGCGGGCGATCACCGCATCCGGGCCGGCGACGCCAGGGCGTTCACGTCGCGTCTGGCGTGGCGCGATCATTTCATGCAAAAACAAGAGGATGCGCCGGATATCGAGGCCCGCGCGCTGCACCGGTTCTATGATGACCTGCGCCCGCGCAACCCCGATGCCGTGCGGCTGGCCGCCTGGGCCGCGGGCGAAACCGGCTGGCCGTTCGTGGATGCCTGCATGCGGTCGCTGACTGCGACCGGCTGGCTGAATTTCCGGATGCGGTCGATGCTGATGGCGGTGGCGTCCTATCACATGTGGCTGGATTGGCGCGCGTCTGGCGCGATCCTCGCGGCGCGGTTCACCGATTACGAATCCGGCATCCACTGGTCGCAATGCCAGATGCAGTCGGGCGTGACGGGCATCAATGCGATCCGGGTCTATAACCCGATCAAACAGGGGCTGGATCAGGATCCCGGGGGCGTGTTCACCCGCAAATGGCTACCGGAACTGGCCAGCGTGCCCGACATGTGGCTGCAACGGCCATGGGATTGGCCGGGGTCAGCGGCGCTGGCCTATCCGCCGCCGTTGGTCGATGCGGTACAGGCCGCGCGCGTCGCCAAATCCGCCGTCTGGGCGGTGCGTGGCCAGCCGGGGTTTCGCGATGCGGCTTTTGACGTGGTCCGCCGCCACGCCAGCCGCAAGGACCGCGCGGGCCGGTTCGTGCGCGATCCGGTCGTGGTGCCGCAACCAAAGTCAGAACCCAAGCAGGGAGCGTTCGATTTCGGATGAAGATGCGCAAGAAATCCGACCTGCCGACCAAGATCTGCGTGACCTGCGGGCTGCCGTTCACATGGCGCAGAAAGTGGGAAAAGGTCTGGGACGAAGTTCGCTATTGTTCCGACCGCTGCCGGGGCACGCGGCCGGTTGCCAAGAAACCCGCACCGAAATAGCCGGTCACGGCGCGTCGATAACCCGCGCGGTGGGCGCGGGCGCGTTCGGCCTCAGTACAGCAAAGCGTTCTGTTATGCCTTCTGCCCTCGCAGAAACCCGTTCTGCGGCGGCGCGCTGCCGGCTTGGCCACAGCGGTATCGCGGATGCCGCGCAATGGTGGTCAGGATCGGGTCCGGCGCGGGTTTCCAGCCCTTGGAAACGCTGCCGATGAACATCCGCTTGGTCGAACAGGGTCGGATCAAAAAGCGCCCTGATATCGGTGATATATCAGAGAACTGCCGGGTCATCCGGCCAGCGATTGCAAGCGGGTGACGCCTGCGCGTGCACATCGCCCGGTTGGGGCGACTGACACAGACGATCCCGCGCCGTCCGGGCTGTGTTGTCATGCCGTCAGAACGATCAGATCGCTGCAGATTGGTCAAATTGCCTGACCGCGCCTGTTGCCTATCGGAAACTTTGGCTCTAATCGTGGAAAAACACGAAAATGGAGTCGACGATGACACGCGTAGATCGGCATGGTTTGGCGGTGGATACCGCGCTGGCGCAGTTTGTCGAGGCGGCGGTTTTGCCCGGAACGGATGTGACTGCGGATGCGTTCTGGGGCGGCATGGCGGCCCTCGCGCACGATTTTGGCCCGGAGAATCGCCGCTTGCTGGCGGTGCGGGCTGATATGCAGGCACGGATCGACGCGTGGCATGTGGCCCGGGTCGGGCAGGGACATGACGCCGCCGCCTATGCTGATTTCCTGCGCGACATCGGCTACCTGGTGCCCGAGGGGCCCGATTTCACCGTGGACACGACCGGTGTCGATCCGGAAATCGCCGATCTGCCGGGGCCGCAACTGGTGGTCCCCGTGACCAACGCTCGCTTTGCGCTGAATGCCGCGAATGCGCGCTGGGGATCGCTGTATGACGCGCTTTATGGCACCGATGCGCTGGGTGATTTTGCCCCGACCGGGCCGTATGACGCGGGCCGTGGCGCGCGCGTCGTGGCTTGGGGGCGGGCGCATCTGGATCGGATCGCGCCGCTGGCCGAGGGATCATGGGCCGACATCACGGGTCTGAAGGTTTCGGCAGGCGCGCTGGTTCCGGCGCTGCGCGATCCGGCGCAGTTCGCGGGGCAGACCGGCGCCGGCGATGACCTGCGGGTGATATTGCGCGCCAACGGGTTGCTGATCGAGATCGTGGTGGACCCCGCGCATCGCATCGGCGCCGCAGACCGCGCGGGCATTGCCGATATCCGGCTGGAATCCGCGCTGTCGACGATCATGGATTGCGAAGACAGCGTCGCCTGCGTCGATGCCGCCGACAAGGTCGCGGCCTATGCCAACTGGCTGGGCCTCATGCGCGGCGACCTGACCGACACGTTCGAAAAGGGCGGGCGGACGATGACCCGCGCGTTGGCCGCGGATCGCGACTATACGGCGGCGGATGGGTCGACAATGACCGTCAAGGCGCGGTCGCTGATGCTGGTGCGCAATGTGGGTCACCTGATGACAACGCCCGCGATTCTGGATCAGAAAGGCGCCGAAATTGGCGAGGGGCTGATGGACGCGCTGGTCACGGTGGCCTGTGCGCTGCATGATCTGAAAAAGACCGGCGGCCTGCGCAATTCGCAGCACGGATCAGTGTATGTGGTGAAGCCAAAGATGCACGGCCCCGACGAAGTGGCGTTTGCCGTGCGTATCTTCGATCATGTCGAGGACGTGTTGGGCCTGCCGCGCAATACAGTGAAACTGGGCATCATGGACGAGGAACGCCGCACGTCGGTCAACCTGCGCGAATGCATCCGCGCCGCGCGGTCGCGGGTGGCGTTCATAAACACCGGGTTCCTGGACCGCACCGGCGACGAGATCCATACCAGCATGGCGGCCGGCCCGATGCTGCCCAAGGGCGAGATGAAGAACACGCCCTGGATTGTTGCCTACGAGGCGCGGAACGTCGATATCGGGCTGGCCTGCGGGTTGGCGGGGCGGGCGCAGATCGGCAAGGGCATGTGGGCGATGCCCGATGCCATGGCCTCGATGCTGGACCAGAAGATCGGCCATCCGATGGCAGGGGCCAGCTGTGCCTGGGTGCCGTCGCCCACCGCCGCCACCCTGCATGCGACGCATTACCACCATGTCGACGTCAAGGCACGGCAGGTTGCGCTGCGGGCAGGCGGGCCACGCGGCACCTTGGGCGATTTGTTGACCATCCCGTTGGCTTTGGGGCGGAATTTCGCCCCGGATGAAGTCGCCCGCGAGGTCGAGAACAACGCGCAGGGCATCCTGGGCTATGTGGTGCGCTGGGTCGATCAGGGCGTGGGTTGTTCCAAGGTGCCCGACATCCATGACGTGGCCTTGATGGAGGATCGCGCGACTTGCCGCATTTCCAGTCAGGCGTTGGCGAACTGGCTGCAGCACGGGGTCGTGACCCGGGATCAGGTCATGGCGTCCCTGCGCAAGATGGCCGCGGTCGTCGACCGGCAGAACGCGGGCGATCCGGCCTATACCGCGATGGCGCCGGGCTATGACGGATTGGCGTTCCAAGCGGCCTGTGATCTGGTGTTTGCGGGAGCGGACCAGCCGTCGGGTTACACCGAACCCGTGCTGCACCAGCGCCGGCAGCAGGTCAAAGCGCGCGTAGTTTGAGGGCAACAGAGGGGGCGCTGCCCCCGCCCCGGATCAAGTCCTGGGCTCCCCCGGGGTATTTTTGAACCAGAGAAGGACATGAACATGGCATTCGGATTGGACGCGGCGCGGATCATTGTCGCGCATACGTTGGCGCATGGTGTGACGGCGGGGATGAAGCCCCTGTCCGTGATCGTGCTGGATGCGGGCGGGCATCCGATGGCCTTTGAACGCAGCGATGGCGCATCGCCGGGCCGTTATGGCATCGCGCATGGCAAGGCCTATGGTGTGGTGATGTTGGGGATGGGGGGGCGAGCGCTGGCGGCGCGGGCCGAAACCAACGGCGCCTTCATCGCGGCGGTGAATGGAGTATTCGGGGGCGCGCTGGTTCCGGTTGCGGGCGGCGTTCTGGTGCGCGACGCGGATGGCGCGGTGATCGGTGCGGTCGGTGTGACGGGTGACACGTCGGACAACGACGCCGCCGCAGCATTGGCGGGGATCGCGGCGGCAGGGCTGACGGGCGAAGCCTGAGCCGGGTTGACGGCAGGTTGACGGCGGGTTGGCGGCAGGTTGGCGTGGCGCAATTCCGGGCAATCATACGCACAATTCCTGTGCGGCGGGTCCGAAGCTGTTTCCTTTGAACCCGCATAACGATACTGTCGTGATGCAAGAAGGTTTTCCAGCAACAGACCCCAGAGGCAGATCATGGCACGGCCCGTCATCGGCATTATCGGCAACCATCATCTGATCAACGATCAGTATCCGACCCATGCGGGCGGCACGATGAATTCCGAAGCCGTCGCGCGGGTTGCGGGGTGTATGCCGCTGCTGATCCCAGCTGATCCGCGGTTCGTGTCGGTGCCCGATCTGATGGAGGTCTGCGACGGGTTTCTGCTGACCGGTGGCCGTCCGAATGTCCATCCGGAGGAGTACGGCGAGCCGGAAACCCCCGCACACGGGGCCTTTGACCGCAGCCGCGACGCCATCGTGTTGCCATTGGTGCGGGCTTGCGTCGAACGTGGCCAGCCCTTTATGGGGATTTGCCGCGGGTTTCAGGAGGTCAATGTCGCGATGGGCGGGACGCTGTACCCGGAAATCCGCGATCTGCCCGGGCGGATGAACCATCGGATGCCGCCTGATGGCACGCTGGAGGAAAAGTTTGCGCTGCGCCATGCGGTGCAGTTCACGAAGGGCGGCGTGTTCCACCGCCTGTTCGGGACCGAAGAGGTGATGACCAACACATTGCATGGGCAGGGCATCAAGACCCCCGGCGTGCGCATCGTGGTTGATGGCATCGCCCACGATGGTACGCCCGAGGCGATTTATGTGGATGGGGCCAAGGGGTTCACCCTGTCGGTGCAATGGCACCCGGAATGGAACGCGGTGAATGATCCGGTGTCGCGCCCGCTGTTTGTGGCCTTTGGCGCTGCCGTGCGCGACTGGGCCGAAGCGCGGTCCGGGCTGCGGCGCAGCGCCTGATGTTCCGCCTGTTCGGGCGCGCGCCGCGTCCGCCGGTGGTCCCGGAACCGCCGCAACCCTTCGGGCACAATATCGGCTGGTTCGCGGTGCCGTCCGGTGATCCGGCAAAAGTTGCCCGTGCGTTGGGATTGCGCGGGGTAGCTCCGGTGGGCTGGCAGGCGGGCATGACGCGCGCGATGGCGCGGCGCAGCACCGAGGTGCTGATTTGTCCGCCAATGAATGGCTGGGTGATGGTCATCACGGGCCTGCAGCTGGTGCCAGACAACGAGGCGGGGCGGATGGCCTTGCTGGCACATCTGGGTGCGCTGGAGCGCACATTCGGTGCGGCGCAGCATTTCTTGTCCTACCGTGTGGCGGATTTCGTCAGCCATATCCGCATGGAGCAGGGCAAGATCACGCGCGCCTTTGGCTGGTCCGGGTCCGAGGGTGCGGTGCTGGTCAATCACGGTCCGACCGGGCCGGAAGAAATCGCTGCCGGGATGCCGGATCTGACCGGGATGACACTTGCAGGCGCCACAGCGGTAATCCTTGCCCGAATGGAGGCCGAATTGCCCGGTCTGGACGAAGGCCTGCCGGCGCGGATCGCCGGGGCATGGAGCGTCGATCCGATTCTGGCGGTGGGACCGCCGTCGACCTGTCTGATCGGCACGCTGCCGGGCTAGGCCGCCGTTTCAGGCAACCAGATCACGCTGCCAGATCACGCTGCCAGATCACGCAGCCAGATCATGCAGCATGGGCCAGCATCCGTGTCTCGAAGCCTTTCAGGCAGGGCCGCGCCGTCGGTCCATAGGTGTTGGGATCGCCACGCAGGGCGGGGAACCGCGCGAACAGATCGGCGCGGGATGCGTCCGACAGGGCCCGAAGGCCCTGCTGCCCGGGATGAAAGCTTTCTGCCGGAGCGCCTTCGGCAAAGATCACCTCGTGGCGGTCGAACATCAGGTGGTAATAGCCCACCAGATCGCGGTCGATGACAGTGATGGACGTGCCGTTGACCATGTGCCGGGCTGACAGGAACACCTCGGGGTCGCCGAAATACAGCGTCGCGCGCGGCGACACATGCAGCATGCGGTGCTGCGGCGACACCCAGAGCGCAGCCGTGTTGCCGACCGCACCGGGGGCAAAGCGGATGGGGGCGTGATCGCCGGTTCCGCGCACCCTGCGCGATCCGGTCCAGCGCAATGGTTGTGGGCCGTTGTCGCGCGTCACCACCATGTCGCCCGGGCGCAGCGTTTCCACCGCGCGGGGCCCGTGCGGCGTCAGAACGCGGGTGCCGGCGACATAACAGATGATGACAGTTTCCATGTTGGAAAACGTCACCAGCGTACCATCGGCGAGCGTGGCGGTTCCGGCCCTGTTGCCGGGCTCGTTCACGCTGTAGGTAATGTCACCCCAGTCGATCAGGCCGGCAAAGTCGATGGTGTCGCCTGCCGTCTCGTCCCCCTCGCCGCCGTCGATGGTCAGCGTGCCACCGTTCATCGCGCTGGCGTCGAGGATCACCAGATCGTCGCCCGCCCCGCCGGTGATCGTGTCGCCCGACCCGGCATAAAGGATGTCATTGCCGGCGCCACCGTCCAGCAGATCGGCCCCGGTGCCGCCGATCAGCGTGTCATCGCCATCGCCGCCATACAGGCTGTCGTCGCCGGCACGCCCGTCCAGCAGGTCGTTGCCACCATTGCCGAAAAAGACATTGGTGATCCCGGCGGACTGCGTGTCATAGCCGACAAGCGTGTCGTTCCAGTCCGAGCCCAGGATGCCGTCCAGCCCGCCCTGCAGGACGTCGCCGGTGGCATGGCCGCCGCTGGCGGTGCTGGTTGTCAGGTTGATCGACACCCCGGCATCCGATGCAGTGTAGTCGAGAAAATCCATTCCCGCCCCGCCCGACAGGGTATCCGCGCCCGCGCCGCCTGCCAGCGTGTCATTGCCGTCGCCGCCCACAAGGCTGTCGTTGCCGGCTTCTCCCAGCAGAATGTCGTTGCCGCCATTGCCCAGAATGGTGTCGTTGCCGTCGCCGCCCAGCAGGCTGTCATCGCCGTCCACGTGTCCGGCGGGCACTGGTGGTGCGCCGATCAGGGGGCTGGTGGCCAGATTGGTGGAAATACCGCCGGTGTCGGGACCGCTGACCGTGGCCGACAGCACATCGCCGCCCGCGTTTTCCCAGTAACGGATTTCGATGCTGTAGGTCTGGCCTGAGTCCAACGTGACCGACCCGCCACGCGCGGTCGGTCCCTGATGGAAATCGTTGTTCATGTAAAGCAGGGCGCCGCCCACGTCGTTGGCCCAGGTCAGCGCCACGCCGTTCTGATCGCGGATGACGATGGTGGACCCGTCGTCAGAGGTGGTGGTGAACCGGTAGCTGCCCCCGGTCGCGACGCTGATCGTGCTGGTCAGGATCACGCCGTAGTCATCGGCATTCGTCGTCGAAGCCACGCCGCGCGCGGTATTCGCCAGATCACGGACGTTGAAGCCGGGGGTGTAGCCTGACCCGATCAGGGTACCGGTGGTGATCAGACCTGCCTGATTGTTGCCAGTGCCGAAGTTGAAATTGTAGACCGCATGCGCCCAGATCCCGGTCAGCGGCGCATCGCCTTGCAACAGGTCTGCGCCATCGCCGCCAAGCAGGGTGTCATTGCCGCCGCCCCCTGACACGCTGTCATTGCCGGTTCCGGCGATGACGCTGTCATTGCCGTTGCCCGCCATCACCCTGTCGGCCCCTGCGCCGACCCGGTCACCGTTGGGGTCGATGTAATTGGTCGAAATCAAATCGTTGCCGTTGCTGCCTTCGACCAGCCCGTCCGGCGTTTCGGTGAAGGGCAGGCCGTTCACGAAAGTCAGGTTGGTTGTACCGTTCGGATCGCCGCCGTCGAAATTGTTGTTTTCATACCCCGCCAGAATCGTGGCGTTGCCGGACCCTTCGAATGGAACATCGGTGGTGCCGCCGTTGGTATAGCCGGTCTGCGCCACCCCCGACCCGCCGTTGGTCCAGTTGATGTCGCCATAAATGAAATTCGCATCAAAATTGCCGGAACCGAGGTTGGTCAGCACGACCTGAAACGAGTTGACGGTGGTTGATCCGGAAAAGGCCCGCACATTCGCCCAGGTGATCGTCATCGAGCCTGTGGTCGGGTCAAGGTCCCAGTAGATCTCGCCGCCCTTGGTGATGTCGATATCGGACCAGAACGGCGCCAGCAGCGGCGTGGTGGTGCCGGCCAGATTGGGCGCAAAGGCCGTCTGCGCCGCCCCGAAGGAAATCGTGCCGTTCGAGTTGATGAACAGGGAGGTATAGGACGTGCCGAAATAGTCGAGCCCGCCCGCGCCGAAAACCGAGGTCAGATTGACCTGGATCGACCCGTCATCGTTGTTTCCCGTCGTCTTTGTCGACGTGGAAAAGATGTTTTCGCCATACCCGGCCGGACCGCCAAGGCCCGTGACCATTACTGCCATCTGTCCGACCGCAATTTCTTTGCGGCTCCCTGTCTGGTTTTGATCCAACCCTCGGTTGAAAGCAGGATTGTTCATCGCCAGGATACGAACAGTGCAGGGCAGGAATGCGCGTTGTTTGCGATAACTTTTTGTCGATTGGTTTTTGTTCAAGGCAATTCTGCGGCGCAGCAGCATTGCGCGCAGTTCTAGGAAACTTTGTGTTGCCTTATCGGAAACAATGCAGAAATGGGGCGGCGCCCAGAGGTTAGACGGGTTGCCGGCCGCCTTGCCGTATCCGTTGCAGTTCTTTCACAAGTCAGTGCGCAGATGCCACAATTCGGGAAACAGTTCGACCTCCAGCATGCGCCGCAGATAGCTGACTCCGCCGGACCCACCGGTGCCGCGTTTGAACCCGATCACCCGCTCTACGGTGGTGACGTGGTTGAACCGCCAGCGGCGAAAGTAGTCTTCTAAATCCACCAGCTTTTCCGCCAGCTCGTAGAGTTCCCAATGGGCTTCCGGCGCGCGATAGACTGCCGTCCAGGCTGTTTGCACCGCCGCATCAGCGCGCCAAGGCTGCGTCACATCGCGCCGGATCACGGCGTCGGGCAGGGGGTGCGCGCGATGCAACAGCCTTAAAGCGGCATCATACAGCGACGGCAACGCCAGTTCGGCCTGCAGGGCGGCCAGCAGATCGGGGCGGTGCGCATGGGGTTTCAGCATCGCGGCGTTGCGGTTGCCGAGAATGAACTCGATCAGGCGGTACTGGTGCGACTGAAACCCTGACGATTGGCCCAGCCCGTCGCGGAATCGGGTGTAATCGGCGGGCGTCATGGTGCGAAGTACGTCCCAGGCATTGTTCAGCTGTTCAAAGATACGCGCGACGCGGGCCAGCATCTTGAACGCCGGGCGCAGATCGCCGGTCGCGATCTGCGCGCGTGCGGCGGACATTTCGTGGATCGCAAGTTTCATCCAGAGTTCCGAGGTCTGGTGCTGGATCAGAAACAGCATCTCGTCATGCGCGCCGGTCAGCGGGCGCTGCGCGGCGAGGATCGCGTCGAGGCCAAGGTAATCGGTATAGGTCATCACGCCGCGATAATCGAGGCGGGTGCCGTGTTGGGCCGGATCGACGGGGTCGGTCATGTCACCTCTGTGATATGGAGGGCTGGTGTCGGAGTGAGGGGCGCCGCCCCTCACGCTACCCGGGGTATTTCGGAACCAAAGAAGCCGGAAATCCGGGACGACGGCGTCATGTCACCTTGCTGCGTTTCTGGAACCGAGGCGCATCCCACAGCGCGCCGCGCATCACCTCGGCCACGATGCGGACTGCCTCGTCGACGTCGGTGTCGTCGATGAACAGCGGCGTGAACCCGAAGCGCATGATGTCGGGGGCTCGGAAATCACCGATCACGCCATGTTCGATCAGCACCTGCATCGCGGCATAGCCATGGTCGAACCGGAACGACACCTGGCTGCCGCGCAGCGCCGGATCGCGGGGGGTGGCGAGGGTCAGCATGTCGCATTGCGCCTCGACCCCCGCGATGAACCGGTCGGCGAGCGCCAGCGAGGCGGCGCGCACGTCGGCCATGGTGGTCATGTCCCAGACATCAAGCGCGGCATCCAGCGCGGCCAGTGCCAGAATCGGCGGTGTACCGACGCGCATCCGGTCGATGCCCGGCGCGGCGCGGTAATCCAGATCAAATGCAAACGGGGCTTCGTGCCCCAGCCAGCCGGACAGGGCGGGGCGGGTGCGGTCCTGATGGCGGGGGGCCACGTAGATGAAGGCGGGCGCCCCCGGTCCGCCATTGAGGTATTTATAAGTGCAGCCGACTGCGAAATCGGCGTTGGCCGCCGTCAGGTCCACGTCCACCGCCCCTGCGGAATGCGCCAGATCCCAAATCGTGACGATGCCTTTGGCCTGTGCGGCGGCGGTCAGGGCCGCCATGTCGTGGCGTCGCCCGGTGCGGTAGTCCACCTCTGTGAGCATCAGCACGGCGACATCGTCGGTCAGCGCGTCGGCCACGGCCTCGGGGGCTATCACGCGCAGGTCACCCGCGCGGCCCAGCGAGGCCAGAAGCCCCTGTGCCATATACAGATCCGACGGGAAATTGCCACTATCGGACAGCACGATGCGGCGGTTCGGGTTTTCGGCCAGGGTCATGTCCAGCGCGGCGGCCAGCGCCTGATAGACCTTGATCGACAGCGTGTCGCCCATAACCACCGATCCGGGTTCCGCCCCGATCAGCCGCGCGATGCGGTCACCGGTGCGGGCGGGCGCGTCCATCCACCCGGCACGGTTCCAGCCGGTGATCAGCATGTCGCCCCATTCGTCCTGCATCACCGCCGCCATGCGGTCTAGCGCATGTTTCGGCAGCGGGCCCAGCGAATTGCCATCCAGATAGATCATCCCGGGCGGCAGGTGGAACATGGCCTTGGTGGCGGCGAAATCGGTCATCATGCTGTTCCTTATCCCGTGACCTGCCCGCCGGCGATCTGGATTTCCTGGCCGTTAACGCTGCCTGATCCCGGCCCGCACAGCCATAGCGCGGCCTGTGCGACCTCATCGGGTTCGATCAGGCGTTTGTGGCGGTTGGCGTCGATCATGACCTGCAGGGCGGCCTCGGCGGTGATCCCCGCGCGGTCACGGATGCTGTCGATGTTGCGCGTGACGATATCGGTATCGACATAGCCCGGGCAGATCGAATTGAACGTGTAGGGCGCGCCCAGAAAATCCTCGGACAGCGATCGGATCATGCCGATCACGCCGTGTTTCGACGCGGAATAGGCCCCGCCGCCCGGCAATCCGCGCAGGCCGGCGATCGACGATATGGCGATCACCCGGCCCCAGTCGGTTTGCAGCATCGACGGCATCGATTCCCGGATGGTAAAGAACACGCCGTCCAGATTCGTCGCCATGATCCGCCGCCACAGCGCGGTGTCGGTCTTGTGCAGCTTGCGGCCCTCGGCGATGCCGGCGTTTGCCACCACGATCTGCACCGGGCCGCGCGCATCAACCGCCGCCACGATGGTGCCGCGCACGGCGGCTTCATCTGTCACGTCCATCACCATGGGATGCAGCGAGATCGCATGCCGCGCTGCATCCTTCAGCGCGTCGATGCGGCGCCCGGTGATGGTGACATCTGCGCCCGCCCCGGCCAGCGCGCGGGCAATAGCCAGACCAATCCCGGTGCCGCCGCCGGTCACCAGCGCATGTTTGCCGTGCAGCATCGTGGCTCTCCTGTTTCGCGGCAGTTTGGCGCGGCGGGCGGCGGGCCGCAAGCCGGGCTGCGTCGTGATGCGGGGTTTACAAACAAATTCGGCTCGGTGAATGTGACAGCATGATGTCAGGGAGGACAGCGATGCGCAGGTATCTGGCGATTATGGCGGTGGCATGTGCCGGCGGCGCGCAGGCGTCCGAAGATATCGCGGACCAGTATCCGCAATCGGAACTGTATTCCAAACCGGTCGAGGTCATCCCGCATGTGTGGTCCGCGATCGGGGCGACCGCGCCGCCGACCTATGAAAATTCGGGCCACAACAACAACCTGTCCTTTATCGTGACGGGTGACGGCGTGATCGTGATCAATGGCGGCGCATCGGCGCGGCTGGCGCAGGCGCTGCATGATGAAATCAAGGCGGTGACGGATCAGCCGGTCAGACTGGTGGTCAATGAAAACGGCCAGGGCCATGCCATGCTTGGCAACAGCTATTGGCGCGATCTGGGGGTTGATGTGCTGGCGCATGTCGATGCGGTGGCGGAAACGCAGCATCAGGGCGACAGCCTGTTGATCGGGATGGAAGGGTACAACCGCGACAAGGCGGCGGGCACCCGTTTGGAACACGCCAACCTGACCTTCACCGACCGCCACGAGATCGACATGGGCGGGGTCAGGATCGAAGTCCTGCATCTGGGGCCGGCGCACAGCCCCGGCGACACGCAGGTCTGGATTCCGGAATGGTCGATGATGATCGCCGGTGATATCGCGTTTCATGAACGCATGCCGCCGATTTTCACCGACACCTGCACGAAATGCTGGGTCGAAACCTGGGAAACCGCGCTGGAACCGCTGGCGCCCACCTATTTGATCCCGGGCCACGGCCACCCGACAAATCTGGCGCAGGTGCGCCGGTACACCCATGATTATCTGGTCGACCTGCGCGAAAAGATCGGCGCGCATATCGAAGCGGGCGGCGCACTGGACGATGCGTATTACGTCGACCAGAGCCAATGGAAAAATCTGGATACGTTCGAGGAATTGGCGACAAAAAACGCCGGGAACGTGTTCGCGGAAATGGAATTCGAATGATCATTGCTGATGGAACCGGCATCTTGCGCAGGATGATTCTTGCCGGTTTTTCGATCTGTCTGCTGGCCGCGCCGGTTCACGCCCACGCAGTGCGCGATGCGGTCGAGGATTACATGGGTTTTGCGCCCTACGAGGCGGGCATTATCCTGCCTGCGCAACTGGACGAAACCGTGTTCACGGCCGCGACATTCGTCGATACCCGCGCGGCGGATCAGTTTTCCGCCGGTCACATCCCGGGTGCCATCAACATCGACTGGCGCGCGGTGCCGGCGCGTCTTTATGATCTGCCCGCGACCGGGATGGTGATCCTGTATTGCAACACCGGCAGCCTGTCGGCACAGGCGGTGTTTGCGGCGCGGCTGCTGGGGCGCGACAATGTGGTGATGATGCAGGGCGGGATCGCCGCCTGGACCACCGACGCCGCATGGAAACCCGAATGACCGGAACACCGATGACCTTGCGCCAATGGATCGACATTCCGCCGGTCTGGCTGGCGGGATTTGTCGCCGTAGCGTGGGTTCAGGGGCGGTACATGGCTATCGGCCTGTCGCTGGCGGGAGGGGTCACCGACCTGCTGGGCGGCGTTATGATCGGCGGCGGGCTGATCCTCGCGGCGCTGGCGGTTTATGAAATGCGCCGCAGCCGCACCACGATCATCCCGCATCAAAACGCCGCAGCCCTGGTGCAATCGGGCATTTTCGGCCGCACCCGCAATCCGATCTATCTGGGCGATCTGTTGATCCTTGCGGGGCTGATCCTGCGTTTCGACGCCGTTCTGTCGCTGGTGCTGCTGCCGGTTTTCCTTTGGGTGATCGAACGCCGCTTTGTGATCCCCGAAGAAGACCGCCTGCGACGAAAATTCCGTGCCGATTTCGCACGCTACTGCCAGAAAACCCGCCGCTGGATATGACGGGGGATTTGACAGTGCGCGACATTCCGTGCATCCGATGCGACCAAGTCGCGTCGGATTTCCGCATGCCTCATTCATCTTATCCCCATTAAACCGGGGCACATTGCAACAGCAGCGAAACGAACAAGGGGGGGAGTCCACGGTGAAAATCGGTACGCCGAAAGAGGTTTTCGACGGGGAAAACCGGGTGGCGATGACGCCAGACAGTGCTCTGCAACTGAAAAAGCTGGGCCATACCTGTGCAATCGAAACGGGTGCCGGTGCGGCAGCCGGATTTTCCGACGCCGCCTATGCGGCCGCCGGCGTCGAGGTGGTGAAAACCGCCGCTGCGCTGTGGAAAGATGTGGACGTGATCGCCAAGGTCCGCCCGCCATCGGAAACCGAAGCAAAACGCCTGAAAGACGGCCAGTTGCTGATTTCGTTCTTTTATCCGGCGGCAAACAAGGACCTGATGGAACTGTCGGCCTCGAGGGGTGCGTCGGTCATCGCGATGGACATGGTGCCGCGCATCAGCCGCGCGCAGAAAATGGACGCGCTGTCGTCGATGGCCAACATCGCGGGCTACCGCGCTGTGATCGAAGCCGGCAATAATTTCGGCCGGTTCTTTACCGGGCAGGTGACTGCCGCCGGCAAGGTGCCGCCAGCCAAGGTGCTGGTGGTCGGCGCGGGTGTCGCGGGTCTGGCGGCGATCGGCACGGCGACATCGCTGGGTGCGATCACCTATGCCTTCGACGTGCGGCCCGAAGTGGCCGAACAGGTCGAATCGATGGGCGCGCAATTCGTCTATCTGGATTTCGCCGAGGCCGTGCAGGATGGCGCAAAAACCGGCGGCTATGCCGCGCCGTCGTCGCCGGAATTCCGCGAAGCCCAACTGGCCAAGTTCCGCGAACTGGCGCCGCAGATCGATATCGTGATCACCACCGCGCTGATCCCGAACCGCGAAGCGCCGGAATTGTGGACGCCCGACATGGTCGCCGCGATGAAACCTGGATCGGTGATCATCGATCTGGCGGCCGAGCGTGGCGGCAACTGCAAACTGACGGTGCCGGACCAGAAGATCGTCACCGACAATGGCGTGACTATCATCGGTTACACCGATTTCCCCAGCCGGATGGCCGCACAGGCGTCAACGCTGTATTCCACCAACATCCGCCACATGGTCACCGACCTGACCCCCGGGAAGGATGGCGTGATCAAGCACAACATGGACGATGACGTCATCCGCGGCGCGACCATCGCGCATGCCAAGGCTGTTACGTTCCCGCCGCCACCGCCGAAAATCAACGCGATCGCGGTGCAAAAGCCCAAGGAAAAGGCCAAGGTGCTGACACTGGACGAAAAGCGCGCGGCGGAAACCACAGCGTTCAAGGCGCAGACCCGCAGCCAGGTGATCCTGCTGGCGGTCGGTGCGGCGCTGATGCTGCTGGTTGGCACCGTCGCCCCCGAAAGCTTCATGTCGCATTTCATCGTCTTTGCCCTGGCGTGTTTCGTGGGGTTCCAGGTGATCTGGGGCGTCAGCCATTCGCTGCATACGCCCCTGATGGCGGTGACTAACGCAATCTCAGGCATCATCGTTCTGGGCGCATTGCTGCAGGTCGGGTCAAGCAGCTATCTGGTGGTCTTTCTGGCGGGTGTGTCCGTGCTGATTGCTACCATCAATATCGTCGGCGGGTTTCTGGTCACGCGCCGGATGCTGGCCATGTTCCAGAAGTCGTAAGGAGCGCGCATCATGAGCATCGGAATCGTCTCGGGCGCCTACATTGCGGCTGCCATCCTTTTCATCCTGTCGCTGGGCGGGCTTTCGGGTCAGGAAAGCGCGAAACGCGCCGTGTGGTACGGGATCACCGGCATGGCGCTGGCGGTCATCGCCACCGTGTTCGGCCCGGGCATGGGCAATTATCTGGTCGTTCTGGTCATGATCGCGGTCGGGGCTTTTGTCGGACAGTATGTGGCCTCCAAGGTCGGAATGACCGAAATGCCGCAACTGGTGGCGGCGCTGCACAGCTTTGTCGGGCTGGCGGCGGTGTTCATCGGGTTCAACGCCGATATCGAAATGTCGCGCGTGGCCGAGATGAAGGCGGGCCTGTCACCGTCGCTGAACAGCGAGGGCATCCTGTTTGCGCTGCGGGAAATCGGTTTGGCAGGCTTTGCCGAAAAGGTCGCCTACAAGACCGCGACGGAAATCAACATCCTGAAGGTCGAGGTGTTTCTGGGCGTGTTCATCGGTGCGGTGACGTTCACAGGATCGATCATCGCCTTTGGCAAACTGGCCGGCAAGGTTGATGGCAAGGCCAAGAAACTGCCGGGCGGGCATCTGTTGAACGCAGGCGCGGCAGCATTGTCGGTGATTTTTCTGGTCATGTACATGTCCGGCGCCGGCAGCTGGACCCTGTATGCGATGACGTTGATGGCGCTGTTCATCGGCTATCACTTGATCATGGGCATCGGCGGCGCCGACATGCCCGTGGTGGTGTCGATGCTGAACAGCTATTCCGGCTGGGCGGCGGCGGCGATCGGGTTCAGCCTTGGCAATGACCTGTTGATCGTGACCGGCGCGCTGGTCGGATCATCGGGCGCGATCCTGTCCTACATCATGTGCAAGGCGATGAACCGCAGTTTCATTTCGGTGATCCTCGGCGGGTTCGGCAATACCACCGGCCCGCAGATGGAAGTCAGCGGCGAACAGATCGCCATCGACAGCGATGGCGTCGCCGCCGCGCTGGAAGATGCCGACAGCATCATCATCATCCCGGGCTATGGCATGGCGGTGGCACAGGCGCAGCAATCCGTGTCGGAACTGACCAAACGTCTGCGCGCCAAGGGCAAGACGGTGCGTTTCGCGATCCACCCCGTGGCGGGGCGTCTGCCGGGGCACATGAACGTGCTGCTGGCCGAGGCAAAGGTGCCTTATGACATCGTTCTGGAAATGGACGAGATCAACGATGATTTCCCCACCACAGACGTCGCCATCGTCATCGGGTCGAACGACATCGTGAACCCGGCCGCGCAAGAAGACCCGAACAGTCCCATCGCCGGCATGCCGGTGCTGGAATGCTGGAAGGCGAAACAGGTGTTCGTATCCAAACGCGGGCAGGGCACCGGGTATTCCGGCATCGAGAACCCGCTGTTCTACAAGGAAAACACCCGCATGTTCTATGGCGATGCGAAAAAGTCGCTGGACGAACTGCTGACCAAGATCTCTGCGTGATCTGATCTGTAACGGGTGCGATGAACCCATGCGGCGCCTTCTTCGCCCCGTCCCGCGCAATGCGGGGCGGGGTTTTGCATTGCGGTATGCGGATGTATTCCGCAATGCCTTGAAACGAAAGGGATTTGCCTTTCGCCCGCGCTTGTGTGCATCGTGACGTGATCCCATTTGCCGGTGCCGAAATGCCCTCTTTGCCGACCCTCACCGATCATCCGCTGCGCTACATGCTGACCAACGAACTGCATGCGCGGCCGTTTCCGACGATCCCGGTGCCGGGCACTGCGGTCTATCTGGCGATCATGCCCGCGGAGCGCGCATCCACCCGCGACCGCAATGCGGATTTTATCCATTTGGCCACGCTGTTGGACCGCCACGGCGTGGCGCATCCGCCGCCCGGGGCTACGCATTATTTCGGCCGTATCGGCCGGCACATGCTGAAATGGGAAAGCCATTCGGAATTCGTGACTTACACTGCCTTTGCCGACGGCGTGGCGGCGCGCCCGTTTGATCCGGCGGATTTCGAGGTGTTTCCCGGCGATTGGCTGGAAACGGCTCCCGGCACCCGTATCACGTCTGCCCTGATGCGGATCGAAGCGATGAAACCAACCGAGGTGCTGAGTCAGCATCTGAGTGACTGGTTCGTGCCCGAAAGCCTGGCGGCGTCTGCGGTGCTGGACGGTGCAGCGGTAGTGGCTTCGGATTTTCGCATCGACCCGGCGGGGCATCTGCGGATGGCGGCGTTCGTCGAACCCGGCACTGGTGCGCGGCGGGTTGGCCGCATCGTGCAACGCATGCTGGAAATCGAGACCTACAAGACGACGTCCATGCTTGGGTTCGCGCAGGTCCGCGAAATCGGCCCGGAAATGGGCCGCATCGACCGGCTGCTGTCGTCGCTGATGGTCGACATGCGCGACGAAGGCAAACCGGCGGACCAGACGCTGGCGGGGCTGTTGTCGGTCGCCGCCGAAATCGAGAGTCTGGGCGTGCTGACGTCCTACCGGTTTGGGGCCACGCAGGCCTATGAAACCATCGTACAGCAGCGCATCGAGGTGCTGCGCGAGGAACGGTTCGACGGGCGGCAGACCTTTGGCGAATTCATGATCCGCCGCTATGATCCCGCGATGCGGACCGTCAAGGCGGCGGAACGGCGGTTGCAGGCGATGTCGGACCGGGCGATCCGGGCGGGCGAATTGCTGCGCACCCGGGTTGACGTCGAACGGTCGGCACAGAACCAGAAACTGCTGGAAAGCATGGACCAGCGGGCCGATGTGCAATTGCAGCTGCAAAAGACCGTCGAAGGCCTGTCGGTGGTGGCGATCAGCTATTATGCGATCTCGATCCTCAGCTATCTGCTGTATCCGCTGGCGGATGTGACCGGCCTGAGCAGAGGGCAGGTGATGGCGCTGGTCACGCTGCCGGTTGTCGGCGCGGTGTGGTGGGCTGTGCGGCGGGTCCGCGAACGTCTGCACTGAGTCGCGCCATCGCCAGTGCGCCCGCGATGATCGCGGCAAATGCGAGAGCCGCCGCCAGTGACAACGTTGGAATGCCCGACAGACCCGCTCCCATGGTGCAGCCACCCGCCAGCGTGCCGCCAACGCCCATCAAAGCGGCGCCCGCCATGTAACGGGCGGTCTGACCGGGGCTGTCGAAACTCTGCC
The DNA here is from genome assembly GCA_038205135.1 of Rhodobacterales bacterium. GTDB lineage: Bacteria > Pseudomonadota > Alphaproteobacteria > Rhodobacterales > Rhodobacteraceae > UBA9554. Next base: position 25,704 of record JBBRCF010000005.1, read on the forward strand.
AGGCGAATTCGCGGCGGGCCAGCGCCATTATCGCGGCGCCGGCCAGCGTACCGCCCAACAAACCGACGCCAAAGGTGGCCGGGATCGACGAGGACGCGATCAGCCAGAACAGCGATTCGGCGGCCGGCAGGGTGAACGACAAGCTTTCCAGCTGCACCGGATCGAATTCGTCCAGCAACACCAACCCCGTGCCGACCCAAGCCAGCGGCACCAGCGCACCCAACAGCGCGGCCAGCGCCAGCGGCCCGGCGCGGTTGCCGGACCGCAGCGCGATCCACAATGCAACGGCGGCGATCACCCCGGTCCAGATCAAAGGCTGTCCCGGCAGGGCGGGCAACGGGGCTGTCACTGCGCCCAGACCCGTGCGCAGCGGCGCCAGTACACCTTTCAACGCGGCATGGGCCGTGATTGCGAACACCACCAGCACCAGCACCGCGCGCAGGTTGCCCGACCCGGCCAGTACGGTCAGCCGCGACGCACAGCCGCGTGTCAGCACCATGCCCGCGCCGAACATCAGCCCGCCCGTGACGATGGCAAGCCAGGGCAGGTCGGGCGCAAAAAATCGGTGATCGCCGAAACCGATCCAGCCTGCCGCGACAGCGGATTGAGTTCCCAGCACAGCGATCGCCAGCGCCATCGCCCAGATGCCGCGGGCCTGCGGGGCATCCGCAGCCACCACCGCGCGGCGCAGACAGAACTGCGTGACCTGCGCCAAGGCACCAAATGCCAGCCCGATCAGCACGCCGAACCACACGGCGGCCTGCGGCGCCGTCAGCGTTTCAAAGCCAAAGTCAGCGAACATGACGGTGCCTCCTGTCCGAAATCCGGAACTATTCCCCGATCTGCCTTGCGAAAAGACCGGAATCAATGGGCATCAGCCGCGCAATCTTGCTTGGTATCGGAACGATGTTCCGAAAATTGGTCCGGGCAGCATCCCGCGTCCTGACGCGCCGCAGCCGGAACGACAGCGGCCCGGAACCGATGGTCCGGGCCGCGATCCTGTTCTTATTCCGGCGATTACCGTCCGCGGATCCGCGGATCCAGCGCATCGCGCAGCCCGTCACCCAGATAGTTGACCGACAACACCGTCAGTGAAATCGCGACGCCGGGCCAGATCACGCGCGCTGGATACTGTTGCATGTAGTCCACCGCATCGAACAGCAACCGTCCCCAGGTCGGAAAGTCCGGCGGAAACCCGAGGCCAAGGAACGACAGCGCTGATTCGGTAATGATCGCGGCGGCGATGCCCAGCGTGGCCGACACCATGATGGGCGACACGACGTTGGGCAGGATGTGGCGCAGGATCATCTTGAAATCATCGGTGCCGATCGACCGCGCCGCCAGCACGAATTCGCGTTCTTTCAGCGCCAGCACCGACCCGCGCACGATCCGTGCGGTGGCCATCCATGATGTGACGCCAATCGCCCCCACGATCAGGATGAAGGTACCACGTTCCGGGCCCAAGGCCCCCGACAGCGGTTCACGAAACAGCGTCACCATGACCAGCAGCAGGGGCAACAGCGGCAGCGACTGGAACACCTCGGTCAGACGCATCAGCGGCCAATCCAACCGCCGGAAATAGCCGGCCAGAAGCCCCATCGTGGACCCCAGCGTGATCGCCAGCGACATCGCGGTCAGGCCCACGGAAATCGAAACGCGGCCGCCTGCCATCATGCGCGCCAGCATATCGCGGCCCAATTGGTCGGTGCCAAAGGGATATTGCAGCGACGGCGGCTGGTTGCGCGCGCGGATGTTCACAAAGGTGGGGTCGATGGTCCAGAACAACGGTCCCAGAAACACCGTCGCCACGATGGTCAGGAACACCACGGCCCCGACCAATGCCCCGCGATGGGTCTTGAACTGATCCCAGATGTCGCGCCACTGGCTGCGGGACGGTGCGGATGCGACAGCGTCAGTCATAGCGGATCCTTGGATCGATGATGCCATACAGCACGTCTGCGATCAGGTTGAACACCACGATCAGCAGCGCGAAGATGAAGGTCAGGGTCTGCACCATGGGCAGGTCATTGGCCTCGATGGCGCCGATCAGCAACTGACCCAGACCGTTCACCTTGAACACCTGTTCGGTGATGATCGCGCCGCCGAAAACCTGCGGCACGCCAAGTGCGATGACCGTCACGACCGGGATCATCGAGTTTCGCAACACATGGCTAAGCACCACCGACCGTTCCGACAGCCCCTTGGACCGCGCGGTGCGGACATAATCCTGACCGAGGTTGTCCAGCATCGAGGATCGCATGAACCGGCTGATCTGGGCGGCGTTGAACAGCGCCAGCACTGTGACCGGCATCACCATCTGGCGTACCTGCATCAGGAAACTGTCCCATGAATTGACCACCAGCGTGGTGTCATAGATCGACGGGAACCAGCCCAGTTCGACCGAAAAGATCACGATCAGCAGCACACCTGTGAAAAACGTCGGCACCGAAAACCCGACCATCGAAACAAAGGTGCCGACCTGATCGAACACCGAATATTGTCGATAGGCGGAATAGATGCCAATGGGCAGCGCGATCATCACGCCGAACAGATAGCCCATGCCGACCACCCACATCGTCTGTGGCAGGCGCTGGACCACGATGTCCATCACCGGCGACCGGGTCTGCCACGACAGCACGCGCAGCTGGCCATTGTACAACGACGTGTCGGGCAGCCAGCCGAACAGGCGGCTTTGAGAGGTCAGGTAGTCGATCATCACCGACGGTTCGACCACAAAAAACTGCCACACCCATTTGACGTAGCGGATATGCAGCGGCTCGCCCAGTCCAAGGGCAAGGCGCATCTTTTCCTTGACCTCCGGAGGTACGGTCAGGGGGACCTGCGCCATCGGATCGCCCGGGGCCAATTCCAGCAGCAGGAAAATGATCAGACTGATGACCAGAAGCGTCGGGATCGCAAGAAACAGTCGTCGAATGATGAACGTCAGCATCGGCGCCTTTGGTCATATGTCGGGGTTGCGGGGAAACAGGGCGGGGATGACCCCCGCCCTGATACGGATTGCGTCAGGTACGGATTACTTGATCCGGTACCAGTCGGCGACGTTCCACAGTTCCGCATCCCAAGTGTTCAGGATGAACCCGCCCAACGTGCTGGCCACGCCGGTGACACGGCCGCGATCCACCAGCGGGATGATCATGTGGCTGTCATTGGTGATCATGTTGTTCAGTTGCTTGACGATTTCGGCACGGGCGGCCAGGTCGCCGGTCTTGCCCAGTTCGGCAACAAGCGCGTCGTATTCCGGGATACAGATACGGGCGATGTTTTCACCCTGCCACTGCGATTCGGGGCGCGGGATCTTGTCGCAGGTCTGACCTGCCATGTAGGCTTCGGGGTCGGTGCCGTCGAAGTTGTTGGCGTACATCTGCACGTCGGCATAGAATTTCTGGAAGGTGTCGGGCGAACCGGGGTCACCACCAAAGAACACCGACGCCGACACGTTGCGCAGTTCAACCTCGAACCCGAGCTCTTCCCACCACTGCTTGATCAGAGCCTGGAAATCCTGACGCACGGCGTTTGTCGACGTCTGGAAAACCATCTTCAGACGCAGGTCGCCCTTGGCGCGCACGCCATCGGCACCGCGCACATAGCCCGCGTCATCCAACAGCTTGTTGGCAGCGGCCATGTCCTGGGTCTGGCATTCGGTACGGCCCGACACGTAGATCGCGGGGGCAGGGACCAGATCGCAGGTCGGACGACCGGCCTGACCATAGCCGATTTCCACCAGCAACGGACGGTCGATGGCCAGCGACAGCGCCTTGCGCACGTTCACATCCGACAGGAACGGATGGGGATGCTTGGCGGTGGACCGTTCGCCCTCGGGCAGCGACGGATCGGCGTTATACGCGTTCACCATGATGCGTTCGACCAACGAGCCAAAGCCCGAACGGGCCTCGCCCTTGCCGCCCTTGGCCATGTTGGCCAGCACGTCAGGCGCCAATTGCAGGTTCCAGGCCAGATCGAATTCGCCGGTTTCCAACACCGAACGCCCGGCGGCTGCCGCATCGCCGCCGCCCTTCAGGGTCATGGTGGCGAAGGCGGGCTTGGCCGGATCGCGGAAGTTCGGGTTGGCCTCGTAGGAAATCACGTCATTCGGACGGAATTCCGTCACACGGAACGGGCCGGTGCCGATGGGACCAAAGTTTGCCGCGGTGCATTCAGGAGCTTTCGCGCCCAGACATTCGGCGAACTGTGCCTTCTGGATGACCGGAGCCTGCGCACCCATGAACGGGCCATAGGGGTTCGGTTTGGCGTCCTTGAAGCTGACCTTGACGGTCAGGTCGTCGATGGCCTCGACCTTGTCCACGCCTTCGAATTTCGCCGACTGTGCGCAGCCGCCTTCAGGATGCATGCAATACTCGGCGGTGAACACCACGTCAGCGGCGGTCAGCGGCGTGCCATCCGACCACAGCAGGCCGGGCTTCAGTTTCCAGGTGATGCTTTTCAAATCTGCAGCCACGCCGCCATTCGCTACCGTCGGGATTTCGGTTGCCAGATAGGGCACCAACGCGCCGGTTTCGTCATAGCGGCCCAGCGGTTCGATGACCACCGAGGACGCTTCGAGGTCCTTGGTGCCGCCCGAAAGGTAGGGGTTGAGGATCGACGGCGCCTGCCAGTAGATCACGTTCACGTGGCCCGACGAACCACGCTCTGCGAAGGCCGCGGGGGCAAAGGCGAAACTCGCCGCGGCACCCAGCATCAAAGCTTTGAATTTCATACTTCTCTCCTTGTTGGACACGGCCTTGATTCTGGCGTGCCTCTGGTGGCCCCGCGCGCTTTGATGTCGCGGTTGATGCGGCATCCTCATCCGGCCTTGCGGGTTACGCAAGACCCTCGCGCGGTGTTGCCCAGATTTCCGGCAAAACCGCCGGCGCGCAATGGTGAATTTTGTGGCATTGCATCAGGTAGGCGCAGGTACGGACCGCAGGGTCATGGTTCGAAGCGTTTGACACTGCCCCGTTACGCCCCCTAGCCTGCGATGATGAAATAACATGCAACGCCTTGGGGGCAGCCATGCTGGACCACTCTGAAACCCGCCCGCCCGAACGCCCTATCGCCCGCATTGAAAACCTGCGCGTTGAATTCGAAACGAAATCGGGCACGGTGGTGGGAGTCGAAGATGTGTCGTTTACCATCAACCCCGGCGAAACCGTGGCCGTGGTGGGCGAATCCGGGTCCGGCAAATCGGTGTCGTCGCTGTCGCTGATGCGGCTGGTCGAATTCGGCGGCGGCAAGATCACCGGCGGCAAGCTGATCTTTGATCGCAAATCGGGCGGCGAGATCGATCTGGCACAGACCGAACAGGGGCTGATGCGTACGATTCGCGGCAATGAGATCGGCATGATCTTTCAGGAACCGATGACGGCGCTGAACCCGGTGTTCACTGTCGGCCGGCAGTTGACCGAAGGCCTGCGGGTTCATCGTGGTCTGTCCCGCAGCGAAGCCGAGGCCAAGGCGCTGGATTTGCTAAAGGAAGTCCGCATTCCCGAACCTGCGCGGCGGCTGCAGCAATACCCGCACGAACTGTCCGGCGGGATGCGGCAGCGCGTGGTGATCGCCATGGCGCTGGCCTGCGAACCGCGCCTGTTGATCGCGGATGAACCCACCACCGCACTGGACGTGACGATTCAGGCCGAGATTCTGGCGCTGATCGACCGGCTGAAACGCGAAACCGGCACGGCGGTGATGTTCATCACCCATGACATGGCCGTGGTGGCGCAGATGGCCGACCGCGTGGTGGTGATGTATCGCGGCCGCAAGGTCGAAGAAGGCCCGGTGGAACAGATTTTCGCCAACCCGCAGCATGATTACACCAAGGCGCTGCTGGCCGCGGTGCCGAAACTGGGCGAAATGACCGGCAAGCCGTTGCCCGAACCGATGCGCCTGCTGGGCCAGCGGCAGGATCAGATCAAGCCGATCCCCGGCGGCGACGACGTGCTGCTGGAGGTCAAGGGCCTGACCACGCGGTTTCCGGTGCGCGGCGGGCTGTTGCGCCGCCTGATCGCCAATGTGCATGCGGTCGAAGACGTGTCGTTCACCCTGAAAAAGGGTCGCACGCTATCTTTGGTCGGCGAATCAGGGTGTGGCAAATCCTCGGCGGGGCGGTCGCTGCTGCGGTTGGTCGAACCGCTGTCGGGGTCGGTTATCCTGGAAGGCAAGGACATTATCGCGCTGGACGCCACCGGTCTGCGTGAAGCGCGCCGCGACATGCAGATGATTTTCCAGGACCCGTTTGCCAGCCTGAACCCGCAGATGAAACTGATCGATCAGGTCGCGGAACCGATGTGGAATTTCGGCACTCTGACGGGGCAGGCGTTGCAGACTCGGGTGGAAATGCTGTTCGACCGGGTCGAACTGCCGCGCAGCTATCTGAGTCGGTTTCCGCATGAGCTGTCCGGCGGGCAACGGCAGCGGGTGGCGATCGCCCGCGCACTGGCGTTGAACCCGAAACTGATCGTGGCGGATGAAAGCGTATCCGCGCTGGATGTGTCGGTACAGGCGCAGGTGTTGAACCTGATGATGGAACTGCAGGCGGACCTTGGCCTGTCGTTCCTGTTCATCAGTCATGACATGGCGGTGGTGGAACGGGTCAGCCATGATGTGGCGGTGATGTATCTGGGCCGGATCGTCGAAATCGGATCGCGGCAGGCGGTGTTCGAAAACCCGCAGCACCCCTATACCAAGGCGTTGATGAAGGCGGTCCCCATCGCCGACCCGACCCGGCGCAAATCGGAAAAAGACCTGAACTTCAAACCGATTCCGTCGCCGATCCGGCCTGTGGGCTATGTCGCCGAAAAATCGGTCTATCAGACGGTGGCCCCCGGTCATCTGGTGCTGACCACCGACAGCGGGTATTGACGCGCCGTGCAAGCCGTTGATCCTATGCGGAGATCTGTTCTGATCACTGGCGGTGCCCGTGGTATCGGCGCGGGTATCGTGGCCGATTTGCGCCATGATCATGATGTGACGGTGCATTACAATACGACAGCGCCCGATCCGGCAACAGCGGCGACCTGCGCGCTGGTGCAGGGCGATCTGTGTGACCCGGCGACGCCCGCGCGCGCGGTCGATGCCGCGATTGCGCGCTTTGGCCGGCTGGACGTGATCGTGCACAACGCAGGCGATGTCACGGCCTCGCCGATGAACAGCTGTGATCCCGCCGCGTGGCGCAGGATGTTCGAGGTCAATCTGTTCGCCGCACAAGCGCTGTTGGCGGCGGCGTTGCCGCATCTGGGGCCGGGCGCGGTGATGGTCTGCCTGTCGTCGGTCAACGCCCGCCTGCCGCCACGCGGGGCGGCGATGTACGGCGCCAGCAAGGCGGCGCTGGAATTATGGGTGCGCGGCGCGGCCAAGGAACTGGGGCCGCAGGGCATCCGCATCAATGCCGTGGCACCGGGCCCGATTGACGTGCCGGACGCCGCGCGCGACGATGCGTTGAAACAGGCTTTCGTCGATCTGACCGCACTGGGGCGTATGGGCACGCCGCAGGATATTGCGGGTGCCGTGCGGTTCCTGATCGGTGATCAGGCGGCTTTCATTACCGGCGACGTGCTGACTGTTTCAGGAGGATACCGACTATGACCATCCATCTGTCCCCACTGGACCTGATGACCAAGCTGATTTCGTTTCCGACGGTCAGCCGTGACACCAACCTGCCGCTGGTGGATTGGGTGCAGGATTATCTGGATGGCCACGGCATCCGCACCCATCGCTGGCCCGACCCGAAACAGCCGCACAAGGCCGCGCTGATAGCCCATGCGGGGCCGGATGTTGCGGGCGGGCTGGTGTTGTCGGGACATACCGATGTGGTGCCCGTCGATGGCCAACCCTGGACGTCTGACCCCTGGACCGTCACCGAACGCGACGGCAAATACTATGGCCGTGGCACCTGCGACATGAAGGGTTTCGATGCCCTTGCGATCTGGGCCACGGTCGAGGCGCACAAGCGCGGCGTGGCGCGGCCCCTGCAACTGGCACTGTCGTTCGACGAAGAGGTGGGCTGCACCGGTGCACCGCCGATGATCGACGAAATGCTGCGCATGTTCCCCAAGGCGGCATCGGTCATCGTGGGCGAGCCGTCGATGATGGCGGCTGTCACGGGGCACAAAGGTGGGCAGGGGTTCATGCTGGATGTCTGGGGGTTCGAGGTGCATTCCTCGATCGCCTATCAGGGCGTTTCGGCGATTATGGAAGGCGCGCGGCTGATCCAGTGGGCCAACGAGGTGAACGCGGCCAGCGCCGCCGCCACCCCAACCGATATCGCCGCGATGTTCGATCCGCCCTATACCACGCTGCACACCGGTACGATCCAAGGCGGCACGGCGGCAAACATCACCGCGAAACATTGCCGGTTCGATCTTGGTTGGCGCGCGGTGCCGTCGGATGACACCTCCGTGTGGCGCGACCGCGTGCTGGCCGAAATCCGCAAGGTGGAGGCCGGTATGCAAGCGGTCCGCCCCGAGGCGCGGATCGACGTGCAGGAACGATTCGCCGTGCCGGGCCTGCGGCCCGAGGCCGATGGCCCCGCCGAGGCGCTGGTGCGCGCGATCACCGGTGACAATGGCATGCACGTCGTCAGCTATGGCACCGAGGCCGGACAGTTTCAGGACAAGGGCTATTCCGCCGTGGTCTGCGGCCCGGGCGATATCGCGCAGGCGCATCAGCCGGACGAATACATCACTGTCGCGCAATTCACCGAAGGCCACGCCTTCATGCAGCGGCTGCTGGCCAGACTGTGAGCGTTCCGCACTGGCTGTCCAAAGCCGCCGAGCAGGCCGTCCCTGAACATGACGGGCCGCTGCCCGATGCCTGCGATCTGGTCATCATCGGCGGTGGTGTCATCGGGGTGGCAACCGCGATCTATGCGCGGCGCGCGGGTCTGTCGGTCGTGCTGCTGGACAAGGGCCGCGTGGGAGCGGAACAATCGACCCGCAACTGGGGCTGGATCCGCACGCAAGGCCGCGATCCGGCAGAAATCCCGATCTCGCTTGAATCGCGCGGGCTGTGGGCCGACCTGAACCGCGACTGTCAGGGCCGGCTGGGGATTGCGACCGTGGGCGTGACCTATCTGGCGCGCGATACCCGGACGCTGCTGGGCTATGGTGACTGGCTTGAATCGGCGCGCGGGCACGGGCTGGACAGCCGCATCCTGACCCGTGCGGAATTGCGCGCGCTGATGCCCAATGCGGATGACCGTTGGGCGGGCGCGCTGCATACTGCATCTGACATGCGCGGCGAACCTTGGGCGGCGGTGCCCGATCTGGCCCGGCTGGCCGCGCGCGAAGGTGTGGTGGTCCGCGAAAATTGCGCGGTGCGGGGGCTGGACATGGCCGCAGGCCGCGTCGCGGGCGTGGTGACGGAACGCGGGCCAGTGCGCGCCGCGCAAGTGGTGCTGGCAGGCGGCGCGTGGTCGGCGCTGTTTCTGGCGCGGCATGGCGTGCGCATCCCGCAATTGTCGGTGCGCGCGACCGTGGTGGCGACCGATGCCGTGCCTGATGTGCAGGCGGGTGCGGCCACGGATGCGGATTTTGCGTGGCGGCGGCGCGATGATGGCGGCTATACGCTGGCGCCCTCGGCCTATTCCGAACTGTTCATCGGGCCGGATGCGGTTAGAAATGCACCCATCTATCTGAAATTATTGGCAAAAGGCGGGTTTCAGGTGGTGCCTCGTCTGGCCGCCCCGCGCGGGTTTCCCGATGCATGGACCACGCCGCGACGCTGGCGTGATGATGAAACCTCGCCGTTTGAACGGATGCGCATTCTCGACCCCGCGCCGCCGGCCGCAAAAGCCGCGGAACTGCCGCGCCAATTCGCCGCCGCGTTTCCTGGCACCGCCCCCCCGCGCGTCGCCCGTGCCTGGGCCGGCATGATCGACGTGCTGCCCGATGTCGTGCCGATCGTCGATCGTTGCGCGGCGCTGCCGGGGCTGACGGTGGCCACCGGCATGTGCGGGCACGGATTTGGCATCGGGCCGGCGTTCGGCCGCATCGTGGCGGATATGGTGCAGGGGCGTGCCTTGGGCCATGACATGACCCGGTTTCGGTTCGGGCGGTTCCATGACGGACAACCTTTGACGCCGGGTCCCAACCTGTAACCCTTGCGGGTCCCGCGCCGATGGGTCAGCATCACGACAAAGGACCACCATGCCGATCACCAACCGTATCGCCGATTTCGTTTCTGACGCCCGGGAATGGCGGCAGCACCTGCATGCGCACCCGGAATTGCGCTTTGCCGAACATGAAACCGCCGCCTTCGTGGCGCAGCGTCTGCGCGATTTCGGCTGCGATCTGGTGCGCACCGGCGTGGGTCAAACGGGCGTGGTCGCCGTCATCGAGGGGCACGCGCCCGGCCGTACCATCGCGTTTCGGGCTGACATGGACGCGCTGCCCCTGACCGAACGCACCGGCCTGCCGCATGCATCGACCATACCGGGGCGGATGCATGCCTGCGGGCATGACGGGCACACCACCATGCTGTTGACCGCCGCGCGCTATCTGGCTGAGACCCGCGCTTTTGCGGGCCGCGTGGTGTTGCTGTTCCAACCGGCCGAAGAAGGCGGCGGCGGCGCGCAGGCCATGCTGGCCGATGGCGTGCTAGACGATTACGCAGTGGACGAGGTCTATGCCATGCACAATTGGCCGGGGCTGGCGGCGGGCCAGTTCGCCGTGCGCCCGGGGACGATGATGGCCGCCGCCGACGGGTTCGAGATCACCGTGCAGGGCCGTGGCGGCCACGGCGCGCGTCCGCATCTGGCGGTGGATACGACGCTGGCGGCGGCAGCCATCGTGGTCGCCATGCCCTCGATCCCCGGGCGCAACACCGACCCGCATCAGCCGGTCGTGGTGTCGGTCTGCGCGATCCAATCCGACAGCACCGCCTACAATGTGATCCCTGATCAGGTGATCCTGCGCGGCACCACGCGGTTTTTCGATATATCCCTGCGCCCGATGCTGCGCGACCGCATCGCGACGCTGGCGCAATCCACGGCAGCGGCCTATGGCGCGACCGCCGCGGTGAATTATTTCCGCGGCGTCGATCCGGTGCTGAACGAGGCCGCCGCCGCCGGACATGCCGCCGCCGCTGCGCGCCGCGTCGCGGGCGATGTGCGGACCGACATGGCCCCCGACATGGCCGCCGAGGATTTCGCCGATATTCTGGCGGCGCGCCCTGGCGCCTTTGTCTGGATCGGCAACGGCAGCAGCGCGGACCTGCACAACCCGACCTATGAATTCAACGACGACATCATCCCCGCCGGCGCCAGTTTCTTTGCCACGCTGGCCGAGATGCGCCTGGCGAAACCCTGACCCGAACCGGAGCCCATCATGCCGATCAAGAACCGCATCGCTGAACTGAGCGCCGAGATGACCACCTGGCGGCGCGATTTTCACGAACACCCCGAGGTCATGTTCGACGTCCATCGCACCGCCGCGACGGTGGCGGCCAAGCTGCGGGAATTCGGCTGCGACGAGGTGGTCGAAGGCGTCGGTATTTCCGGCGTGGTCGGCGTCATCCGCGGGCAATCCACCGCATCCGGCCGCGCCACTGCGCTGCGCGCCGACATGGATGCGCTGCCGATGTCGGAAATCACCGGGCTGCCCTATGCCTCGAAAATCCCCGGCGCGATGCATGCCTGCGGCCATGATGGGCATACCGCGATGCTGTTGGGGGCGGCGAAATACCTCTGTGAAACCCGCAACTTCGACGGCACTGTGGTGCTGCTGTTCCAACCCGCCGAAGAAGGCGGGGCAGGTGGGTTGAAAATGGTCGAGGACGGTGTAATGGACCGTTGGAACGTGAACGAGGTCTACGGGTTGCACAACATGCCTGGCATGCCCGTCGGCGAATTCGCCATCCGGTCCGGGCCGCAAATGGCATCGGCCGATGAATTCGACGTCACCCTGCATGGCAAAGGCGGACATGCCGCCGTGCCGCACAAGGCGATCGACCTCGTGCTGGTCGGCAGCCAGATCGTGATGGCCCTGAACGCCATCGTGTCGCGCAATGTCGATCCGGTGCGGCACGCGGTCCTGACCGTCGCGACATTCCTGACCGAAAGCGACACCCAGAACGTGATCTCGCAGACGGTGAAACTGCGCGGTACGGTGCGCTGTTTCGACGCCGATGTGCGCGATGGCGTCGAGGCACAGTTCAAGGCGCTGGTTGGCGGCATCGCCGCAGCCCATGGTGCGACGGCCGATATCGCCTACAACCGCGGCTACCCGCCCACGGTGAACCACGCCGATCAGACCACGCTCGCCGCCGATTGCGCCGAAACCGTCGCTGGCCCCGGCAAGGTTGACCGCAACACGCCGCCGATCATGCCAGCCGAGGATTTCTCTTACATGCTCGAGGCGCGCCCGGGCGCCTATATCTTTCTTGGTAATGGTGACACCGCCATGTGCCACCACCCCGCCTATGATTTCGACGACACGGCCGCGCCCTACGGGGCCAGCTTCTTTGCCGAAGTCGTCGAACGCCGCATGCCCCGCTGATCAGGAGACCCGCTATGCCCGTCAAAAATCGCCTTGCAGAAATGCACCAAGAAATCACTGCCTGGCGGCATGATTTGCACGAACACCCGGAAATCCTGTTCGAAACCCACCGCACCGCAGGAATCGTCGCCGAAAAGCTGCGCGAATTCGGCTGCGATGAAATTGTCACCGGCATCGGTCGCACCGGCGTGGTGGGCGTGATTCGCGGGCGCTCTACCGCCTCTGGCCGCGTGGTGGGTCTGCGCGCCGATATGGACGCGCTGCCGATCAATGAACAGACCGGGCTGCCCTATGCCTCGAAAACCCCCGGCGCGATGCATGCCTGCGGTCATGACGGCCATACCGCGATGCTGCTGGGCGCGGCGAAATACCTCGCGGAAACCCGCAATTTCGACGGCACCGCCGTGGTGATCTTTCAACCCGCCGAAGAGGGCGGTGGCGGCGGGCGCGAAATGTGCGCGGACGGCATGATGGACCGCTTCGGCATTCAGGAGGTCTACGGCATGCATAACTGGCCCGGCATGCCGGTGGGCCAGTTCGCGATCCGCCCCGGCCCGTTTTTTGCCGCCACCGACCTGATCACCATCGACTGCGAAGGCAAGGGCGGCCATGCCGCCAAACCGCAGGAAACCGTGGACACCACGCTGATGGCCGCGCATCTGGTCACTGCACTGCAATCCATCGTCAGCCGCAATTCTGACCCGATCGGACAGATCGTGGTGTCGATCACCAGCTTTGAAACCTCGTCCAAGGCTTTCAACGTCATCCCGCAGCGCGTCGCGATCAAGGGCACCGTGCGCACGCTGTCCACTGCGCTGCGCGATCTTGCTGAAAAGCGCATGACCGAGATTTGCGCCGGCGTCGCCGCCACATTCGGCGGCACGATCACGCTGAACTACAACCGCAACTACCCGGTGATGGTGAACCATGACGAACCCACCGAATTCGCCGCCGAGGTTGCACGTATGGTCAGCGGCGACTGCCTGCCCGCGCCTTTGGTGATGGGTGGCGAGGATTTTGCCTTCATGCTCGAAGAACGCCCGGGCGCCTATATCGTTGTCGGCAATGGCGATACGGCGATGGTGCATCACCCGGAATACAACTTCAACGACGCGCTGATCCCGGCGGGCTGTTCCTGGTATGCCGAAATGGTCGAACGCCGGATGCCCGCCGCCTGACCTTACCTGTACCAAACATGCGCACGGTCCGACCGGCTTTTTTGGTTCGAAAATACCCCGGGGGGTCAAGGGGGGCAGAGCCCCCTTGCCCTGGCTGCGATCATCCGCCGGTGTGGCTCATGTGGCGGCTGACGCGGCCGGCCACGTCCTGCCGGGCATAGTCGAAATCATGCCCCTTGGGTTTCAGGCCGATGGCCGCACGGATCGCGGCCTCCAAAACCACGTCATCAGTGGACGCCCGCAACGGCGCGCGCAGATCGCTGTGGCCTTCCTGCCCCAGACAGGTGTAGATCTCGCCGGTGCAGGTGATCCGGACCCGGTTGCAGCTTTCGCAGAAATTATGGCTCAGGGGCGTGATGAACCCGATCTTCTGCCCGGTCTCTTCCAGCCTGACATAGCGCGCGGGCCCCCCGGTGCGTTCCGCCAGATCGGTCAGGCTGTACCGCGCCGCCAGCCGCGCACGCAGGTCGCGCAGCGACCAGAACTGGTCCAGCCGGTCTTCGTTGCCGATATCGCCCATCGGCATGACCTCGATCCAGGTCAGGTCATGACCTTCGGCCGCGCACCATTCGGTCAGACGGAACAACTCGTCATCGTTCACGCCCTTCAGGGCTACCGCGTTGATCTTGACCCGCAGCCCCGCGGCCCGCGCTGCATCGATCCCGCGCAAAACCTGAGGCAGGCGGCCCCAGCGGGTAATGGCCGCGAATTTCGCATCATCCAGCGTGTCGAGCGACACATTCACCCGACGTACGCCCAGCCCCGCCAGGTCGGAAGCAAAACGGTCCAGCTGGCTACCATTGGTGGTCAGGGTCAGGTCCTGCAACGCGCCGGTTTGCAGATGTCGCGCCATGGCTTCGAAAAACGTCAGGATGCCCTTGCGCACCAAAGGCTCACCACCGGTGATCCGCAGTTTTTCCACGCCAAGCCCGACGAACGTGGAACACAGCCGGTCCAGTTCCTCCAGCGTCAGCAGGTCCTTTTTCGGCAGGAACGTCATCTGTTCCGACATGCAATAAACACATCGAAAATCGCAGCGGTCGGTGACGGACACCCGCAGATAGGAAATTCGACGGTGAAACGGATCGATGAGCGGCATGTCCATGGCCAGACGCTAGGCCCTAAGCGCGGCTTCAGCAAGAGCGGGTTGCGCAGGGGCCGTCCCGCGCGCAAACCGGGTCCTTTTACGATCTAAACTGGCGTCAGGTACTTTTCCGCCTCGCGCCGTGCGAACGGTTTCATCGCGCGGCCGTTTTCGGCCATGAACGCGCGCACGCGGTCCGGGTCGTGCTTTGACAGATCGCGCAGCCACCAACCGACGGATTTCTGGATGAACCATTCCGGGTCGCGCACGAAATTCGCGGCCCAGCCCAGCACATGTTCACGCGCCGCCGTTTCTGCCTCGGACAGGTGGTTCAGCCGCGCCAGACCCAGAGTACCGACCATCGCGGCGCGGCGCACCCAATGGCTGGGGTCGCGGGTCCATACCTCGACCCGATCCAGCCGCGTCAGATCGGCCATGATCCGGCGTTGGCCCGCCATCATGGCGTGATCGGCAATCGCCCAACTGTCGAAATCGGGCACCCAGCCACAGATCATGTCCCAGACGACGTCATCTGATGGCCGGATGCGCGCCTGCGTCAGCAGTTTTGCCGCCACGACGCGCGCTTCGTAGATGTTGCTGCGCCACAGCTCGTCGGCCATTTCCAACCGTTGGTCCAGCGTCAGGCTCTGCCGCCAGCCCTGCGCCATGTCGTTCAGCGCCGTGTTGGTCACACCCAGATAGCGGCGCGGCACCTTGTGATAGTCGGCCATGCCGATGGCGCGCGCGGGGTCGGCCTGCGCTTCCAGATCAGCCAGCGCCTGTGTTGCGGTCATCATGCCTCAAGACCGGATTTCAAAGCGGACCGTGCCGATCGGAAAACCGAATCGCGTCACAACTGCGTCATTCACGATCACGCCGTCGGCGCGCTGATAGATCACATCCTCAAATCCCAGCCGGGTGACCGAGGTGTCCGAGGCGAAATCGGCGGTGTAGCTCAACCGCACTTCGCCGTTCTGTTCGATGGCCGTAGCCGTTCCAACGGTGTCTTCCCGCCGTCCGATCCACCGACCGGCACCGGCACGGTCAAACACCCAGGTCAGGCGATTTTTCTGGCCATCATCATACAGGAAATCCTCGACAATCGTCAGCCGTTGGCCGTCCCGCGACAGATGCCCGTTCAACAGTGCGGTAAACCGCCGTTCGTCCCCGGTCAGGGGAACGCGAAACAGCCCTGCGCCGCGTTTGCGACCCATAAAGGCCTGATCCAGCGTTATCGGCCGGGTCGGCAGGTCGGGTGATGCCGGCAAGGTGGCGCAACCACCCAGCGACAGTGCTCCGATCATGAACAGTCGACGATCCATCGGGTCCTCACGATTACCTGGACTTATACATAGCGCAGATCATTCCACAGTCACCGATTTCGCCAGATTACGGGGCTGGTCCACATCGGTGCCTTTGGCGATCGCGGTGTGATAGGCCAGCAACTGAGCCGGCAGGGCATAAAGGATCGGGGTCAGGAACGGATCAACGGCCGGCATCTCGATCACCTCCCAGGCACCCTGCGATCCCGCGGTGCGACCGGCATGATCGGTGATCATCACCACCTTGCCGCCACGGGCCATGACCTCTTGCATGTTCGACACCGTCTTGTCGAACAGATCGTCATAGGGGGCCATCACCACCACGGGCACTTTGGCGTCGATCAGGGCAATGGGGCCGTGTTTCAGCTCACCTGATGCATAAGCTTCGGCATGTATATAGCTGATTTCCTTTAGTTTCAGTGCGCCTTCAAGCGCCAGCGGATACATTTGCCCGCGGCCCAGAAACAGGATATCGCGCGCCTCGGCCAGCAGGCGGGCGATGCGTTCCACCTCGGCGCTGATGTCCAGCGCACCGCTCAGAATGGCGGGCAGCCCCCGCAATGCCGACAGGTGATGCGCCAGTTTCGTATCATCCAGTTCGCCGCGCGCATGGGCCGCCTGCAACGCCAGCATCAACAGCACCGTCAACTGGCAGGTAAACGCCTTGGTCGAGGCGACGCCGATTTCCACCCCGGCGTGGATCGGCAGCGCCAGATCGCTTTCGCGCGCAATCGAGCTTTCGGGTACATTGACCACCGACACGATCCGGTCGGCGCGGTCACGGCAATAGCGCAGCGCAGCCAGTGTATCAGCGGTTTCGCCGGATTGGCTGACAAACAGCGCCACGGTGCCCTTCTGGATCGGCGGTTCGCGGTAGCGGAATTCGGACGCCACATCGATATCCACCGGCAGGCGCGCGATCTGTTCGAACCAGTACTTTGCGGTGTAGCAGGCATAGAACGCCGTGCCGCACGCCACCAGTGTCAGGCGGGTCACGTTGGACCAGTCGATGCTGCCGCCGGGCAGCACGACGCGGTCGCCATCGGCGCTCAGGTAATTGCGCACCGCCTCGCCGATCACGCGGGGCTGTTCGGCGATTTCCTTGGCCATGAAATGCTTGTAGCCGCCGCGGTCGATGCGCGCGCCTTCGATGCGGATCTTGCGCATGTCGCGGTTGACCAGACGCCCGTCCGCGCCCCGGATCACCACGCTGCTCCGGGTCAGGACCGCCCAATCGCCTTCTTCCAGATAGGTGATGCGGTCGGTCATCGGGGCCAGCGCGATCGCGTCCGACCCCACATACATCTCGCCATCGCCATGCCCGATCGCCAGCGGGCTGCCCTTGCGGGCGGCGATCATCAGGTCCTGTTCGCCGTCAAACAGAAACGCCAAGGCAAAGGCCCCCTGCAACCGCGCAATGGTCTGACGCGCCGCATCGACCGGACCCGCACCTTCGATCATGAATTGATGCGCTAGCAGGGCCACGGTTTCGGTGTCGGTCTGGGTCACGAAATGATGGCCCTTGGCGGCCAGTTCCGTGCGCAGATCGCGGAAATTCTCGATGATGCCATTATGCACCACGGCCACGGGGCCAGAGGTATGCGGATGCGCGTTGGCAACCGTGGGCGCCCCATGCGTCGCCCAACGGGTATGCCCGATGCCCGACGTGCCCGCCAGCGGATCGTGCACCAGAAGGTCGGACAGGTTCACCAGCTTGCCGACGGCGCGGCGGCGGTCCAGCCGGCCCTTATTGACCGTGGCGATGCCCGCGCTGTCATAGCCGCGATATTCCAGCCGCTTTAACGCCTCGACGAGGATCGGTGCGACCTCATGCGTGCCCAGGACCCCGACAATTCCGCACATTATGTCGATCCTTTTTCAAGCTTGGCCTTCTTGGCCTTTAACAATTCGATCAATCGGACAGCGCGACCCGGTTTTGTCACCTGCGGGCTGCGCCCCAACGCCAAGGCCCCATCCGGTACATCCTGCGTGATCACCGACCCTGATCCGGTCATCGCGTCATTGCCCACCCGCACCGGTGCGACCAGCAAGGTGTCCGACCCGATGAAGGCGCGCGCGCCGATGGTCGTGCGGTGTTTCATCACGCCATCATAGTTGCAGGTGATGGTCCCCGCGCCGATGTTCGTGCGTTCGCCCACATCCGCGTCGCCGATATATGACAGGTGGTTCGCCTTGGCCCCGGTGCCAAGGATCGCGTTCTTGACCTCGACGAAATTGCCGATGTGCACATGGTCGCCCAGTTCCGCGCCGGGGCGCAGGCGGGCATAGGGGCCGACCACCGCGCCTTCGCCGACATGGCAGCCTTCCAGATGCGAAAACGCGCGAATGGTGGCGCCGGTTTCGACGGTGACGCCGGGGCCGAACACCACGAATTGTTCCACCACAGCGTCGCGCCCCAGCACCGTGTCATGGGCAAAATGCACGGTATCGGGGGCCAGCAGCGTCACCCCGTCGTCCAGCGCCGCGATGCGCGCGCGGGTCTGGAACAGCGCCTCGGCGGCGGCCAGTTCGGGGCGGGTGTTGATGCCCAGCGTTTCCGTCTCAGCGCAGGTCACGGCGGTCGCGGTCAGGCCACGGGCGCGGGCCAATCCGACGATGTCCGTCAGGTAATATTCGCCCGCCGCGTTGGCGTTTCCCACCGCCGCGACAAGATCGAACAGCACCGTACGATCCGCACATACAACGCCTGAATTACATAAGGTTATCGCGCGTTCTTCAGGTGATGCGTCCTTGAATTCCACGATGCGTTCCAACGCGGCGCCCACCATCACCAGACGGCCGTAACGGCCCGGGACGGCGGCCTGAAACCCCAGCACCACGACATCGGACGTGGCGCGGGCCTCGACCATCGCCAACAGCGTTTCCGGCTGGATGAACGGCGTGTCGCCATACAGCACCATCACATCGCCGTCGAAATCCGCCAGCGCCGCGCGCGCCTGATCGACCGCATGGGCGGTGCCCAGTTGCGGGTCCTGCACCACGACAATGGCGCTGTCGTCCCAGTCCTGCGTGGCGCGCGTCACCCGGTCCACGTCATGGCCTGCCACCACAACGACGCGGTCCGGTGCAAGTGCCGCGCCCGATTTCAGCGCATGATGCAGCAGCGGCGCCCCGGCCAGCGGATGCAACACCTTGGGCAGGTCGGAATTCATCCGCGTCCCCATGCCGGCGGCCAGAACAACCAGTGCAATCATGCTGATATACCGCTTTCCCTTGGTGCGAGGCCGTTTTAACCGAATGCAGACCCCGCACAAGTCGGGTAATCATCAAGAATGATTGCCGCATGTGACACGCGGCGCAGGAACTGGCGAAAGGAAGCGCATGCGCACGGTGATCTTTGATCTGGACGGTACTTTGGCGGATACCAGCGGCGATCTGCTGGCCGCGGCGAACGCTTGTTTCGCGGCCATGGGGGCAGGGGCGGTGCTGACGCCTGCCGATGCCGGCACTGCGTTGCGGGGCGGCAAGGCGATGCTGAAGCTGGGGTTGGACCGGATCGGCCATGCGCGCGTGACGGACGAGGCCGAACGCTGGTATCCCCGCCTGCTGGAGGCGTATGGGGCCGACATCTGCACCCATACCCAGTTGTATCCCGGCGCCATCGCGGCGGTCGAGGCGCTGCGGTCTGCGGGCTATGCCACCGGCATCTGCACCAACAAGCCGGAGGCCCTCGCCGAGGTGCTGATGCAGCGACTGGGGGCACGCGAACTGTTTGGCAGTCTGGTGGGGGCGGATACGCTGCCGCAACGCAAACCCGACCCGCGCCCGCTGTTTGAGGCGATCCGCAGGGCCGGGGGTGATCTGTCGCGCGCCGTATTGATCGGCGACACCGCCACCGACCGCAACACTGCGCGGGCGGCCGAACTGCCCTGCATCCTCGTTACCTTCGGGCCCGGCGATGATGACGTGCGCACGCTGGACCCCGAAGGGCTGATCGGTCATTTCGACGAACTGTCCACCGAAACCGCGCGGCTTATCGGCTGAGGTGGCGTTGACCTTGGGGCTGTCGCGCGCCAGATTACCAAACATGAACGTGACACCCCGCACCCCCGCCATGCTGCCGGAGAAATTCACCGGCAATTTCACCCAGCAGGAACCGATCCCGGAAGACGGGATCGCGGCGGCACTGGCTGTTCTGCGGTCAGGCCGGCTGCACCGCTACAACCTGCTGCCCGGCGAAGAAGGCGAAACCGCGACGCTGGAACGCGAATTCGCCGCTGCAATGGGCATGCCCTATTGTCTGGCGGTCGCCTCGGGGGGCTATGCCTTGGCCTGTGCGCTGCGGGCGTTGGGGGTCCAGCATGGCGATTCTGTACTGACCAACGCGTTCACGCTGGCCCCCGTACCCGGTGCGATTGCCAGTATCGGGGCGGTGCCGGTGTTCGTCGAGGTGACGGAATCGTTGACGTTGGATATCGACGATATGGCCGCGCAGGCCCGCGCCACGGGGGCGAAGGTGCTGATGCTGTCACATATGCGCGGGCATCTGTGCGACATGGACCGGCTGCTGGCGGTCTGCGGCGATCTGGGTGTGCAGATCATCGAGGATTGCGCCCATACCATGGGCGCGCGGTGGAACGGGCGGTTGTCGGGCACGGATGGCATCATCGGCTGTTATTCGACCCAGACTTACAAACACATGAATTCCGGAGAGGGCGGCCTGATCGTGTCGCGTGACGCCGAGGTGATGGCGCGCGCGACGATGCTGTCGGGCAGCTACATGCTGTACGGTCGCCACACCGCCGGGCCGGGACCCGAGGCTTATGAAACGATACGTTACGACACGCCGAACGTGTCGGGCCGGATGGACCATCTGCGTGCGGCGATCCTGCGCCCGCAACTGGCGCGGCTGATGGACCAGTGCGACCGCTGGAACGACCGTTACCGCACGGTCGAGGCGGGGTTGCAGGGCACGCCGGGCCTGACCGTGGTGACGCGACCGGAACAGGAATATTATGTCGGGTCGTCGATCCAGTTCCTGCTGCTGGACTGGCGCGAGCCGCAGGTCACCGAGGTGGTCCGCCGCTGCGCCGGGCGAGGTGTCGAGTTGAAATGGTTCGGCGCGGCAGAACCGGTGGCGTTCACGTCCCGCCACGACAGCTGGCGCTACGCGCCGCCGCGCGTGATGCCGCGCACCGACCGCATTCTGGCCGGGCTGTTGGACATGCGGTTGCCGTTGACGTTCAGTCTTGCCGATTGCGACGTGATCGCCGCCATCATCCGCGCCGAAGTGTCGGCGGTGCATCAGGCTGGCTGACGGTCAGCTGCGCGGCATCCGCAACGTGACGTTGCGCCCGCCCTTGGTGTAGCGCAATTCGCCGTCCGAAATGGCCACCACGCGGCCACCGTCGACGCGGTCGCCTACCTTGACCTTCTGGTAGCGCCCGTTGGACAACCGCACCAGCGCGCGGCGGCTTTGTTGTGTGCCATAGACGCCGATCAGGTTGACCTCGCGCAGGTTCAGCACGTTCTTTTCGGTTGCGGTCCTGGCGACATTGGCTTGCGACGGTACACTGGGCTGCACGGTCTTGCCGCGTGCCGACGCAACCTGCACCTCGCCTTCGTCGTCTTCCGCCTCTTCGCGCGAAATGCTGCCGGCGGTCGAGGCGTCCGCGCCGGGTTCCGGCGACCCGGCGTCGTTGTCGCGGGCTCGGCTGTCCGCAACGCTGGCCTCGCGGGCTTTGCCGTCCGGCAGCCCCAGATCCTGGGGCCGCAACCGAGGTTTGACTGCAGGCGCGCGATCCAGAGGCTGTGCCGCGCCTTGTACCAAGGCCACGGCAGCGGTCGACGCCGCCGCGGTTGCGGCCGCAGCAGCGGATGCCGTGGCGACGGTTGCGGCCACGGCGGCCTCTTTTGCCTGTGCATCAGCGCGGGCGATGACGGCGGCCGGGCGCGGGCGCGGCCGGAACTCTGCCAGTTCGGTGCGCGTCAGCCCTCCCAGTGCCGCCCGTTCGGCCCCGTCCGACAGATTGTCGGGCCGGGCGCGCGGGCGAAACGCGGCCAGTCGCGCGGTCGGCGGAACCACCACCACGGGGGCCGGCGCGGCGCGGGTCAGCACGGCAGCAGGCGGCACGACCGGCGGCCGCCCCGCGACCACCCGTACGCCATCGGGCGTGAACGCGCCGTCGGGCGTGGCTTCGACCAGACCACGTGCGTCCAGCCGGAATGTCGTGCCGGCGGCGGCGGGCGATGACAGCGGCGCAGGCGGCCCATCAGGGCGCAGGGCCACCATGGTCGGCAGGGCCACGGCATCATCGGCCCGGATGGCCGGATCGATCGAGGCGATATACAGCGCGTCCAGATCGATCAGGCCGGGAGCACTGGGCGCATCGGGTGCCACCTGCCAGATCCCGGTCGCGGCATAGCGCGCCGCCGCATCCGCGGCGGTTTCCGGACGCACCACGGGGGGCAATGCAGGCGGAGCCGGTTCCGACAGCCCGGTATCAAACGGTGCGGCCATGGCCGGGCTGGTGTCATCGGCGAGGTCCAGCGCGGCGATGTCCACCGCCGTGGTGTCTGCGGTGGCCAGGTCGGGATCAGTCTGGTCTGCTATGACCAGATCCGAATTGGTCACGTTCGCAACAGGCAGATTCGAAACGGGCAGGTCGGGGATGACTATATCCGTCACGATCTGTGCATCTGCGGTTTCAGGTTCGGAATCGACCAGTTCTTCCGGCGTCAGACCGTCGAGGTTCGTTGCCAAGGCAGCGTCTGGCAAAAGGGCGTCCTGGTCTGGCTGATCGGGGTCAATGATCGCGATGGACGGGTCTGCGGGGGCCTGTCCCGGTTCGACGAGGCGGGTGGTGATGGTTTCGGTATCGGACAGCCCAGCCACTGCCGGGGCATCGTCGCCGCGCAACCAGCCCAGGGTCGTTTCACCGAAAATCGAGGCCCACGCCGCGACGCCCGCCAGAAAAACCAGCAAAACCAGGGTCAGCGCAAGGCCCAGATACCGCGGTTTGCCGCGGGCCGGCAGCGCGACCGCCCCGGCCTCCGCCGGTTTGCGGGCGCCGAACACGGTCATCTTGTCCCGTTCGACCGCCGTCAGGTCGTTTGCGGGCAACAGGGGCGGGGTCAATCCAGTGATCGGGGGCCGACGCAACGCGCGCCCCAACATGGCCACGAACGCCGCCGTCGCGCCCGAAAAGTTAGCGCCGCGCCGTGGCCGGTTCGCGGCCGGAGCCGGTTGTGGCGGTGCCCCCGGGATCGGGCCACGGCTGGCGGGGGAAAGCGACACCCGTGGTGACGCAGCGGGCGGTTCAGGGTGTTTGGCCGGGGGCGCGGCGCGGCGCGGGCGCAAGGTGTCGGCGGCAATCCGGGGCGCCGTCACCCCCGCGTTGAACGTGCCGGTCTTGCCCGCGCCCGCCGGATTTGTCGCAGTTTTGCCGGCGCCCGCCCTTGCGCCCGCAGGTCTTTCCGCGGCGTTTTGCGCGCCGGGTGTTGCGGGGCTGTCGGTCCTTGCCGCGGGGCGGTCGTTTACGATCGCCGGTTCATCAGCCCCGGACATTGCCCCCGACGTGGCATCGGAAAGCGTATCGGGCATCGTTTCGGGCTGGTTTGAACCCGCCGCGGCCTGCTCGGTGACCAATCCGGCCGGGCGCGTGCGCACCGATGCAAACGTCGGCGCAGCGGGCTGAACGGGCGGCATACCTGCGGGGGCCGGGGTGGACATCGCAGTGATGCCCACATCGGTGTCAGCCGGCAGTGCTGCTGCACGGGTCCGGTCCGCGTTGCCCGCCGCCGCGGCGGTATCGACCACGGGCATCGCTGTTTCGACTGTGGCCAGCGCGGACGTTGCCGCCTCGGAGGGGACCGGGTCCGGTGCGGGAGCAGGGTCGGGCATACGGGCATGGCCGATGACCCGGATCGGCTGCAGGTCGCGCGCGACCGGGACGCCTGCACCGACAAGCGTCGGTGCCGCGCCCGTCAGGCCGAAAAACGGCTCGCCCGGAAACACCGATTGATCCGGGGTTGCCACAAAACTGACGGGGTTGAACCCGTGGGACATCGCGAACGCTTCGGCTTCGGCCAGGGTTTCACGGGCCACGGCCGCAATGTGCAGCGTGTCGCCTTCCAGCGTCCAGTCATAGGCCAGATCATCCACCGCGTAGGGCGTTGCCCCCTCCAGCGCGGCGCGCACGTTGGTTTCCGTGGCATGCGGGTCGGTCTGCAGCGTCAGAAAGCGGATCTGTTCGTTAGGTATTACCAGCTTGCTGCGCAGCCCAGCCGGGTCAAGCGCCAGCGCCGTCTGGCGCAGCACCGCCAGAGCAGCGCCCATATCGGGCGCTTCGA
This sequence comes from Rhodobacterales bacterium, assembly GCA_038205135.1. Classification (GTDB taxonomy): domain Bacteria; phylum Pseudomonadota; class Alphaproteobacteria; order Rhodobacterales; family Rhodobacteraceae; genus UBA9554. The sequence goes on from JBBRCF010000005.1 coordinate 50,110, forward strand.
TCGCGACCTCACCGACCAGATGCCAGCCAGAGGGCACCCGGTGCAGCAGGCCGATCCCGTCGAACGTCAGGTTCAGCGCGAAGTTCGGTTTCATGGCGGCGCTTCTAACACTCCGGCTGCGGGTCGGAAAGCCGACGTGATGACAGCTGATAGCATACAGCAGTAACCCGCGCAGGCAAAGCATACCGGGCGGCTGGTGATCACCGCCCGGCGTGGATCTGCCATTGGGGTCAGCCGGCCTTGTTCAGCGCCTGATCCAGATCGCGAATCAGGTCGTCCGCATCTTCGATCCCCACCGACAGGCGTACCACATCGGGCGCGGCCCCGGCCGCGACCTGTTGTGCCAGCGTCAGCTGGCGGTGGGTGGTGGACGCGGAATGGATCACCAGACTGCGGGCATCGCCCAGGTTGGCCACGTGGCTGAACAGATCTAGTCCGCCCACGAACCGGACGCAGGCGTCATAGCCGCCCTTCAGCTGCACGGTGAACAGCGCGCCCGCACCGCGCGGCAACATCCGCGCCACCCGGTCGGCATAGGGCGAGGTCGGCAACCCTGCATAGGTGACAGCCGCTACCGCCGGATGGGTTTCCAGCCATGCCGCCACTTTCATCGCGTTCTGCACATGGCGTTCCATGCGCAGCGACAGGGTTTCGATCCCCATCAGGGTGTAATGCGCGGCCTGCGGGTTCATCGTCATGCCCAGATCGCGCAGACCGATGGCAATGCCGTGGAACGTGAACGCAAGATTGCCGAAGGTTTCGTGGAATTTCAGCCCGTGATAGGCCGGTTCGGGGGCGGACAGGGACGGAAACTTGTCCGATCCCGACCAGTCGAATGACCCCGAATCGACGATGGCCCCGCCGGTGACAGTGCCGTTGCCGGTCAGATACTTCGTAGTCGAATGCACCACCAGCGTCGCGCCATGGTCGATCGGGCGGCACAGATATGGCGTAGCGGTGGTGTTGTCGACGATCAGCGGCAGGCCGGCATCCGACGCGATCCGCGCCAGCGCGTCCAGATCGCTGACATAGCCGCCGGGATTGGCGATGGTTTCACAGAACACCGCGCGGGTATTGTCGTCGATGGCGGCGCGCACCGCGTCCAGATCATCGGTATCAACAAACCGCGCGGACCAGCCGAAACGGCGGATGGTCTGGCTGAACTGGGTGATCGTGCCGCCATACAGCCGAGACGACGCGACGATGTTGCGCCCCGGTTCCATCAGCGGAAACAGCGCCATGATCTGCGCCGCGTGTCCGGATGAACAGCAGACCGCGCCGACACCGCCCTCCAGCGTCGCGATGCGTTCTTGAAGCACGGCCACGGTGGGGTTGGTCAGACGGGAATAGATATAGCCGACCTCTTGCAGGTTAAAGAGCGCTGCGGCGTGGTCGGCATCGCGGAACACATAGGCCGTCGTCTGATAGATCGGCGTCTGCCGCGCGCCGGTTGCGGGGTCGGGCCGTGCGCCCGCGTGTATTTGCAACGTTTCAAAGCCGTAGCCGGGTTTGTCGGTCATGTCCTGTCCTCCCATGGGTTCTGCGGCGATCTAAGGCCAGCTTGGCCGCGATGGCAATCGCCCGGAAAATCCGGACCTCATCGTTCTGCCGGCGCGACAAACGTCGTGATGATGTTCCGGACTTTGCCCCGCGGCCGGACGCCAGTCCCCGGCGCGCTGATCGGGGTGCTGTGCGTGCGGGCCGCGCATATCGAAACGGCTGGTTCGGGCCGGACGATTCGGTCCCTGGTGCCTGACCCCGGCATCACGCCTTGCAATGCCGCGCCTGCCCACATAGGTTCCGGCCAGATTTCGCGGGCCCTGCGGCGCGCGCCAACTCCAGACCCGAGGACCCCGATGGAAGCCATCCAGCAATTCGTACCGCTGATCCTTATCTTTGCGATCATGTATTTCCTGCTGATCCGCCCACAGCAGAAAAAAGTTAAGGAACATCAGGCGATGGTGGCGGCGCTGCGGCGCGGCGATATGGTGGTGACGCAGGGCGGCATCATCGGCAAGGTGTCCAAGGTCAAGGATGATGGCGAGTTAGAGATCGAAATCGCCGATAACGTCCGTGTCCGCGTAATGCGCGCGACCATCGTGCAGGTTTTGTCAAAGACCGAACCCGCCGCGGCCTGATCCGGCGAGCAAAAGGCACATCATGCTGCAGATCGAAACATGGAAGCGCGTGCTGATCCTTGGCCTTTGTGCCTTGGGGATCCTGCTGGCGTTGCCCAATGCGTTCTACACCCGCGTCGAAACCCATAATGATGCGACAGCGGCGTTGGCCACGGGGTCTACCGCGCCCGGTCTGGCGGAACAGGCGGCGGGATGGCCGGCGTTCCTGCCATCGGGGCTGGTGAACCTTGGTCTAGACCTGCGCGGCGGGGCGCATCTGCTGGCAGAGGTCAAGGTGGCCGATGTCTACGAGACGCGGCTGGAAAGCATGTGGCCCGAAGTGCGCGATCTGTTGCGCAACGAACGGGCGACGATCGGCACAATTCGCCTGCAACCCGATTCGGACACGGATCAGGACGATGCCCTGCGCGTCCGGCTGAACGAAAAGCCGCAGATGGCCGAACAGGCTGCGGCGCTGGTGCGCGGGCTGGCCCGCCCGATCGTCAGTCTGACCGGGGTGGGTGCGTCGGACCTGGACGTGACTGTGGATGGCGCGGATGTTGTCATTCGGCTGTCCGAGGCCGAAAAACAGGCCACCGATGACCGCACAGTGCAACAGAGCCTTGAGATCATCCGCCGCCGCATCGACGAGGTCGGTACCCGCGAACCTACCATCCAGCGTCAGGGCGCCGACCGGATCCTGATTCAGGTGCCGGGGCTGGGGTCGGCGGCGGAATTGAAAGCCATCATCGGCACCACCGCGCAATTGACGTTCCAGCCGGTCGTCACCCGCACCGACAATGCCAACATGCCGCCCGGTCCGGGCAACGAGGTGCTGCCTTCCATTGACGAGCCGGGCAATTTTTATGTTCTGGAACAGGCACCTGTCGTTACTGGCGAAGATCTGGTGGATGCACAGCCGTCGTTCGACCAGAACGGCCAGCCTGCGGTGTCGTTCCGGTTCAATCCGGCGGGCGCACGACGATTCGGCGATTATACCGCCACCAACATCGGCAACCCGTTCGCCATCGTGCTGGACGGTGAGGTCATTTCCGCTCCGGTGATCCAGTCGCATATCGCCGGCGGGTCGGGCATCATCTCTGGCAATTTCACCGTCGAGGAATCGACTGAACTGGCGGTGCTTTTGCGCGCGGGCGCATTGCCCGCCGGCCTCGATTTTCTGGAAGAACGCACCATCGGGCCGGAACTCGGGGCCGACAGCATCGCTGCCGGGCGGGTGGCCATGGTGGTCGCATTTGTGGCCGTGATGGTGTTCATGGCGCTGAGTTACGGATTGTTCGGGATATTCGCCAACATCGCACTGATCATCAACGTCGCGCTGATCTTTGGGGCGCTGTCGCTGATCGGCGGCACGCTGACCTTGCCGGGCATCGCGGGCATCGTGTTGACCATCGGCATGGCCGTGGATGCCAACGTGCTGGTGTTCGAACGCATCCGCGAGGAATTGCGCACCGCCAAAGGCCCGGCGCGCGCTATCGAACTGGGCTACAGTCGCGCGCTGTCGGCGATCATCGACGCCAACATCACCACGCTCATCATCGCGTCGATCCTGTTTGCGGTTGGGTCGGGCCCGGTTCGCGGGTTTTCAATCACCCTAGGTCTGGGGATCATGACATCGGTGTTCACCGCGATCTATGTCACGCGCCTGATCATCGTGATCTGGTTCGGTTTCCGTCGCCCCAAGACGATCGAGGTTTGAAATGCGCCTGAAACTGGTTCCGGATACCACCAACATCGACTTCTTCCGCTTTCAATGGCTGACGATGGGGATTTCCGGAGTTGCCGTGGTGCTGTCGCTGGTGGCGTGGCTGGTCATCGGGTTGAATTTCGGCATCGATTTTCGTGGTGGCACCACCATCCGCACCGAAAGTACGGTTGCAATCGATGTCAGCACCTATCGCACCGCGCTTGCGCCGCTCGCGTTGGGGGATGTGACCATCGCCGAGGTGTTCGACCCCACCTTTGACGCCGACCAGCATGTCGCGATGATCCGGGTTCAGGCGCAGGACGGCGAAGAGGCCGTGACGCCCGAAACCATTCTCGCCATCGAGGGTGCGCTGCGCGCAGTTGACCCGACCGTGACCTTTCCATCCGTCGAAAGCGTCGGACCCAAGGTGTCGGGCGAACTGATCCGGACCGCCATTCTGGCTGTCGTCGCCGCGATGGCCGCGATCCTGATCTATATCTGGCTGCGGTTCGAATGGCAGTTTTCTGTCGGCGCGGTGGTGGCGCTGATCCATGACGTGATCCTGACCATCGGGATTTTCTCCGTGCTGCAGATCCGGTTCGATCTGGCGACCATTGCGGCGCTGCTGACCATCATCGGCTATTCGATCAACGATACCGTGGTGATCTTTGACCGCCTGCGCGAGAACCTGATCAAGTTCAAGGCGACGCCGTTGCGCGATCTGATGAACCTGACGGTCAACGAAACGCTGTCGCGCACCATCATGACCTCGGGCACCACGCTGGTGGCGCTGATTGCGATGCTGGTGCTGGGCGGCGACGTGATCCGGGGCTTTGTGTTTGCCATCGCATGGGGCATCATTGTCGGCACCTATTCGTCCGTCTACGTGGCAAAGAACATCGTGCTGTTGCTGGGTGTGAAGCGCGACTGGTCCAAACCCAACGATGACGGCCCCAAAGGTACCCGGTTCGGCGATGTGAATGCCTGAAACGCTGCCGGCCGGCCTCGCGGCGGCGCTGAGTTATCCCGGGCTGATCTGGCTGGTGATGGCGGCGCTGGTTGCGGGGGCGGTGCGCGGCTTTGCAGGGTTTGGTGCGGCGCTGGTGTTCTTGCCGGTCGCGGGCGCGATGCTGCCGCCGATCTGGGCGCTGATCGCGCTGACCGTCATGGACGTGTTCGGGCCGTTGCCTACCCTGCGCCGCACTGTGCCACAGGCGCAATTGCACGATGTGGCGTGGCTGTGGCTGGGCATGGCACTGGCCCTGCCGCTGGGCGTGATGGTGCTGGTGATGCTGGACCCGGACGTGTTTCGGTATGTGGTGTCGATTGCGGGCATCGCGGTGACGCTGATCCTGATTGCGGGGTTCCGCTATCGCGGGCCGATGACGCCACCCGTAATGGTCGGCACCGGGGCGCTGTCCGGGTTTCTGGGTGGGGTGGCGGGCGTGCCGGGGCCGCCGGTGATTTTGCTATACATGGCTTCGCCCAGTCTGCCGGTACTGATCCGGGCCAATACGATGGTGTTCCTGTTCCTGTTCGACCTGACGCTGTTGGCCTTGATCGCGGTGCGGGGCGACCTGATGTCTGCACCGGTCTGGATTGGCCTGTTACTGGCGATTCCGACGATGTTGGGCACGTTGCTGGGCACCGCGATCTTTGACCCGGCCCGTGCAGGCGTCTATCGTTTGGCGGGCTACGTGATCGTGATGGCGTCCGCGCTCAGCGGTCTGCCGTTCTGGAGGTAGGACATGAACCTGACCGAGGTGAATTTTGACGGTGCGGTGCCGGTGGACGGCTACGGCCCCGGTTTTTTCCGTGTTGCGGGGCAGGTATTGCGTGGCGCGGTGATCGTGACGGCGGACCGCGCGCGGGTCTGGGACGGCCCCGCCGATGCAGCGCCGCTGCTGGCGTTGGCAGGGCAGGTGGATGTGGTTTTTCTGGGGATGGGGGCCGAGATTGCCCATGCGCCCGCCGACCTGCGCCGCGCCCTAGAGGCTGTGGGGCTGGGGCTGGAAGTCATGAATTCGCCCGCGGCCTGCCGGACATACAATGTGCTGGTGTCTGAAGGCCGGCGGGTTGCGCTGGCGGTGCTGCCGGTCTGATCGAGAGGCAGGCCGCGCCGCTTTGGCATTTGCCGATGCGGGCCCCATGGGTTAGACCCGCGCCGATGGACCTGATTGCCGAAAATCTGGGTGTGGCGCGCGGCGGGGTGACCGTGCTGGAGCACGTGTCGTTCCGGCTGACGCCGGGGCGCGCGTTGATCCTGCGTGGGCCGAACGGATCGGGCAAGACAACGCTGCTGCGCACCATAGCCGGGTTGCAGCCGCCGGTGTCCGGCGCGCTCAGTCTGGACCGCGAGGCGATGGCCTATGCGGGGCACGCCGATGGCATCAAATCACCCCTGACGGTTGCCGAAAACCTGATCTTCTGGGCCCGGGTGTTCGGGCAGGGCGGTATCGACGCCGCGTTGACCGCGTTCGATCTGCATGGGCTGGCAGACCGGCGGGCCGGCGCGCTGAGCGCGGGGCAGAAACGGCGGTTGGGGCTGGCGCGGATGGTGGTGACCGGGCGCCCCGTCTGGGTGATGGACGAGCCGACCGTGTCGCTGGACACCGCCGCCGTCGCATTGTTTGCGGGCGCGGTCAGGGCGCATCTGGCGGGCGGCGGCATGGCGCTGCTGGCGACGCATATCGACCTCGGGTTGCCCGAGGCAGAAGTGCTGGACGTCGCCCCCTATCGCGCGCGGGTACAGGCGGGCGACGCGTTCGATCGCGATTTTGATCGGGATTTCGCATGATCGCGCTATTGTCCCGCGATCTGGCGCTGGCGGTGCGCGCAGGCGGCGGGTTCGGCCTTGGGCTGGCATTTTTCCTGATCGTTGTGGTGCTGGTGCCCTTTGGCGTCGGCCCGGACGAGGCGCTGCATGCCCGTATCGCGTCTGGCATTCTGTGGCTGGGCGCGCTGCTGGCCTGCCTACTGTCGCTGGACCGCATCTTTGCGCTGGACTGGGAGGATGGGTCGCTGGACCTGTTGGCCACCGCCCCCCTGCCGACCGAGGCGCTGGTCAGCGTCAAGGCCCTGGCGCATTGGCTGGTCACCGGCCTGCCTCTGGTGGCCGCGGCCCCCGTGCTGGGCGTTCTGCTGAATTTGCCCGTGACCGGCTATGCCGCGCTGGTGCTGAGCCTGCTGTTGGGAACACCCGCCTTGTCGGTCATCGGCACTTTTGGCGCGGCGCTGACGGTGGGGATCAAGCGTGGCGGGTTGTTGATGTCGCTGCTGGTGTTGCCGCTGTATGTGCCGACGCTGATCTTTGGTGCAGAGGCCGCGCGGCGGGGGGCCGACGGTCTGGACTGGACGACGCCGATACTGATGCTGGCGGGGATCACCTGCGGCGTGATCGCGCTTTTACCATTTGCCTCTGCTGCGGTATTGCGGGTCAACCTGCGCTGATCCATCTAACTGCGTGAAAAAGGAGACCACCATGGCCTCGGTCTGGGAATATGCGAACCCGAAAAAGTTCATCGACACCACCGACCGGCTGCTGCCTTGGGTCGCGGCACTGGCGGTGGTAGCACTGGTGGGCGGGTTGATCTGGGGATTTTTCTTTACGCCCGAGGACTTCCGGCAAGGGTCCACGGTCAAGATCATCTATCTGCATGTGCCTGCGGCGCTGATGGCGATCAATGCCTGGTTGATGATGCTGGCCGCCTCGCTGATTTGGATCGTGCGGCGGCACCATGTATCCGCGCTGGCGGCGCGGGCGGCGGCCCCGGTGGGCGCGGTGATGACGGTGATCGCGCTGGTGACGGGCGCAATCTGGGGGCAGCCGATGTGGGGCACTTGGTGGGCCTGGGATCCGCGGCTGACCTCGTTCCTGATCCTGTTCCTGTTCTATCTGGGGTATATCGCGCTGTGGTCGGCGATCGAAAACGATGACACGGCCGCCGATCTGACATCGGTGCTGTGTCTGGTTGGGTCGGTGTTTGCGATCCTGTCGCGCTATGCGGTCAATTTCTGGAATCAGGGCCTGCATCAGGGCGCGTCGCTGTCGCTGGACAAGGAACAGAACGTCGCCGATGTGTTCTGGTATCCGCTGGTGGTCTGCATGGCGGGCTTTGGCCTGCTGTTCGTGGCGCTGGTGTTCCTGCGCACGCAGACCGAAATCCGCGCCCGCCGCACGCGGGCGCTGTTGGCACGGGAGCGACTGTCGTGATGCCGGAACTGGGAAAATATGCCTTCGAGGTGCTGTCGTCCTATGCCGTGTCGCTGGCGTTGATCGTGGCGTTGGTGGCGGTGTCGGTCTGGCGCGCGCGGGCGGCCAAGGCAGCGCTGGATGATGTCGAGAAAAGGATACGCAAGGATGGCTAGAGTTTCGCGGCTGGTCATTGTGCCGCCACTGGTGTTCGCCGGAATAGCGGCGCTGTTCATCTGGGGCATGGCGCGCGAAAACCCCGATCAGCTGCCGACGGCGCTTGCCGGGCAAACCGCACCGGCGGTGCAGGTCGTGGCACTGGGGGCAGGGCCCGCACTTACCGACGCCGACCTGCGCGACGGGCGCGTGAAACTGGTGAATTTCTGGGCATCGTGGTGCGCGCCCTGCCGCGCCGAGCATCCAAGTCTGATGCAGCTGGCCGCAGAAGGCGTACCGATCTACGGTGTTAATTACAAGGACACCCCGGACAAGGCGCAGAAATTCCTTGATGAATTGGGCAATCCGTTTGAAAAGATGGGCGCGGATACAACGGGGCGGATGGGGTTGATGTGGGGCCTGTACGGAGTGCCCGAAACCTATCTGATCGACGGCGAGGGCCGCATTCTGTTGCGCCATGCCGGACCGATCACCGAACGTGTGATCGAAGGCACCATTCGTCCGGCGTTGGAGGCGGCGCGCTGATCTAGCCCGACGCGAACAGCATCCAGATGACGGCGACGATCACCGCTGCGGTTTCCGCTAGAGGCAGGGGAGAGCGGGTGAGGATGCGGCGTATTTGCATACGCTAACTATGCCGAATAATGGTTAAATATAGGTAAACACCCGCCAGGCTTGTATCTGAATTCTGCAGGGCTTTCTCAGATAATGCCGTCTTCGGGTCGGCCATGGCCGTACCCCTACGCATGACGGTGCGCAAATTGGCGGGTGAACGGCGAGGGGGCGACCCGTCGCTAGCCCATCACAACGGCAGACCGCCGGCCTCGGATTGCCCGTCAGCCCTGCCGACGCCGCCGCAGCACGGCAAAGGCGGCCAAACCCAAGGGCAGCAATGCGACAGAGGCGGGCAGGGGCACGGGCGGGATGGGATCGACGGGCGTAATCACAGCCGTGCCCCGGAACGCGCCACCACCGCAACTGTTCGCCACACACGGCGCGATGCTCCAGGAATAGATGTCAACCCGCGCAGGGTCAGTGCCGATAGAAAAGTTGAAAAACTGCAGCACTTCTTTTCCGGGCTCCGGTTGCCCGTCGGCTCCTGCTGGAAGCACCAAACCGTCTAGAAATGTCCTTGAAAGTGCAAAAGACGGGTCAAGGTCGAAGGTGAAACTGACCCCTAAGCCTGGTGGTGCGGAAGCATTAATTGTCCAAGTCCTGCCAGCGACCATAAAGCTGCCTGTCACTTGGTTCGAAAACCTGACCGGCGTCGCCGGCGCAGACAAGCTGCCTGATCCATCGGCAATGCCGTCGCCATCAAGGTCGATCGCGGTGACCGGTAGCGGTTGGCCAAGGCCATCGAAGAAATCAGGCCCGAAAAATACGTGTTATAGGTGGCTGCGGTTGAAGCAGACGCGGCCAAAGCAAGGCACGTTGCAGCAAGCATGGGCATTTTTTTAAAAAACTGCATCCGTCGTACTCCAATCACACGATCAAATGCCCTTGACGGTCCGACGTATCCGTCCGGTCTGACTGCTCTGCCTGCGTGATAGAGTGGGTGATAGTGTCCATTATGGATAGTGGACATCTTGAGGTTGGTCATGGGCGGGACGAAGGGTCAGAAGAAGCGGCGGTGGTCTGACGACGAGAAGCGCTCGATTTGCGAGCAAACGTTGACGCCGGGTGTTTCAGTTGCGCAGGTTGCGCGGCGGTATTCGATGAACGCGAACCTGATCTTTACGTGGCTACGGGATGCGCGGTTTGCGCCTGATCAG
>JBBRCF010000006.1:0-59307 GCA_038205135.1 Rhodobacterales bacterium
GAAGAAGATTGATGCCTTTGCCAAGGGGATCGACAATGACGCGGCCGAGCGGAACCCGGCGGTGGCGCATATGTTCATTATCAACCCGCTGCATGCCCATGCCCATGACAAGCTGTTTTCCACCCATCCGGCCACGGCGAACCGCATTGCCGCGCTGGAAGGGATGGCGGCAGAGGGGAAACGCTGGGGCAAGGTGGGTGTGGCCGCGCGGGGACCGTGGGAGTAGGCGGCGCGAGTGAGCTTGGGGGTGCTTGCCAAAGTGGCGGCGTTCTGTGAATGTTCCTGCCATGATGGCACCCGATCCCACCCCTGATCCGACGTTGAGGCCTGAACGGCTGGCCGAGGATACCGACCGCGCCTTGCGACCGCAGGCGTTGGAGGAGTTTGTCGGGCAGGCCGAGGCGCGGGCCAATCTGCGTGTCTTCATCGAAAGTGCCCGGATGCGGGGTGAGGCGATGGACCACACGCTGTTCCATGGGCCGCCGGGACTGGGCAAGACGACGCTGGCGCAGATCATGGCGCGGGAGTTGGGGGTCGGGTTTCGGATGACCTCTGGTCCCGTGCTGGCCAAGCCCGGCGATCTGGCGGCAATCCTGACCAATCTGGAACCGCGCGACGTGTTGTTCATCGACGAGATCCATCGCCTGAACCCGGCCATCGAAGAGGTACTGTACCCGGCGATGGAGGATTACGCGCTGGATCTGGTGATCGGCGAGGGGCCGGCGGCGCGCACTGTGCGGATCGATCTGCAACCCTTTACGCTGGTGGGGGCGACCACGCGGATGGGTCTGCTGACCACGCCGCTGCGCGACCGGTTCGGCATCCCGACGCGGCTGTTGTTCTATTCCGAGGCGGAATTGTTCGAAATCGTCATCCGCAACGCCCGCCTTCTGGGCGCGCCTGCCGACGAGGGCGGCGCGCGCGAGATTGCACGGCGCGCCCGCGGCACGCCGCGCATCGCGGGCCGCCTGTTGCGCCGCGTGGTGGATTTCGCGCTGGTCGAGGGCGACGGGAGGGTCACCCGCGCGCTGGCCGATCACGCGCTGACCCGGCTGGGGGTGGATCATCTGGGGTTGGACGGTGCCGACCGGCGGTATCTGACGCTGATCGCCGACGCCTATCAGGGCGGGCCGGTCGGGGTGGAAACCCTGTCTGCGGCGCTGTCCGAGTCCCGCGATGCCATCGAAGAGGTGATCGAGCCGTTCCTGTTGCAGCAGGGACTGATCCAGCGCACGCCACGCGGCCGGATGCTGGCGCAGGCGGCGTGGACCCATCTGGGCCGCCCCGCGCCGAAAATGCCGGGCGACCTGTTCGACTGATGGCGGTTGCGTCTGGATCAAGATGACTTTGCAGGACAGGAGCGTGGCATGACACCGGACGACATCACCGCGCTGTTCACCCGCGCTGACGGGCAGTTTCTGTGCGCGCGCTGGGGCCGGCCCATTGTGCCGGTCGTGTTCGGGGTCGAAGAGGCGACGCTGGGGTTTATCAAGGGCGCCTACGAGGCGGTCTGCGCGCTGGCCGGGCACCAGATGTCGGACCTGGACCCGGAACTGGGCGCAAACCTGATGCTGTTTTTTGTCCGCGACTGGGACGAACTGGGCGATGTGCCCAATCTGGACCGGCTGGTGCCGGACCTAGGCCCATTGCTTTTGCGGCTGAAACAGGCCGAAGCGAACCAGTACCGGATATTCCGGTTCGATCCGCAGGGCGCGATCCGGGCTTGTTTCGCCTTTGTGCGGATGGATGATCAGATGGTGCGGGTGCCCGCCGACGTGCTGGCGCTGAATCAGGCGGTGCAGACCATCCTTTTGTGGTCGGACCGCGCCTTTGTCGACCGGTCGCCGATGGCGGATACGGGTGGCGACGTCATCCTGCGTCCTGATATTTGCGCCGTGATCCGCGCGGCCTATGACCCGATGCTGCCTGCGATGGCGCAGGATGCGGCGCATGCCTTGCGGCTTGCGGCGCGGATCGGGCGTGGGGCATGATACGCGCAACCACAGGATACCTTTCATGACCGATACGCCGCGCGTCTTTTGCCTGCCCGTCCGGGTCTATTACGAAGACACCGACATGGCGGGCATCGTCTATTACGCCAATTACCTGCGCTACATTGAACGCGGGCGCAGCGAATGGGTGCGCGCGGTGGGAATGGACCAGAACCGGATGAAGGACGAGGACGGCATCGTGTTTGCCGTGCGCCGGATCGAGGCGGATTATCTGGCGCCGGCGCGGCTGGATGATGAAGTGACCGTGGAAACCTGGGTTGAAACCCTGGGTCCGGCACGGATGGTCATGGGGCAACGGGTGCTGCGCGGCGATACTGTGTTGTTCCAGGCGAAGGTCACAGTGGTCTGCATGACGCTGGCGGGCCGCCCGGTGCGGCTGCCAAAAGGCATTCCGATCTGATCTGCCATCCGCGCGGTCGTTGGTGGCCGCCCGTCAATGCTGCATGCGCGAAGATTTGCCGCAAACCCGCCACAGATCACGGGGATGTGGTAGCGTTCACCCGCAACATCCGGTATCCTGTCCCTCAAGGCCATCAAAAGGCCATATCGAGAGCAGGTATATGGAACCAACAACCCTTGCGGCCGCGCAGGAGATTGATTTCTCCATGTGGGGCCTTTTTGCGCAGGCCACGATAACGGTCAAGCTGGTGATGGTCGGGCTGACCGCCGCCTCGTTCTGGTCGTGGTCGATCATCGTACAGAAAATTCTGTCCTATCGGCGCGCTCGCGCCGAGGCCGAGGCATTCGACCGCGCTTTCTGGTCCGGCGAACCGCTGGACGAATTGTTTGACCAGATCGGCCCCGACCCCACGGGGTCGTCACGGCGGATCTTTGCGTCCGGGATGATCGAATGGCGGCGCAGCCACCGTACGGACGGCGCGTTGATCGCCGGTGCGCAGGCGCGCATCGACCGCAGCATGAACGTCGCCATCGCGCGCGAAGCCGAAAACCTGCAAGGCGGGTTGCAGGTTCTGGCCACGGTGGGGTCCACCGCGCCGTTTGTCGGGCTGTTCGGCACGGTCTGGGGCATCATGCATGCCTTCATCGGGATCGCCGAACAGCAGAATACCAATCTGGCCGTGGTGGCGCCCGGCATCGCCGAGGCGCTGTTTGCCACCGCACTGGGGCTGGTCGCGGCCATTCCGGCGGTGGTTTTCTATAACAAACTCAACGCTGACAGCGACCGCATCGTGGCGGGCTGGGAAAGCTTTGCCGACGAATTTGCCACCATCCTGTCACGCCAGCTGGATTCCTGATCGATGGTCGCGGGGGTGGTTCAGGGCGGCGGTGGCGGGGGCGGACGGCGCAGGCGGCGGTCACGGTCCGGCGGCGCGCGCCCGATGTCCGAGATAAACGTGACGCCGTTTGTCGACGTGATGCTGGTGCTGCTGATCATCTTCATGGTGGCGGCGCCGCTGATGACCGTGGGCGTGCCGGTCGAATTGCCGAAAACCGCCGCGAACGCCCTGCCGTCCGAACAGGAAGAACCGCTGTCGGTCACGATCACCGCCGAAGGCCGCGTGATGGTCATGACCACCGAGGTGCCCGAGGCCGAACTGATCAACCGCCTGCGCGCGATTGCGGCGGAACGCGAAGGCGACCGGGTATTCCTGCGCGCGGATGGCGCGGTCAGCTATGCGCAGGTGGTACAGGTGATGGGCGCGCTTAACCGCGCCGGTTTCAGCAATATCGGGTTGGTCACGGATGCGGGCGGGCCGCGTCTGGACGGCGAAGGGAACTGAGGCCGTGGCGCCACAGCCGCATATCGGGCACATCGTGTCAGGGGCCGGCCATCTGGGCCTGATCGGCTGGATGCTGTTTGGTGGAGCCTTCGCGCCCGCGCCCGAACCGTTTGACGTGACCGAAGTGGCGGTGATTTCCGGCACGGAATTCGCGGCGATGGTCGCAAGCGCCGGGGCGCCCGCGGTGACCGCAGATGTCGCCCCGCCGGTGGCGCCGGTTGAAACCGCCGTCACACCGCCCGTGCCGCCCGTAGTTGAAACCCGCCCGCAGCCCCGGTCCGATCCGACTCCGGCGGAACCGCCGCCTGCCGAAGCGTCCCCCGCACCGCCGCAACCCACCGCCGAATTGACCGAAGAAGCCCCGGTGATCGCTTCGCCCGTACAGGATGTGGTCGTGCTGGCCCCCGAACGCAGCACGCGGCCCGTGCCGCGCCCGGTGGACCGGGTGGCTCCGGTGCCGGTGGCGCAGCCGGATCCGGAAACGCGCACGGCAGAAACCCCGGAACAGGCGGTCACGCCCGAACCCGCGCCCGCAACCCCGCCAACCTTCGAGCCGCCGCGCGAGGCTGCTCAGCCCGAAGAGGCGACGACCGAAATCGCCACCGAAGCCAAGGATCCGCCATCGGCAGCCCCGGTCCAGTCGGTGCGGCCAAAGTCCCGCCCTGCCGCGGTGCGCGCCGCAGAAACACCCCGCGAAACCCCAGCTGAAACGCCTGCCGTGGCCGCAGCCGCGCAACCTGCCGCCCGCGACCCCGTTGCCGATGCGCTGGCCGAGGCGCTCGCAGGGGCCGCAGCCCCCGCCGAGGCCGCAGGCACCGGACGCGCCGCCTCTGGCCCGCCGTTGACTGCGGGCGAAAAGGATGCGTTGCGCGTTGCGGTGCAAGCCTGCTGGAACGTCGGCGCCTTGTCCACCGACGCGCTGCGCGTCACTGTGACGGTCGCCGTCCAGCTTGACGAGGGCGGCAGGCCGCTGTCCGGGTCCATCCGCATGTTGGGCTTTGAAGGTGGCTCGGACGCCGCTGCGCGTCAGGCCTTTGATACCGCGCGCCGCGCGATCAGCCGCTGCGGGGCGTCTGGATTTGATCTGCCACGCGACAAATACGACCAATGGCGGGACATCGAAATGGTGTTCAACCCGGAAAAGATGAGGATAAAGTAAGATGCGTGTGTTCTTGCTGTCGTTTGGCCTTGCGCTGGGTCTGGGGGTCACGCTGCCTGCTGTGACGCTGGCGCAGTCCGCAGGCCCGCTGCGGATCGAGATCACCGAAGGTGTGATCGAACCCCTTCCGGTGGCTGTGCCGGATTTCGTGGCCGAAACCCCCGCCGCCGCCGCGCTGGCCGCCGAGATCAGCCGCCTTGTGGTGGCCGATCTGACCGGCACCGGCCTGTTCCGCGAGGTACCGCGTGAGGCCTTCATCAGCCGCGTCGACAGTTTCAGCGCTCCGGTGCAGTTCCCCGACTGGAAGGCGATCAACGCGCAGGCGCTGGTCACCGGCGCGGTCAGCGCGTCGGGCGGGCAAATCACCGTCAAATTCCGTCTCCATGACGTGTTTGCCGGGCAAGAACTGGGCAGCGGCCTGCAATTCAACGGCACCGAGGCTGGCTGGCGCCGGATAGCGCACAAGGTGGCCGATGTGGTCTATTCCCGCATCACAGGCGAAGGCGGGTATTTCGACAGCCGCGTGGTGCATGTGGCCGAAACGGGTGGCAAGGCCGATCGCAAGAAACGCCTGGCGATCATGGATTACGATGGCGCGAATGTGCAGTACCTGACCGACAGCGCATCCATCGTGCTGGCGCCGCGGTTTTCGCCCTCCGGCGACCGCATCCTGTACACCAGCTACGAAAGCGGGTTTCCGCGCATCTATGTGCTGGATGTCGCCAGTGTCGGACGGCGGGAATTGGCGATCCCGCAGGGCGAAATGGCGTTTTCGCCACGCTTTGGGCCCGATGGCCGCACCGTGGTGTTTTCGCTGACCCAGGGCGGCAATACCGACCTGTGGGCAATGGATATCACCGGCGCAGGCGCGCGGCGGCTGACCAACGCACCTTCGATCGAAACCGCGCCGTCGTTCAGTCCGGATGGCGGACGGATCGTGTTCGAATCCGACCGGTCGGGCACCCAGCAATTGTACGTCATGCCCGCGTCGGGTGGCGAACCCCAGCGGATTTCCTTTGGTCAGGGCCGTTATGGCACGCCGGTCTGGTCGCCACGCGGCGATCTGATTGCGTTCACCAAACAGAACAATGGCCGGTTTCACATCGGCGTGATGCGGCTGGACGGGTCCGAGGAACGGCTGCTGACCGCGTCGTTTCTGGATGAAAGCCCGACCTGGGCTCCGAATGGCCGCGTGATCATGTTCACCCGTGAAACGCAGGGGGCAGGCGGTGAATCGAGCCTGTATTCTGTTGATATTTCCGGACGTAACCTGAAACGGGTGGCCACGGCGGGCGCATCGTCGGACCCCGCATGGTCGCCGTTGCAACCCTGATCCTGCGCGGGGCCGCGGCCCTGCGGCATCGACCCGCCGGCGCGCGGGTACCGCTTGAAAATATGGGCTAGCGCGATTCCCCTGCCGCGCCTGCTGTGATAAACAAGGGGCAGAGCAGAACACGAACGGGGTAACCGAGATGAATTTTCTGGCCAAAGGTCTGATCCTGACCACCGCACTGGCCCTGACGGCCTGTACAAATCCAGACCGCTTTGGCAATGGCACCGGCGGCGCCGGTGGAGGCGCGGCGGGCATTTCAAGTGGGATCCTGCCCGGCAGCGCGAACGACCCGACCTCGCCGGCCTATTTTCAGGCCACGGTGGGGGACCGGGTATTGTTCGCCGTCGATCAGTCCACCCTGACGCCCGAAGGCCGCGCCGTGCTGGACGGGCAGGTGGGCTGGCTGGGGTCCAACGGCGCCTACACCGCCATCATCGAAGGCCATGCCGACGAACAGGGCACGCGGGAATACAACATCGCCCTCGGCGCGCGCCGCGCCACGGCGGTGCAGGATTACCTGATTTCGCGCGGTGTGGCGGGGGGGCGGCTGCAGACGATCTCCTACGGCAAGGAACGCCCGATCGAGGTTTGTTCGGACGAATCCTGTTATTCCCGCAACCGCCGCGCCGTGACGGTGCTTGCGGCGGGTCTGTCGGGCTGATCCGGGCATGTGGCGTGCGCTGACCCTGTGCGGACTTTTGTGGGTGACGCCGGTTCTGGCGCAGGATGACCGCGCGCAGACGCTGGCGGATATCCGGCAGGAACTGACGATCCTGAACGTCGAAGTGCAGAAACTGAAACGCGAACTGTCCACCACCGGCGCGGCCGGCGGGCTGGCGGTCGGCGGGTCGGTGCTGGACCGGGTCGATGCCATCGAGGCACAACTGGTGCGCCTGACCGGGCGCGCCGAACAGATGCAGAATACCGTCGACCGGGTCATCACCGATGGCACCAACCGGATCGGTGATCTGGAATTCCGGCTGGTAGAACTGGAAGGCGGCGACACGTCAAAACTGGGCCAGACCTCGACCCTTGGCGGGGGCGCCGCCCCGGTGGTTGCGGTGCCGCAGGGACTGCCGCAGGGACTGCCGCAGGGACTGCCGCAGGCGGGCGCAACCCCGCAGGGCGGGCCAGAACTCGCCATCGGCGAACGGGATGACTTTGGGCGGGCGTCGGAGGCGCTCGCCAAAGGTGACTTTCGCGCCGCCGCGGACCAGTTTGCGGCCTTTGGCACGGCCTACCCGGGAAGTCCCCTGAGCGCCGAGGCTTTTTTGAAACAAGGCGAGGCCCTTGAAGGTCTTGGCGAACGGACCCCGGCAGCGCGGGCCTTTCTGGCAGCGTTTTCGGCGGATACCGCCGGGCCGTTTGCGCCCGATGCCCTGTTCCGGCTCGGCAACATGCTGGGCCAGTTGGGCCAGACCGAGGAAGCCTGCGTGACCCTGACCGAGGTCGGCGCGCGGTTTCCGACCGCATCTGTCGTGGCGCAGGCGGAACAGGCGCGCGCCCGGATCGGATGCAATTGACGCTTGACCAGCGGTTCGCGGACGCAATGGGGCAGTTGCTGGGCCCTGATTTTCCCACCGATATCGGGCTGGCCGTTTCGGGCGGCGGCGATTCGATGGCGATGCTGTATCTGGCGCATAACTGGACCCATCGCTGGGGCGTGCGGCTTTGGGTGGTGACGGTCGATCACGGCTTGCGCGCCGAAAGTGCGGATGAAGCCGCCATGGTGGCGCGCACCTGTGCGATGCTGGGCTGGCCGCATACAACGCTGCGCTGGCATTGGGACGGCAACGGCAATGTGATGGATGCGGCGCGGCGCGGGCGGCTGGCGCTTATCGACCGTTGGTGCGGGCGGCTGCGCCATGTGCTGATGGCGCATACGGCGGATGATGTGGCCGAAACTTTTGTGATGCGGCTGGCGCGCGGGTCGGGCGTGGACGGGCTGGCGGCGATGGCGGCATCGCGGCGCATCCCCGGTGATTTTCCCTGTCCGCCTCCCGATCCGGCGGATCATGACGGGTCTTTGCCGCCTCAGGACCCGACGGGCAGCGGGCGCGACCTTGGCCCCGAAGGTTTCACGCTGATCCGCCCCTGCCTGGACATGGCGCGCGACGATTTGCGCCATTATCTGCGCGTTCTGCGCGGCACCTGGGTCGAGGATCCGACAAACGATGATCCGCACTATGACCGCGCCCGGGTGCGGCAGGCGCGCCCTGCGCTGGCCGGTCTTGGCCTGACGCCCGACACCCTGACAGCCACGGCGCATCGCATGGCCCGCGCGCGACAGGCGCTGCGGGCGCGGGCCGCGCAGGTCTGGGACAGCATCGGATCAGAGGACCCAGTGACTGGCACGATCCGGCTGACCCGCCACGGCTTTGCCGCCATCGAACGCGACACGCAATTGCGGGTCCTGGCGGCGGCGCTGCAATATGTCGCTTCGGCGGCCTATCGCCCCCGTGAAGACGCGCTGGAGGCGCTGCTGGACCGGCTGCTGGCGGGGGGCGCGGGCACGCTGCACGGATGCATGGTCCGGACGGACCGCGATGCAGCACAGGTGCTGCGCGAACCGCAGGCGCTGGAAAATGTTGCCACCGTGGTGGGAGACGGGCGGTTGTGGGATGGCCGCTGGCAGGTATTTCACAAGGATTTCAGCGGTCTGACGGTACGCGCCCTGGGGGATACCGGCTGGCGGCACCCGCACGCCGCTGCCCCTGTGGCCCGGCCACCCCATGCCATTGCCATCACGCTGCCGGCGATCTGGGACCACGACCGGCTGATGGCCTGCGATGCGCTGGGGTTGGGGCCGGGCTGTACCGCGCGTCTGTACCCCATGGGGCGTGACGGAATGGACCTGCGGCAGTTTCTGGTTTCGCATTGAACCGGGCCGAGGGATGTCTATGTTACACACAACAGGCCGGGCTAATCCGTTTCTTTCCGCCCCGCCGGTTTCCGCTTGATAGGAGTCCCCCTTGGGAAACGCACGTAACATCGCTTTCTGGGTCATCGTGTTCTTGCTGGTGATCGCGCTGTTCAGCCAGTTCGACGGGCAGAGCACCACGATAAACAGCCGCGAAGTCAGCTATTCCGAATTCATCAAATCGGTGCAGGAAGACAAGGTCAGCCGCGCCGTTGTAGATGGCGAACAGGTCCGGTTCCGCGGCACGGATGGCGTGGATTACACCACCATCGTGCCAAAGGATGCCTCTGTCTCTGATATGCTGATCGCCGAAGGCGTGCCGTTTTCGGCCGAAAGCCAGACGCAGTCCGGGTTCCAGACCTTCCTGCTGTCGCTGCTGCCGTTCGTGCTGCTGATCGGCGTATGGGTGTTCTTTATGAACCGCATGCAGGGCGGCGGCAAAGGCGGCGCGATGGGCTTTGGCAAATCGCGGGCCAAACTGCTGACCGAAAAGCATGGCCGCGTGACGTTTGACGACGTGGCCGGCATCGACGAGGCCAAGGAAGAACTGGAAGAAATCGTGGAATTCCTGCGCAACCCGCAGAAATTCAGCCGTCTGGGCGGCAAAATCCCCAAAGGCGCTCTGCTGGTCGGCCCGCCCGGTACCGGTAAGACCCTGCTGGCACGTGCTATTGCGGGCGAAGCGGGTGTGCCGTTCTTTACCATCTCGGGGTCGGATTTCGTGGAAATGTTCGTGGGTGTCGGTGCAAGCCGCGTCCGTGACATGTTCGAACAGGCCAAGAAAAACGCGCCCTGCATCGTGTTCATCGACGAAATCGACGCGGTGGGCCGGGCGCGTGGCGTCGGCATCGGCGGCGGCAACGACGAACGCGAACAGACGCTGAACCAGTTGCTGGTCGAAATGGACGGGTTCGAGGCCAACGAGGGCGTCATCATCATCGCCGCTACCAACCGCCGCGACGTGCTGGACCCTGCGCTGTTGCGTCCGGGCCGGTTCGACCGCCAGATCACCGTGCCGAACCCCGACATCAAGGGTCGCGAAAAGATCCTGTCGGTGCACGCCCGCAAAGTGCCGCTGTCGCCCGACGCCGACATGCGCATCATCGCGCGCGGCACACCCGGGTTTTCGGGGGCTGATCTTGCCAACCTGGTCAACGAGGCCGCGCTGACGGCGGCCCGCAACGGGCGCCGCACTGTGGCGATGGAAGATTTCGAAAACGCCAAGGACAAGGTCATGATGGGCGCAGAGCGCCGGTCGATGGTCCTGACCGCTGACCAGAAGGAAAAGACAGCCTATCACGAGGCCGGTCATGCCGTGGTGGGTCTGGCTCTGCCGAAGTGCGATCCGGTCTACAAGGCCACGATCATCCCGCGCGGCGGTGCCTTGGGCATGGTGGTCAGCTTGCCGGAAATCGACCGGCTGAACTGGCACAAGTCGGAATGCGAAGAAAAACTTGCGATGACCATGGCCGGCAAGGCTGCCGAGGTGATCAAGTACGGCGCCGACAACGTGTCGAACGGCCCGGCGGGCGACATCCAGCAGGCGTCGGCTCTGGCCCGCGCCATGATCCTGCGCTGGGGCATGTCGGACAAGGTCGGCAACGTTGACTATGCCGAGGCCCACGAAGGTTATCAGGGCAACACCGGCGGTTTTTCGGTGTCGGCCAATACCAAGGAGATGATCGAAAGCGAAGTGCGCCGGTTCATCGACGAGGGGTATCAAACCGCGCTGCGCATCCTGAAAGAGCGTACCGTGGAATGGGACCGACTGGCGCAGGGCCTGCTGGAATTCGAAACCCTGACCGGCGAAGAGATCAAACGCGTGATGCGGGGCGAACCGCCGCAACCCGGCCCGGGCGAAAAACACGATGACAGCGCCGGCATGCCGTCCGTCACCGCGATCCCGAAGTCGAAACCGCGCACCCGTCCTGCGGGCAGCCTGGAACCCGAGGCAACGTGACACCGACCACCACGACAGACTGGGACCCCGGGACCTACCACAGGTTCCGGGGTCAGCGTTTGCGCCCCGCGCTGGACCTGATCGCGGCGCTGCCCGATCTGCCGGCCGGCGATATCGTCGATCTGGGCTGCGGGTCGGGGGCGTCCGGCCCGGCCTTGGCCGGCCTTGGCCGCCCGCTGCATGGTGTGGACATGTCCCCCGCGATGCTGGTCGATGCCCGGGCAACCGGTGCCTATACCACCGTGACGCAGACCGACATTGCCACCTGGGTCACTGCGACGCATCCTGCGCTGATCTATGCGAACGCGGCACTGCACTGGGTGCCGGATCATGCGCATCTGTTGCCGCGTCTGGCCGGCGCTCTGGTGCGCGGCGGCACATTGGCGGTGCAGATGCCGCACCAGAACAATGCGCCGTCGCATCGCGTCTGGATCAGCCTGATCGCCGAACATTTCCCCGGGCGCTTTGACCCTGCCAACAGTCCCGGTATCCTGTCGGCTGTGGAATATCACCGCCTTCTGTCACCTCTTGGCCAGCTGTCGCTGTGGGAAACTGAATATTTTCAGGTGCTTGATGCCTGCACGTATGGCGAACATCCGGTGCGGCAGTTCACGGAGGCGACATTCGCCCGGCCGATTCTGGCCGCGCTGGACCCGGGCGAACAGGCGCATCTGATCGAAACCTATGAGGCGGTCATGGATCATGTCTATCCCCGCGCAGCGGATGGCACGGTGCTGTTCCCGTTTCGCCGCCTGTTCCTGACCCTGACGATCTGACATGCACCGCGACTTTGTTCTGGTGAACGGATCGCTGAAGCCCGCCGGGCCCGGCCAACCGGTGATCTGGACTGACCTGATTTCGCCCGACCGGGCCGAAGAGGCGGCACTGGAAGACCTGCTGGGCATCGACCTGCCGACGCGCGCTGATATGGTGGAAATCGAATCCTCCAGCCGGATCTATTCCGAAGCCGGTGCGCTTTTCCTGACCGCCACGCTGCCGGCACAGACCGACAGCGACCTGCCGGTGTCCGGCCCGGTCAGTTTCGTGCTGGCCCCGGACCGGCTGGTGACGATCCGCTATCACAGCCCGCGCGTCATCGACGACTTTCCCAAGACTGCCAACCGCACCCGTACCGATTTCGATGCCCCTGCCGGGCTGCTGCTGGCGCTGCTGGAGGCCATCGTGGACCAGATGGCGGACATCCTCGAAGGCGAGGGCCGCAGGCTGGATGAAATCGCGCGCGAAATCTTTGCCCATGGTGCCAAGTCCCGCCGCAAACCGGGCCAGTTGCAGACCGTCATCGGGCGGATCGGCCGGATCGGCGAATTGGGGACGATCATTCAGGACAGCCAGCAAAGTCTGGATCGTATAATGGGCCATCTGGCGCAATATCCGCTGGGTCAGGTGAAAAAGGGCAATCTGCGCGATCAGGCGAAAACACTGGCGCGCGATCTGAAATCGCTGATGGATTACGCGAACGCGCTGACGCAGCGCACCACATTTCTGCTGGAAGCGACGTTGGGCATGGTCGGGCTTGAACAGAACGAGATCATCAAGTTCTTTGCGGTCGTGTCTGTGGTCTTTTTGCCGCCGACGCTCGTGGGCACGATCTATGGCATGAATTTTCAACACATGCCGGAACTGGCGCAGGCGTAGGGCTATCCGGTGACGCTGGGCGTGATGGCGTTTTCGGCCTTGGTGCTGTACGTTTGGTTCAAATGGAAGGGCTGGTTCTGATCCTGCCTGATGCCGTGAAAGGAACGCCATGCCCGCACTGAAACCCACCGCCTTTACCGGACGCATTTCATGGCTTGGTGTGGTGCGCGACCGCGATGCGCAACTGGCGTCTGATCCGTGGCCGGAACTCATGGCGCGGTTCACGGGCCCCGAAGGCGAGGCGCATGGCGGCGTGACGCGCCGGTCCTGCAGCCGGGTTCTGGCGCAATACCGCCGGGGCACGACGATCCGCAATACCCGGCAGTTTTCCGTGCTGTCGGCCGAGGATCTGGCACAGATCGCCGCGCGCATGGGGATCGCAGCGCTGGACCCCGCGTTGCTGGGCGCAAGTCTGGTGATCGATGGCATCCCCGACCTGACGCATCTGCCGCCCTCCAGCCGTTTGCAGGCCGAAGGCGGCGCGACGCTGGTGGTGGACATGGAAAACCGCCCGTGCCAGCTGCCCGCCGAACCGATCGAGGCGCAGTATCCGGGTTTTGGCGCCAAATTCCGCCGCGCGGCGCAAGGCCGGCGCGGCATCACCGCCTGGGTCGAGGCTGAGGGCATCCTGCGCGTGGGCCAGATCGTCACGTTGCATATCCCCGATCAGCCGGTCTGGGTGCATCTGGACGCAGCGCGGCAGGCCTGATCCCACGCCTGCCGGGACCCTGCGCCGCGCATCGGAAACCCGGCCCGTGCGAAAAACCGCACCAGATGGGCGCAACCCCCCTAGGCGTGGCCATGTGTTTGGCTATGACTGCACCAACGTGACCACAGGGGACAGCCTAGATGCAGACCGATATCCAGATCGCCCGCGCGGCCCGCAAACTGCCGATCCAGGCCGTTGGCGCGAAACTGGGCATCCCGGCCGACCATCTGATCCCTTACGGCCATGACAAGGCCAAGGTCGATCAGGCGTTCATCGCCGGGCTGACCGGGCGCCCGAATGGCAAGCTGATCCTTGTCACGGCCGTCAACCCGACACCGGCGGGCGAGGGCAAGACCACCACCACGGTCGGTCTGGGCGACGGGTTGAACCGCATTGGCAAGCGTGCGGTGGTCTGCATCCGCGAGGCGTCACTTGGCCCCAACTTTGGCATGAAAGGTGGGGCGGCGGGCGGTGGTCTGGCGCAGATCGTGCCGATGGACGCGATGAACCTGCATTTCACCGGCGATTTCCACGCCGTCACGGCGGCGCATAACCTGCTGGCTGCGATGATCGACAACCACATCTATTGGGGCAACGCGCTGGACATCGACACCCGGCGCATCGTCTGGCGCCGGGTGATGGACATGAACGACCGCAGCCTGCGCGATGTGGTGGTGTCACTTGGCGGCGTGGCGAACGGGTTCCCGCGCCAGACCGGGTTCGACATCACCGTGGCCTCCGAAGTGATGGCGATCCTGTGCCTTGCGCGCGATCTGACCGACCTGCACCGGCGGCTGGGGGCCATCGTCGTGGCCTATACCCGCGACAAGACGCCGGTTTATGCCCGTGAACTGATGGCGGACGGCGCGATGACCGTGCTGTTGAAGGACGCGCTGCAGCCCAATCTGGTGCAGACGCTGGAAAACAACCCCGCCTTCGTGCATGGCGGGCCGTTCGCCAATATCGCGCATGGCTGCAATTCGGTGATCGCGACGCAGACCGCGCTGAAGCTGGGCGAGTATGTGGTGACCGAAGCCGGGTTCGGGGCTGATCTGGGCGCGGAAAAATTCTTTGACATCAAATGCCGCAAGGCCGGTCTGATGCCGGACGCCGCCGTGGTCGTCGCCACCGTGCGCGCGATGAAGATGAACGGCGGCGTCGCCCGTGCTGATCTGGGCGCTGAGGATGTCGCAGCCGTGCGGCGCGGCTGCGCCAATCTGGGCCGGCATGTCGAAAACGTTACGTCCTTTGGTGTGCCGGTCGTGGTGGCGATCAACCATTTTGCGGGCGACACGGACGCCGAAATCCGCGCGATACAGGATCATGTCGCAGCCCTTGGGTCAGAGGCGATCCTGTGCCGCCATTGGGCCGAAGGCTCTGCCGGGATCACCGACCTCGCGCAAAAGGTGGTGGCGCTGGCGGAAACTCCATCGCAGTTCGCGCCGATCTATCCCGATGATATGGGCCTGCTGGACAAGATCGACACCATCGCCCGGCGCATCTACCGCGCCGACGGGATCGAGGCTGACAGCGCGATTCGCGACCAGTTGGCAGCGTGGGAATCAGCCGGCTATGGCCATCTGCCGGTTTGCATGGCGAAAACCCAGTACAGCTTTACCACCGATCCGGCGCGACGCGGTGCCCCCACCGGGTTTACCATTCCGGTGCGCGAGGTGCGGCTGTCGGCGGGGGCCGGATTCGTCGTCGCGATCTGTGGCGAGATCATGACAATGCCCGGCCTGCCACGCGTGCCCGCCGCCGAAACGATCCGTCTGAACGATGCCGGCGACATTGACGGCCTGTTCTGACCACCACACCCGACCCAAGGAGTACGCCATGACGGCCACGATCCTCGATGGCAAAGCCTTTGCGGCCGACCTGCGCGCCAAGGTCGCCCAGCACGTCATCCGTCTGCGGGCCGCAGGCGTTACCCCCGGTCTGGCCGTGGTGCTGGTGGGCGATGACCCCGCCAGTCAGGTCTATGTTCGGTCAAAGGGCAAACTGACGGTCGAAGTCGGCATGCACAGCTATGAACACCGCCTGCCTGATGATACATCCGAGGCCGATCTGCTGGCCCTGATCGCCCGGTTGAACGCGGACGCGAAGGTGCACGGCATTCTGGTGCAACTGCCGTTGCCGCGCCACTTGAACGAAGACCTCGTCATCAACGCAATTGCCCCCGCAAAAGACGTGGACGGTTTTCACATTTCCAATGTTGGCCGGCTTGCGACCGGGCAAAAGGCCATGGTGCCCTGTACGCCGCTGGGGTGCCTGATGGTGCTGCGCGCGCATCTGGGGGATCTGTCCGGACTGAACGCGGTAGTCGTCGGCCGGTCCAACATCGTCGGCAAACCGATGGCGGCGCTGTTGCTGCGGGACAGCTGTACGGTGACCATCGGGCATTCGCGCAGCCGCGACCTCGGACAGATCCTGCGCCGCGCGGACATCGTGGTTGCCGCCGTGGGCCGGCCCGAGATGATCCCGGGCGACTGGATCGCGCCGGGTGCGACGGTCATCGACGTCGGCATCAACCGCATCGACCGCGACGGCCGACCGGTGCTGGTCGGCGATTGCCATTTCGCCAGTTGCGCCGCCGTCGCCGGTGCCATCACCCCGGTGCCGGGAGGGGTGGGGCCGATGACCATTGCCTGCCTGCTGGCCAACACGCTGACGGCGGCCTGCCGCATTCATGCCTTGCCCGAACCCGAAGGCCTGACCGCCTGACCTCCTGCCGGCCTGCCATGGTGTCCAGGCGACACACTTTCCGTACAAGAACCTGATTCGGCGCAATGAATCCGCCGAAAACCTGTTTGAACAATTGCCCGGTGACGTTTGACGCGTTAGGAATACACAAATCGTGTCATAACTAGGGCAAGCGGTTCGCGTGTTAGTGTTGTCTTGATAATGGTGCTGAAAGCGGTCTTGCAGGATCTGCGTGACAGCAAAACCTTGGTTGCTGCGGCGCTGATTGCGTTTTGCGTGGCTCTTTCCGGTCCGTTCGGAACCTACACATCGTTTCCGTTGTGGGAGCGGTCAGGGTACTGGTGCCTGATGGTTTTTGCAGCCTTGCCAACCTCGATGACTCTGCGGCACGTGCTGATCCGCTTCGGCTATCGCGAAGCCGGCCTTGTTTTTAGCCTGACGATGGTGGTGGCGATGGCGGTGATCTACGGCAGCTTTGTCTGGATGGTGTCGCACAATTATCCCCGCATCGACCGGGATCTGATCCCGGCCTATCCGGTGCTGATGCTGATCGTCGGGCTGGTGACGGTGATCGTGGTTCTGGCGCGACGCATCAACGCGGAACATGCCGCTACGGCACCGGTCCTGCCCATCGATGCCTCGGAATCCATCGCGGTGCTGTTCCCGATGGCCCGATTTCCGATTGATCCACAGGATACGGCGCTGCAGGATCCTGTAACAGACGGGGATACCGAACCTCCGCCGCGGTTGATGCGTCGCCTGCCCGACGTTGCGCGCGGGCCGGTGCACCGGCTGGAAGCCCGCAATCATTTCGTGCATGTTGTGACCGCAGACGAAACTTATGCGATCAGACTGCGCTTTGCCGACGCCGTGGACGAGATGGACAGTGTTGCGGGCCTTTGCCCCCACCGGTCGCATTGGGTCCGCCTGAATTCGGTCGTTGCAGCCGAGCGCGCAGGCACGCGGCTGGTCCTGTGCATCGCCGACGGGGCCCGGGTGCCGGTCAGCCGGGGCTATCGCGACCGCGTTGAGGCGGCAGGTCTGATCAACCCCGAAATGCTGGCCGCGGCATCGGCAATGGAACGGCTCGCGGCCCAGTAAGCACCGCAATGGCACCGACGCCCATCAACCGGTCCAGCACCGGATCGGTGCAATCCAGACCCCCGGTAAAAGCCCCGAAGGCGGGCAGGATGATCCGGTCCGCATCGATCAGGAAACAGGCCCGCCGCACGGCGCCAGCCCGTGTCACCAACCGCGCTTTTGGATGATAATGCCCCGAGATTTCCGCCGTCGATCCCGGCAGGGCGATGTGGCGGAACGTCAGGCGGTCAAGGCGCGCCTGATCCAGATGCGCGCCCGGCAGATCGACCGGTCCCGGATCATGGTTTCCGGTGAGCCAGGTCCAGTCGCGCCCGGCCTGCATCCGCAACAGCCAAAGGCGCGCGTCCTCGGGCAAGGAGGCGGCGCTTTCCGGTCCGTCGAAACTGTCGCCCAGACAGATGACCGATCGCGCACCGGTCGCCGCCAGCACCGCATCCAGCCGAGCCAGCGTTTCCGCGGCCTCATAGGGCGGCAGCGCCGCAGCCCCGTTGCGCACCCCGCGCAGCCCCTTGCCCAGATGCAGGTCAGCGATCGCCAGCAACCCGCGGGCCGGCCAATGCAACGCCCCCGCCGCCAGCGCCTGCAGGGTTTCGCCGTGAAAGGTGAACACATGATGGGTCATGCCGCCTGATTGCCGCGCCGGGTCGCCGGACGCAAGCGCCCAAGCCAAGCGTTGAGGGGGCGCTGCCCCCGCCCCGGATTAAATCCGGGGCTCCCCCGGGGTATTTTTGAACCAAAGAAGCCGCAGGGGCGCACAGGGCTTCTCTGGTTCAAAAATACCCCCGCCGGAGGCAAAGCCCGCGCCGACCGGCGTCAGCCGGCGGCAAGACATCATCTTGCGGCGCAGCCGCGCAACAAAATCAACTCAGCCCGTTCATGCAAGGCCCCGTCACGCAGGCTTCGATCATGCAAGGCCAGCGTCCCGCATCAACCGGTCGGCTTCTTGTGCGACCATGCGTTCGCGCGCGGCACCGGCAACGGGCACCCGGCCCACTTCCAGCAGCAGGGGGGCTGCCAGCGGGGGCAGGCGGTTCAGGCGGATCAGATCGATGCGGTCCCCGATCCGGTCCAGCATCTCGCGCAGACGGCCAAAGTCGACCAGGCCGCGCATCGCTTCTGCCCGCGTGATGCGCAGTATCAGGTGGTCGGGGTCGTACTTCACCAGAGTGTCATACAGGATATCCGACGAAAACGTCGCCTGCCGCCCCGAAGTGCGCAGGCCGGGATGGTTGCGTTCGATCAGCCCGGCGATGGTGGCAGACGCGCGAAAGGTGCGTTTCATCACCGCATTGCCCATCAGCCAGGTTTCCAGCCCGGCCTCCAGCGCCCCTGCCGCGAACAGTGGTGCGGCGTCTGTCAGAGGTTTTAGCCCCCAGATCAGCGTGGCGTAATCGGTGGCGACGAACCCCAGCGGGTCCAGCCCTTCGTCTTCCATCCGCTTGGTCAGCAACAGGCCCAAAGTCTGCTGCGCGTTGCGCCCGGCAAAGCCGTAGATGCAGGCGTGTTCGCGGCCGTCCCATGGGAAGCTTTCGATCAGCAGCCGCCCGGCCTGCGGGATGCGGCTGACGCGGGCCTGCAGTGCCAGCCAGTCGGCGACGGGACCCGGCAGCGCGGACCAGTCGCCATCTGCCAGATAGCGCAGGATGCGGTGGGTCAGTTGCGTTGAGGTGGCGAATTTGGTGCCGTTGAAGGTGGCGACCTTGGGCTTTTTCGCCGCATCGCGGCTGACCTCGACCACCATCTCGCGCAGCCCTTCGAACCGCACGATCTGCCCGCCGATCAGGAACGTGTCGCCCTTGGACAGGGTGGCAGCGAAGCCTTCTTCGATTTCGCCCAAAGGGGCGCCTCCGCGATTGCGGGCGTAGCGGACCTTTAGCGTATCGGTGTCCTGAATCGTGCCAAGGTTCATCCGGATCGCCCGCACCGCACGCGGATCGCGCAATTGCCACGCGCGGTCGGGCCGCTGCATCAGGCGTTTCCAGCGGTCATAGGCGCGCAGCGCGTAGCCACCGGTGGCACAGAAATCGAGGCAGGCATCGAAATCGGCGCGGGACAGCTGCGCATAAGGCCCGGCACCTGTCACCTCGGCGTACAGATCGTCGGCGTGGAACGGCGCTGAGCAGGCAACGATAAGGATCTGCTGGCACAGCACATCCAGCGGACCCGGCCCGCGCGGATCGCCGTCCAGATCATGCGCGCGGACCGCCTCCAGCGCGGATTGGCATTCGACCACTTCCCAGCGGTTGGCGGGCACGATCAGCGCCTTGGACGGCGCGTTGTAGCGGTGATTGGCGCGGCCGATCCGTTGTACCAGCCGTTTGACGTTCTTGGGCGCGCCGATCTGGATCACCAGATCGACATCGCCCCAGTCGATGCCCAGATCCAGCGACCCGGTGCAGACGATAGCGCGCAATTGTCCCGCCACCATCGCCGCCTCGACGCGCTGGCGCGCTTCGCGGTCAAGGCTGCCGTGGTGGATGCCGATAGGCAGGTCATCGCTATTTTGCAGCCAGATGTTGTGGAAAAAGATTTCGGCCTGCGCGCGGGTGTTGTGGAAAATCAACGTGGTGCGGTGGCGGCGGACCTGGTCCAGCACTTCGGGGATCGCATGCGCCGCCCCGCCCCCGGCCCATGGCGGGGCGGCAGCGGTGTCCAGCATGGCGATATCGGGGTCGGGGCCGGGATCAGCGGTCAGGATCGCACAGGGCGCGGGATGCGGGGCGAGGAATTGCGCCAATGCGGCCGGGTCTTCGACGGTGGCCGACAGGCCGACGCGGCGCAGGCCCGGCATCATGGCCTGCAGCCGCGCCAGCCCCAGCATCAACTGATCGCCGCGTTTCGATTCCGCCAGCGCGTGGGCTTCGTCCACGATCACCCGTTGCAGGCCGGCAAACAGCCGTGGCGCATCATCATAAGACAGCATCAGGGCCAGGCTTTCGGGCGTGGTCAGCAGGATATGCGGCGGGTCCACGCGCTGGCGGCGTTTCTGGGTGGCAGAGGTATCGCCGGTGCGGTCTTCGACCCGGATCGGCAGCCCGGCGCCTTCGATGGGCCGGGTCAGGTTGCGGCGGATGTCGGCGGCCAGCGCCTTGAGCGGCGAGATATACAGCGTGTGCAGGCCGGGATGCGGGTCCATCGCCAGTTCCGCCAGCGTCGGCAGGAAACCCGCCAACGTCTTGCCGCCGCCCGTGGGTGCGATCAGCAGCGTGGCAGGTGCGCCCGCGCGGGCGAGCATCAGCGCCTGATGCGGGTGCAGCGCCCAGCCCTGGGCGGCGAACCATCTGGCAAGGGGGGCGGGCAGGGTCATGCGATGCACGTAGTCTGCGCCGGGCCGGGATGCCAGTAGCGACGGAAAACCCGCGCGGCGACGTTACACGAGGGTATCGGTAACAAAGGACTTTGCCATGACACTGCGCGCCTGAGCCACACCCCTCACCATCGGATCGACCCTGATCGTTACGATCACCGGGATCATGCTGTTTTTTCACCTGTCGCCCGGGTTGACGCGAGTGGCGCATGAATGGCTGGGCTGGGTGATGGCCGTGGCCGTGATGGCCCAGGTGGCGGTAAACTGGCGCGCGTTCACCGGATATTTCCGCCGTCCGGTGGCGATCACCATTCTGGCAACCTCGGCGGCCCTGATGGCGCTGACGCCGCTGGACATCGTGCCTGCCACGGCCACCTCCAGCCCGGTGGCGGCGGTCATGGGTGCGATGGGGCAGGCACAACTGGCCACAGTCGCCGAACTGGCGGGTCTGACCGAAGCGGACGCGGCATCGCGTCTGGTGGCCGTCGGCATCGCGGCCCTGCCGGGGCAGGCCATGACAGAGATCACCCATGGCGACCGGGGCGTACAGATACAGGTGGTGGCGGCGCTGTTTGCGCAGTAAACCAATGGGTTACTTGACGATCTTTTCGTCACGCACGAACATGTTGTCCCAGGCCCGGTCGATCAGATCGGGCCGCATTTGCGGTGCGATGCCTTCGAATTTGCAGATCGACAGGATCTGGTCGATCAGGAACACCGGCTGATAATTGGCATAGACGTTGGCGATGGTCGGGTATTTTTCGTTCAGCAGATAGATCAGGCTGGCCTCGTCCAGCGGGATCGCCTTTTTCCGCGCGATGAGCGCAAAGATTTTCAGGAAGTTCTGCTGGTCCGGGCCATCGATCTTGATCTTGAAAAAGATCCGGCGCAGCGCGGCCTGGTCAAAGATATCGTTCGGGTGAAAGTTGGTCGAGAAAATCACCAGCGTGTCAAACGGCACTTCGAATTTTTCGCCCGATTGCAGGGCAAGGATGTCGCGGCCTTCTTCCAGCGGCACGATCCAGCGGTTGACGATCGCCTGAGGTGGTTCGGCCTGACGTCCAAGGTCGTCGATGATGAAAATCCCACCGGAGGATTTCAACTGCAAGGGCGCCTGGTAGGTCCGCGCCGTGGGGTTATAGACGAGATCGAGCATTTTCAGCGACAGTTCCCCCCCGGTGATCACCGTGGGGCGCTGGCAACGCACATAGCGGCTGTCAAAGGTGCGGCGGCGGCGCAATGTGCCGGGGTCGTCCGTTTCCTCTTCGGCGGCGGAGTGCACGATAGGGTCATAGACGGTGATGACGGCGCCGGCATATTCGATGGCGCGCGGGATGTAGATCTTGTCGCCCATCGCATCGCGGATGCCGTTCGAGATCGAC
This sequence comes from Rhodobacterales bacterium, assembly GCA_038205135.1. Lineage (GTDB taxonomy): Bacteria > Pseudomonadota > Alphaproteobacteria > Rhodobacterales > Rhodobacteraceae > UBA9554. Next base: position 21,985 of record JBBRCF010000006.1, read on the forward strand.
GATTTCCCGTTGCCGGGCGGACCATACATCAGAATTGACCTGCCGGATGACACGGCCGGGCCCAACTGGTCGATCAGCGTGGGGGGCAGGATCAGATGGCCCATGGCGCGGGTCAGTTCGGCACGGGTGATGTCGATCTTGCGGATCGACTGGCGCATGACCTGTTCGCGGTAGACATCCAGCGGCACCGGCATCGCGCCATAATATTCCGACTGCGCCAGCGCATCCAGCGCGCGCGCCTTGCCGCCATCGGTCAGCTGATAGCCCATTTCATTGCCGGAATTCGCGCTCAGGGTGCCCGTCGCCTCCAGCAGTTTCTGGCCGCGGGCGATGTCGAGCAATTCCTGTGTCACGTTTACCGGCAGGCAGATGGCGCGGGCGACCTGAGTTGCGGTGTCCACGTTCTTGCGGAACATCGTCTTGATCAGCACATCGCGCATCATCACGATCGGCAACCGCATCTCGGTCAACGACCGGGGCGGCGGCGGCGGTTGCACGCCGCCGGGGGCTGCGGTGGCGGCGGTGGGGGGCGCTTGAACATTCATGCCGGGGCTGCCTCGTGTGACCTGTCAGGATCACGATGCCCGGTCAAGGTGGCAAAATCATGGACAAACCCGCGCCTTTCCGCGCCGGTCAATGCCAGTCAGTGCCCTTGGGAAATCCCCAGCGCCAGATAGATCGCCAGCGCGGCGGCCAGCGACAGTCCGGCGGGGTAATAGCGTGAAGGAACCCAGCTTTGCCAATCCGGCGCCAGACGACGCAGCGGTGAATGTTTGGCGATGCGATGGGCAACAAACCCCGCCAGCAGCGCGCCCGCAAGGATCACCATCATCAGCCGCAGATCGCCCAGAAACACAAAGGGCGCGGCTGCAGCCAGAAACTTTACATCACCCGCCCCGATTCCCGCTCGCAGCGACCACAACGCCAGCCCCACCACCAGTACCACCGGCAATTGCAGCAATTGCCAGCCCAGAACCGGCCAGGGCAGGGTGATCATACCGGCCACCAGCGCCGCCGCCGCGATCAGCGCCACGGTCACATTGCGGATCTTCATGACCCGCAGATCCGACATGATGGTCCAGATCAGCAGGGGCGCCGTCAGCACCAGCGACCACAGCGCAAAATCGGACGGGATCGCCATCGCGGCGCCGGGAAAGCTGCCGTCCATGGTTTAGCCCGCGCTTTCCAGTGCCTTCAAAGACCGCACGGCGGCCTCGAAATGCTGGGGATGCGTATCGATGGCGTCACGCAACAGGCTCTTGCCGGTTTCCAGATCGCCCTGTTTCACCGCTGACAGGCCCAGCGTGTGCAACAGCTGCGCGCGTTCGATCTGATCCATCGGGATCACCGGCAGGGTGTATTTCCGCTGGGCACCACGGGCCAGTACAAGATTGTTCTTTGCGGTGAACAACTTGTCATCCGACCGGATCGCATCCCCAAACAGCCGTTCGGCTTCGGTGAAATCACCACGGGTCAGTTTGGAATAGCCCCAGTTGTTCAGAACGCTGGCAGGTTTGGTGGTCAGGCTGACGGCGATTTCATAAAAGCTGTCGGCTTTTTTCCAGTCCTGGTTGCCATCGGCGATCATCGCCTCAAGCCGGTAGCGCTTGAAGGTTTCATGCGTTGGCGGGATGGCGTCCAGCACCTCTTTGGCGCGCGACCATTCGCCGGCACGGATCAGTGCATCGGCGTGATCGACGCGGTCCTCGTCGGTCGCCTCGGGCCGTTTGACCAGTTGATCAAAGGTCGCGACCGCCTCTGGAAAGCGGTTGGCGCGCACCAGCGATTGGCCCAGCCCGCGTTGAATATCGATGCGTTCGGGCTGTTCTGCGGCGGTGCGCTGAAAATAGACCACGGCCTCGTTCGGGTCGGCCACAGTCAACATGATGTCGGACAGGTTGCTTTCGTCGACGACGTTCACATCCTGAAACGTGCGGGCGACTTGATCGCCCCGCATCTTGTCACAGCCTGACACGACCAGCACGGCCGCCAGACACAAAAGAATAGGGTGGCGCATGTTGTGCGTCCTTTTACTGCTCTTGTCTCATCCCGATATAGGGCGGAGCAAATAGTCGCTCGATCCGCGCCGTATCAGCCTGTATTCTTGTTCTTCGTCCAGATCATAATCCGGATTTTCGGTTTTTGCGAGTGCCATGCGAAAGTTTTCGCGGATCGAGTCCGAATTGCCATTGTCCAGCGCGACGGCGCGGCGGAACATTTCTGACGCCTCGGCCACAGCACCTTTTTCCATCAGCACGACGCCCAGATTGTTCCAGGTTTCCGGTACGGCGTTTTCAGCGGCGATGGCGCGGCGCAAGAAGGTTTCCGCCTGTCCCAACCGGCCCAGACCCAGGCTGGCACTGCCCAGACCCGACAGCACATCGGCGTTCATGCCCCGGTCCAGACCCGCACGGCCATAGGCCTGCAGGGCCAGTTCGTATTCGCCGGCCTGCATCAGGCGATGCGCGATCACCAGATTGTCTTCGGTGATCCCGCGCCGCGCCACGCCCGGCGCAAAGGGCGTGTCACGCGGCGCAGCAAGGCCGCCTGCGGAACAGGCGGCCAGAAAGATGGTCAGGACCAGTAAAATGCCGCGCATTGCCCCCGCCGGGTTAGGGATCAGTTCGAAAGGTTGCCCAACTCCGTGATACCAACCGCCGATGGCGCGACAAGGATAATCAGCAGCGGCGGCACCGTCAGCATCATCGTGGCCAGTGTCATCTGCGTCGGCAGCTTGTTCGCCGCCTCTTCGGCGCGCATCACGCGCTTGTCGCGCATTTCGGCCGCATAGACCCGCAGCGCTTCGGCGATCGAGGTTCCGAATGTGGCGGACTGGATCAACACCGTGACAAAGGACGAAATGTCCATGACTCCGCACCGGTCGCCCATGTCCGACAGCACGGTGGCCTTGTCCATGCCGGCCTTGATCTGGTGGCTTACGATTTCAAACTCATCCGACAGCGCAGGGTAGCTGGACCGCAATTCCTTGGACACCCTGATGATCGCCTGATCCATCGACTGACCGGCCTCGACACAGACCAACAGCATGTCCAGTGAATCCGGGAAACCCTCGATGATCTTTTTCTGGCGTTCCTGCTGGCGTTTGGTGACCCAGTATTTCGGCAACATGTAGCCCACCACGCCCGGGCCCAGCACGTACATCAGGGTCTGTTGGGTAGTGACATCTTCGTTTCCGGCGATATTCACGATGTAATACAGCACGCCGCCGATCAGAAACAGAACCCCCAACGCAAACTGCGCAAAATGGAAGAACCGCACCGCGTCCTTGGTGCGATACCCGGCCTGCACCAGTTTCTTCTGAATCTCGGAATATTCCTTGGCGTCTTTCGGTTCCAGAAACGACGAGTATTTTTCCAGCTTGTCGTTCGATTTCGCCTGCCGCAACCGTTTTGTGGGGTTGTTGATGTGCGGCGCGCGTTGTTGTTCCTTCAGCCGGTTCAGCGGGTCCTGACGGTCCTTCAACGCATATGGGACAGCGACCAGGATCAGCGTCAGACCCACCAGACCCAACAGAATCAAGGGCCAGAAGCTGCCGAAATTTTCCACCAGAAAGTTGGAAACCATGTCCATCGTCTGCGCCTTTTCCACAAAATTCAAACTGCCGGCCGGTCAGACCTTGATGTTGACCAACATCCGCATGACGAACAGGTTCGTGACCAGAAATCCCGCCACCACCAAACACCCCGGAATGAACCATTCGTGGTCCAGCACCGGATCGTAATACGTCGGGTCGGACACGTTGATCGCGATCAGCGCCACGACGGGGAAGGCCGACAGGAACTTGCCTGACCATTGTGCTTCGGCCGTTATCGCCTTGACGCGGCGGAACAGCCGGAACCGCGCCCGGATCACCTTTGCCAGACCCGCCAGAATTTCTGCCAGGTTGCCGCCCGACTGCTGCTGGATGGTCACGGCAACTGCCAGAAACCGCATGTCCTGCATGTTCAGCCGTTCGGCCATGTCCTTCAACGCCTCGCCCATGTCGCGGCCATAGGCGGCCTCGTCGGCGATGATACCGAATTCAGTCGCCAGCGGATCGGGGACTTCCTTGGCGACGATCTGGATCGCGGAGGTGAACGGATGCCCCACCCGCAGCGACCGGACCATCAGTTCGACCGCATCGGGCAATTGTTCCTCGATCATCTTCATGCGTTTGTTGGCTTTGGAACTCACCCAGAAAAAGACCCCGCCAACGCCCAGTCCGATCGAGATCAGCGCCCGCACCGCAACATCGGTGTCGGTGGCGATGGTCAGCGCCAGAAACGCCACCACGCTGCCGCCCGCCATGATGCCCATCAACTGCATCGGCGTGAAGGCGATCGCGGCCTTTTGCGCCTTGTCGGCCAGAATGGTATAGATCGGGATGCCGCGCGAATTCATGTGCTGGCGCATTTCCTTGCGCAGCTTTTCCATGACCTCTTCGCGGCGGCTGCCTTTGTCCAGCATTTCCAGCCGGCGGTTGACGCGCGCGTTCAGGCTGATCGACCGGCCAAAGACAGTCAGATACAGCCCCTCGACGATTACCAGCACGCCGATGAAGATCAGGCCGTAAATCAGCGGTTCAATGGAAATTGCCATGGTGGATCACCTCACATCCTTGGGTTCGAAGATTTCGGCTGGCAGGTCATAACCCCACAGCCGGAACCGTTCGGAATAATGCGACCGCACACCGGTCGCGGTGAAGTGCCCGATAATCTTGTTTTCGGGCGTCAGGCCGACCCGCTGAAACTTGAAAACCTCCTGCATCGAGATGACGTCGCCTTCCATCCCGGTGATTTCGGTGATCGAGGTCATCCGCCGCGACCCGTCCTGCAAACGCGACGCCTGCACGATCAGGTTGACGGCCGCTGCGATTTGGCTGCGCATGGCTTTCATCGGCATTTCGATGCCGGCCATGGCGATCATGTTTTCCAGACGCGACACGCCATCGCGGGCGCTGTTGGCGTGGATCGTGGTCATCGATCCGTCGTGGCCGGTGTTCATCGCCTGCAGCATGTCGATCACTTCTTCACCGCGGGTTTCCCCCACGATGATCCGGTCAGGACGCATCCGCAGCGCGTTGCGCAAACAGTCGCGCTGGGTGACGGCGCCCTTGCCTTCGACGTTCGGCGGGCGGCTTTCCATCCGGCCGACGTGGACCTGTTGCAGTTGCAATTCGGCGGTGTCTTCGATGGTCAGCACGCGTTCGGCATTGTCGATGAACGACGACAGCGCGTTCAGCGTAGTAGTTTTCCCCGATCCCGTACCGCCCGACACGATGATGTTCAGGCGGGTGGACACGGCGGCCTGCAGATAGGCCGCCATTTCTTCGGAAAACGCGCCAAACCGCACCAGATCGTCGATGCCCAGCTTGTCTTTCTTGAATTTCCGGATCGAGACGAGCGAGCCGTCCACCGCCACCGGCGGCACCATGCAGTTGAAACGCGACCCATCCGCCAGACGGGCGTCGCAATAGGGGTTCGATTCGTCGACCCGCCGGCCCACCGCCGACACGATCTTGTCGATGATCCGCAATAGGTGCTTTTCATCCTTGAAAGTCACATCCGTCAAGGTCAGCTTGCCGCCGCGTTCGACAAAGATCCGGTGCGGGCCATTCACCAGGATGTCGTTCACGCTGTCGTCTTTCAGCAGCGTTTCCAACGGGCCCAGCCCCTTGACCTCGTCGAACAGTTCCTGAATCAGCTGCCCGCGTTCTTCGCGGTTCAGCACGATGCCCTGCTGTTCCAGCAGTTCAGCGGAAATCGAGCCGATTTCGGCCTTCAGATCCTGATCGGTTGCGGTGTCCAGCGCTGCAAGGTTCAGGTTGTCCAACAGCGCGCGGTGCAGCTCGATCTTGATCTCGCCCAGCCGTTCGCGCCTTTTGCGTTCCTTGTCCTGCGGGGCGGTCTGCGCCGCCACCTTGGGCAGCGGTCGCCGCATCGAGGTGGATTCGAGGTCCGGCGCAGGGACCACGGCCACGGGTTTCGGCGCAACTTGACCGGGCTGGATGCCGCTGCCGCGTGGCGTATCAGTTGCCGGGGTCGGTGCGGTGGTTTTCTTGTATCGCGAAAACATCGTCTGTCATCCCCTCTGTCAGGCCGCCGAGGCCGTTGATTGACCCAAGGCGTGCAACGATAGCGCCAGTTTCTGGATCTCGCGGCGCAACGGTGATTTGGCCGCCGATGTGGCCAGTGGCTGGCCATGATCGGCGCTTTGCGTCACTTGCCGTCCGCCGTCCGACAATGCCAGTTCGATCGAGATGCCGAGGGATTCTGCCAACCGCTTGACCCGGCTCTTGCCGTTCAGGTCGGTGAATCCCGGCGCGCGGTTCAGGGCAAACCGCAGTTTGCTGAACGGCAGGTCTTCGGCCTGCAGCGCGCGTTTTACCCGCAGGGTGTTCTGCGCCGACCGCATGTCCAGTTCCAGAATCGCGAAATACACATGTGCCTCGGTCAGCACGGCTTCGGTCCAGTTGACAAAAGTCGTAGGCATGTCGATCACCACATAGTCGAATTGCCTGCGGGCGGTTGCAATCAGACGCCGCACGTCGGCAGAGGTGATCATGTCCATCGGCAGAATGTCGGCGGGCGCGGTCAGCACCGACAGTTTGTCCTTATGGGTCACCAGCGCGCCGGAAAAGGCTTCGTCGTCCATCGCTTCGGTGTCGGACAGCAATTCGAAAACGGCCTCGCGGCGCGACAGATCAAGAAAGGTGGATACCGACCCGAATTGCAGATCCAGATCCAGCAGGCACACCTTGGGATCGGTCGCACCTTTTTTGCCCTGACTGATATTGGCCAGTTCCCACGCCAGATTAACCGCAAGGGTCGTCGATCCCACGCCACCGGCCATGCCATGCACCGCCAGCACCACGCCTTCGCGGTTCAGCGCGGATTTCGGGCCGGCGGAGGACGTTGCGGGGGCAGGGGCGGCGGTGATGACCGCCACGGGTTCCGGCGTGCGCAACCGCTCGATTGCCGCAATCAGTTCGCCTTCGGGCAGGGGGTATGGCACGAATTCATCCGCCCCGACCCGCAGCAACTGGTGCAGGGCGGCGGGGGTCACGTCCTCGGCGATCAGAATCACCTTGACCGCGCGCGCGTTGGCCTTTGTGATGATATCGCTCAGCAGAGCAAGATTGTCTTCGTCTTCGGCGTCGATCGCCATCGCGACGAATTCCAGCGTGTCGGCATCGGGTTGGTCAAAGAACGCCAACGCCTCGGCAAAGCCCAGATCACCCCAGGTCTCGCCAAGTGCTGCTTCCATGTCCTCGATCAGCAGGTCGAAATTCTGCACATCGCGGCTGATCGTGCATGCCACCAGCGGGGCCATGCCCGCGGCTGCGGCTGGTGCTGTGGGTGCCTGGCTCGTCATCGCCTCATCCTTTACAATTCGGATCGACCGACATTCGGAAACGGCGTGCAACACGCCTCCGGTCGGTCCTGGCGTGCGCCGCGAGTCAGATCGCTGCGCCCGGATCCCTTGCAAGCACTGTCGCTGCCAAGTTGGGCGACAATTGGGCCGGATTGTCGAAATTTCGGGATTGTTTTGGACAATGGTGGCGCCGCGCGCCACACGCTACATCCAAAGGATGAACGCGCCCTGTCCAGGCGCGTTATCTGGACGCGCTATTGGGGCGCGTCATTCGTTGGCGTCGACGACTCCGACCGAGTTCGATAGTGTCGACGGTGCGACGCCGCTGGCCACGTAATCACGATAGATGATCGCCGCATATCTGCCGTCCATCACCGAAGGATGGCGGGATACGAAACCCGAAACTTCGGTTACGGTGCGGCGATTGCGCATCTCGCGGCCTTCGGTCACGATCAGCGGCTGGGTTTCGCCAAACGACACCACCGCCTCCAGCCGCGACCGGCTGATGCCATGCGTCGTAAGATAGGCCACAACCGTCTGCGCGCGGCGCATCCCCAACGATTGGTTGAACGCGGCACCGCCGACGGCATCGGTGTGACCGTAAACCCGGAACCGCACTTCGGGGAATTGCCGGATGAAATTGGCCTGTTCGCGCAACGCATCCTGCGCCACGCTGTCCAGCTGCGCCGAATTGAAGGCGAAGTTGACGGTGCTGGGCACCTCTTGGGCAAAGCGCCGCGACAGGTCCAGCGCGAAACTGCGCGGATCGGTCATGGCAAGCGAGTTGTTCATGGTGGCGTTGCCGAAATCGCCAACACCGCCGAGGATCCCGACCTCGGAATGAAAGGCTTGGTAGACCGGATCGTTCGACGCACAGCCCGACGTCAGGACCGCTGCCGTTAACGCCATAATCGCTGTTGTTGCGCGTCGCATGACCATCATTCCATCACATAGCCATAAGAGCCGTTGAAATCCTGCCGGGCAACCTCGCCGGCGGCACCTTTCAGCGATTTTGCATCACGCGCAACCCGCCCGTTCAGGAACAGGTCGCGTTCGGTAGGCGGCAATATCCGGTCGGTGGGCAGAGCCAGAGCCTCGCCACGCGTCGGCGAAACCAGATGCGCGGTAACGATGATTACCAGTTCGGATTGCGACCGCTGGAAATCCGCTGACCGGAACAACGCCCCCAGCACCGGGATGTCGCCCAGCCACGGGATCTGTCCGGCGCTGTCCTGGAAATCATCCTGCAATAGACCGGCGATGGCAAAGCTTTCGCCGTCGCGCAGTTCGACAGTGGTCGAGGTTTCGCGCCGCTTGAACGCGTCGATACGGAAGGCGTTGATCTGGATCCCGTTCGACGGGTCAATCGACGACACCGCCGCCTGCATTTCCAGATTGATCATCCCGCCATCCAGCACGCGGGGGATGAAATTCATTTCGACCCCAAAGGGCTTGAATTCGACCGACACCGTTCCGGTCAGCGCATTCGCCACCGGCACCGGGTATTCGCCGCCCGCCAGGAATTTCGCTTCTTGCCCCGACAGCGCGGTCAGGTTCGGTTCCGCCAGCGTGCGCACCACGCCCTTGGTTTCCAGCGCTTCGAGCAGCAGGCCGACCTCGACCGAACCGGCATTGAACCCCAGCAGGAACGATCCGGCATTATCTGTCACCGCCGGGATGGTTCCGTTCAGCGAATTGGTCTGGCTGCCCGAGTTGGCGTTAGTATTCACGCCGCCCGACAGGCCAAGGTTGTTGTCGAAAGCGTTGCCCTTCAGGGCCAGCGAGGCCGACAGCGATTTCGAAACCGTGCGCTGCATTTCGGCAAACCGGACCTTCAGCATCACCTGTTGTACGCCGCCGACCGACATCAGGTTCGACACCCGTTCGGGGGCGTAGCGTTCAGCCAGATCCAGCGCACGCTGCAACCGGCCGGGCGATGATACGGTGCCTGACAGCACGATCCCGTCATTTGCGGACCGCACCTCGATGCGTTCATCGGGCAGGATCTGGCGAAGGCGTTCCTTGAACTCCGACAGGTCGGTGGTCACGCGTACGTCGACGTTGGCGATCAACTGGCCGCTGCCATCCAGCAGGGTCAGCGTTGTCGTGCCCGGCGATTTGCCCAGCACATAGATCGTCCGGTCCGACAGCGAAGAAATATCTGCAATCGCCGGGTTGGCGATGGACAGCTCTGCAAAGGGGGTCTCGCTTTCGACCACCACAGCGCGGTTCATGGGGACGTCCAGCGCCACCTCGGTGTCACGACGCACCACGCGCAGGTTTTCGGCCTGTGCCACACTTGGCAGAACCGGTAACACGGTCACCGCGAATCCCAATAGGACCGCAGTCAAGAATCTGTCAATTTTCATGTGACCTGCCTCTTCGATCACGCCTCGGCTGCGGATCTTTTTGCCCGCTGCTGCACGCAAGATGCGCGAGTTTGTTCAGCATTGCAAGTTTCAAAGGTTTTGCATGCAATCTTCTGACCAGACGGGCCGGATTGCCCCCGGGACTGCGGCGGAAATGCAACGGCCCGCCGCCAATTGGCTGCGGGCCGGTAACAGGACCGCGCATCACGCGCGGCGCATTCAGTCCTCAATCGGTCCTCAACCGGGCCTGATTGCGGCCCTGATTGCAGGCCTTAATTGGTGCAGGGGATCGGCAATTCGACCATGTCGGCGCCCTTGCGGGTCCGGATGGTGCAGACTTGGCGTTGCGGTGCGGCCATCGGTGCGGCTTCGGCAGCGATACCCAGCAGCGACCTTTGGTCGACTTCGACGGCAGAGGCGACCGTGTCATCCGCATGCCCCACCAGCGACAGCGTCAGACGTCCGCTGGACTGGGCCTGGGTCAGGCTGGCGACCTGTTGCGGTGTCACGGCCACGGTGACCGTGCGCGCGATGACCGCTGCGCTGGCACCACTGTCGGCCATCTGGTCGACCGCCATCAGGCTGACACCGGTTTCGATCAGCTTTGTCACTTCGCGGCTCTGTTCGGCTGAAAGGCCTTCCAGACGTCCGGTCCAGTAGACATCGACGCGGTGGCCCGGGCGCAGAAAGCCCGACACGCCCGACGTAACATCAACCTCGATGGCAAATGCACGCATGCCGCGTTCCAGACGCGAGGTGATGCCGGCATCCTCGCCGGGCTCGGTGACCTTGGAGATCATCAGCGCCTCGGATTTTTCCATCGCGCGCAGCACGATGCGGGGACCCTTGGCGTTTTCAGGAAACAGCGGGTCATCTTTCTTGAACGCGCCCTCGGGCAGCGCTGCCACCGGCCAGCGTTGCAGGCGGACATCTTCCACCTTCAACTGGTCGCCATAGGCCATCTGCTTTTCGACGACATAGATTTCGACAGTCGGTTCGATCATGGCTTCCAGCGCGCGCGCCTGAGCCAGTTCGTTTTCGTAAACCGCGATATAGTTGCGGGCCATGAAGACCGCGAGGCCAGCAAGCCCGAGACCCGCGATCAGCACCAGTCCAAACAATGACCGCATGTTCTGAACACCTTTTGTTGAGGCCCGACAGACCGGGCACCGTATCTGACATCAAGTTGCACGCGGAATGTGGCGATTATTGGGAAATTCGCCGACATTTCCGCTTTCAACGATAGGTGCCCATGTAGGTGGTCGTTTCGCTCGCCAGCGACGTTGTGCCGCTTTGCAGGCTGCCATATCCGGCGGCCAGCAGGGTGACCGCCAGCGCGGTCAGCACGACCCAATCAACGGTGATGGCACCGGATTCTTGACGAAAAAATAGCCGCATAAAACAGTTCATGACTCGAACCTCGCAGGTTGTGGGGGATCGGCGCCTTCTGACGCTCTGAGACCGGATCCGGGTTCCCCGAAACCAGAAAAGGGCCGCACCCAGCAGTACCAGGTGCGGCCCCTAAGGATCAGCTGGGCCGAAATCAGTTCGGAGCTTGCGCGCCCATGTAGGTTGCGGTCGACGTGGTCAGGCCGGTTGCGCCGGTTTCGATCGAGGAGTAGGCAGCAACGGCCAGGCCAACGACAGCGGCGGTCAGAACCACCCAGTCAACGGTCACGGCGCCAGCTTCGTCTTTGCGGAAGTTCTTCAGGAAATTGATCATTTGTGGTCCCTCCATAGGATCATTTGGGTTAATAACCGAACCGTTGTTTCGCTAATGGCCGCCTCTCTCGTGGCCCGTCGCCGTCTCGGTATGTGCAGATATAGCCAGCCGATTGAGGCGCGATTTGGGCACGATTGGAGCAAAATTTTTTTTTCGGGAAGGACCCGTAAATTCTTTCTTAAATTCCTGAAATATATAGAAAAAAATTTATCTGATCGATTTTCAGCCACGAGGCGGAATTCCGCACTGTTGTCAGATTATGTCAATTTCTGCGGTCATCGCAGGTTCTTCTGGTCTTATGGAAACAAAGCTGCGATTCTCTGCCCAGAGGTTTAACGGGCAGTAAAGAAAAACATCATGCGCGAGAACCTGCGCACAGAAAATCGGCACCGGCAGAAAAGCACCCCGGGAATCACACCGGAAATCACACTGGCGATCCGGCGGTGGGCCCGGGCATTGGCGCTGGCCGCGGGGCTGTTTCAGGCTGTTCCGGTGCTGGCGGAGGCCCCAAAGCCATTTCCCGATTTCACCTTTAAACGGGTCGCGCCGCCCAAGCCGGGCGAAAAACCCAAGCTGCCGCAGATCGAGGCCGCACTGCCCCGCGCCACGCCCGCGCCGGATAAAGCGGCGGCCGGCCCCAATGCGGCCGGTGAAACGCCCGCTTCGGCGCGGCATGGCTGGTTCTGGACGGTGATATCACCCGATCTGGCCGAAAGCGGCCCCGGCAGGCTGGAACCCGCGCTGAACGCGCTGCTAAAGCCGCCGGCAGGGCAGGGCGTGGCGGCGCCGCGTCTGTCCGAAATGCTGGACATCGCCCGGGCCCGGCAAACCGATCTGCTGACACAGACCGTGGGCACCCGGGTATCGCCCGCGCTGGTGCTGGCGGTGATCGCGGTTGAATCCGGCGGGCGGGCCGATGCGGTGTCACGGGCCGGCGCCACGGGTCTGATGCAGTTGATCCCGGCCACGGCGGACCGGTTCGGCGTCACCGACGCGCTCGACGCCGGCCAGAACATCAAGGGCGGGGTGGCGTATCTGGATTGGCTGCTGAAGGAATTCGGCGGCGATCCGATCCTGGCGCTGGCGGGCTACAACGCCGGCGAAAACGCGGTCAAGAACCACAAAGGTGTGCCGCCCTACGCCGAAACGCGCGATTATGTGCCCAAGGTGCTGGCGGCGTTTGCGGTCGCCAAGAACCTGTGCCGCACCCCGCCGGAACTGGTGTCGGACGGCTGCGTGTTCAACCTGACCGGCGGATAAACCGGCATGGTGATCTGGACAAAAGGCCCGCGCGCAGGTGCGGCGGGCCTTTGACGTGTCGACAGGGATCAGTTGACGATCAGTTGACGATTTTCGCCAGCGTTGCGGCCCGCAAATCAGCATCCGCCACGCCATTGGCCAGCTCGACAATCCGCAAGCCGCCCTCGACGACCTCCAACACACCTAGGTTCGAGATGATCAGGTCGACCACTGCCTTGCCGGTCAGCGGCAGGGTGCAGGCGGGCAGCACTTTGGATTCGCCCGCCTTGTTGGTGTGGTCCATCACCACGATCACACGACCAACGCCCGCGACCAGATCCATCGCGCCGCCCATGCCCTTGACCATTTTGCCGGGGATCATCCAGTTCGCCAGATCGCCGTCCTGAGACACTTCCATCGCGCCCAGAATCGCCATGGCGATCTTGCCGCCCCGGATCATCGCGAAGGATGTGGCGCTGTCGAAATAGGCGGAATGTGGCAGTTCGGTGATCGTCTGCTTGCCGGCGTTGATCAGGTCGGGGTCCTCGTCGCCTTCATAGGGAAACGGGCCCATGCCCAGCATGCCGTTTTCCGATTGCAGCGTGACGGTCATGCCGGCGGGGATGTAGTTCGACACCAAGGTGGGGATGCCGATGCCAAGGTTGACATACATCCCGTCTTTCAGTTCCTGCGCCGCCCGTGCGGCCATCTGATTGCGGTCCCAGGGCATGATCAGGCCTCCTTCTTGCGGGTGGTGCGCTGTTCGATGCGCTTTTCGTGGGTGCCCTGCACGATACGGTGCACATAGATGCCGGGCAAATGGATGGTATCGGGGTCCAGCGTGCCGGGTTCGACGATTTCTTCGACCTCGACCACGCAAACCTTGCCGCACATGCCCGCGGGCACGTTGAAATTGCGCGCTGTCTTGCGGAACACCAGATTGCCGGTGGTGTCGGCCTTCCACGCCTTGATGATAGCCAGATCGGCAAAGATCCCGGTTTCAAGGATATAGGTCTGGCCGTTGAAATCCTTGTGTTCCTTGCCGTCGGCGATCACTGTGCCAACGCCGGTCTTGGTGTAGAACCCGGGGATACCCGCGCCTGCCGCGCGCATGCGTTCGGCCAACGTGCCCTGCGGGTTGAATTCGATTTCCAGCTCGCCCGCCAGATACTGGCGCATGAATTCGGCGTTTTCGCCGACATAGGACGAGATCATCTTTTTCACCTGCCGGGTCTGCAACAGGATGCCTATGCCGAAATCGTCGACGCCCGCGTTGTTCGATGCGAATGTCATGTCGCGCGTGCCCGCGTCGCGGATCGCCGACAGCAGCAATTCCGGAATGCCGCAGAGCCCAAATCCCCCGGCGGCAATCAGCATGCCGTCGAACAACAGGCCATCCAGTGCCGCTGATGCCGAGCCGTAAACCTTCTTCATGGTGGTCCCCCTGAAACTCTCGCTAGCGTTTTGTCGCAGCGGGGGCCCCATGTCAAAGGGGCATGTCAGATGGACATGTCGGACAGGCCCGTCAAAACAGGCCCGTCAAAACAGGCCCGTCAAAGCTGGCCCGTCAAAGCTGGCCCGTCAAGCCAGACCCTGACCGGTCAGATCAGCCGGACCTGCGTGCCGATCGGCGCGATGGCGAACAACTCGGAGATCTTTTCGTTATACAGCCCGATGCAGCCGTCTGACGATTTGCGCCCGATCTTGCGGGTGTCATGGGTGCCGTGGATCAGATAGGCGGGCCAGTCCAGATACATCGCGTGCGTGCCAAGCGGGTTTTCCGGCCCGGCTGGGATCGGTTTCCAGTCTGGAAAGCGTTGCATTTGTGATGCGGTCGGGGTCCATGACGGCCCTTCCTTCTTTCGCACGATTTGCGTGTAGCCGCGTTTGGTCAGATCCTCGGACCGGGGCACCGAGGTGGGATATACGCGGTAATCCACGCCATCAGCAGCCCAGTAATGCAGCGCGCGGGATTCCATGTCACACACGATGGCACCCACGCCAAGGCTGTCGAAATGGCTGCGCCAGTCCTGCTGGAAAAACCCCGAGACATTGTTGCGCACGCCTTGCGGCGGCACACCGTTGGCCTCGGTGGCCAACTCGGCCCCAGTTACGGGCGCCGTCTGGGCGCGCAGCAGGGCCGGGGTAAACAGTGTGGCTGCCAACCCGGCCAACAAGGCGCGGCGATCCATGCGTTTGAATGTCATCGGATGTCCCATCGTTAAAGTCTTGAAGCGACGCGTGCGGATGCCCCGTGCGGATGAACAGCGCCCCACCTTTGGTTGCGGCGTGGCGTGATCGCTGCCGCAGGGCCGGGGTGTGCCGGTTGTCAGCGGCAAACGGAAATCATATACCGGTGAGCAGATGTCATCTCGTGGCAGTTTTATCGCGAAACACCTGAAAACAGGGCGTAATCGCGTGGCGGAAACCCGCGCAAGGTGGTGACGCGCAGGTCAGGCGCGGCACGATCAGGTATCCTTGCGCGTCGCCATCTTGCGCAGGGTTGCCGGTTTGGCGGCGGTTTTCGCCGCAGCCTTGGTTGCTGCTTTCGGCTTGACCACAACCTTGGTGACGGCCTTGACGGCGGATTTGGCAGCGGACTTGACGGCGGGTTTGGCAGCGGACTTGACGGCGGACTTGACGGCGGACTTGACGGCGGGTTTTGCCGTCTTGGCGGGTTTCTTTCCGCCTTTGGTGCCTGCTTTTGCATCGACCAGCGCAATGGCGGCTTCCAGAGTCAGATCCTCCGGTGCGGTGTCCTTTGGCAGGGTGGCGTTCACTTTGTCCCATTTCACATAGGCCCCATAGCGCCCCGGCATGACCGACAGTGCGCCGCCCTTGGGGTGTTCGCCCAGTTCCTTCAGGGGTTTTGCCACCGCACCGCGCCCTGCGCCCGGGCCGCGCGCGGCCTTTTCGGCCAGCACCTCCATGGCGCGATTCATGCCGATGGTGAACACCTCGTCCATTTCCTTGAGGTTGGCATAGGTCGTCCCGTGTTTCAGATATGGTCCGAACCGGCCCAGCCCGGCCTCGATCATCTCGCCATCGTCGGGGTGCAGGCCGACAGGGCGCGGCAGGGCCAACAGGCGCAGCGCCTTTTCCAGATCCATCGCATCTGCGGTCCAGCCCTTTGGCAGCGACGCGCGTGGCGGTTTCGGCACCTCTGTGGTCGCCTCGCCACGCTGCACGTAGGGGCCAAACCGGCCCTTGCGCAGCGTGATCTGGTCGCCCGCATCCTCGCCCAGCACGCGGTCGCCGGCCTCGTCCGGATCGCCGCCGATGGCGCGGGTGTAGCGACATTCTGGGTAGTTGGAACAGCCGACAAACCCACCGGTTTTCGAGGTCTTCAGGTGCAGCGCGCCATTGCCGCACAACGGGCAGGCGCGTGGGTCGCCACCGTCCGCACGCGGCGGATACAGCGTGGGGGCCAGCGCGGCGTCGAGTTTGTCCAGCACCTCGGAAATCCGCAGTTCGGATGTTTCCGCGATTGCGGCGCTGAAATCGCGCCAGAACCGCATCAGCAGGTCCTTGTAATCGCGGGTGCCGGCCGACACCTCGTCCAGTTCCTCTTCCATGTCGGCGGTGAAATCGTATTCCACGTAGCGGCGGAAAAAGTTCATCAGGAAATGTGTGACGATCCGGCCCTTGTCCTCGGGGATCAGGCGGTTCTTGTCTTTTTTGACATAGTCCCGGTCCACGATGGTGGTCAGGACGGAGGCGTATGTCGACGGACGCCCGATGCCCAGTTCCTCCATCCGTTTCACCAGCGTCGCTTCGGTGTAGCGCGGCGGCGGCTGGGTGAAATGCTGTTCCGGGGTCACCGCTTGCTTGGCCATCGCCTCGTTTGGCAAGATTTGCGGCAGGCGCGCGCTGTCCTCGCTTTCGTCATCGTCGCGGCCTTCGTCGTAGACCGCCAGAAACCCGTCGAACAGCAAGACCTGACCGGTGGCGCGCAAGCCCACCTGACCGTCGCGCGACCCGATATCGACGGTGGTGCGTTCCATCCGCGCCGCCTCCATCTGGCAGGCGATGGTGCGTTTCCAGATCAGGTCATACAGCCTGCGCTGGTCATCATCGGTCAGGCGCAAGTTGTTGGGCTGCGCCATCATGTCGGTGGGGCGGATGCATTCATGCGCTTCCTGCGCGTTCTTTGCCTTGTTTTTATACATGCGCGGCGCGACTGGAACGTATTGCTTGCCATAGATCGCGGTGATCGCGTCGCGTGTGGCGTGCACCGCCTCGGGGGCCATGTCGATGCCATCGGTCCGCATGTAGGTGATCAGCCCCGCCTCGTACAGCCGCTGTGCCGCGTTCATGCAGGCACGCGCTCCCATGCCGAATTTGCGGCTGGCCTCTTGTTGCAAGGTCGAGGTCATGAAGGGCGCGTAGGGGTTGCGGGTCGCGGGTTTTGCCTCGACCGATTGCACGGTCAGATCGCGCGACAGCACCGCCTGCACCGCCATTTCCGCCTCGGGGCCTGATGCCAGATCGAACCGGTCCAGCTTTTTACCGGCGAAACTGATCAGGCGCGCGGTAAATGTCTGCCCGCGCGGGGTTTCCAGTACGGCAGCGACCGACCAGTATTCGCGGGCGCGGAACGCCTCGATTTCCATCTCGCGTTCGACGATCAGGCGCAGGCACACTGATTGCACCCGCCCCGCCGACCGCGCGCCGGGCAGTTTGCGCCACAGCACCGGCGACAGGTTGAACCCCACCAGATAATCCAGCGCGCGCCGCGCCAGATAGGCGTCCACCAGCGGCTGGTCGATGTCGCGCGGCGCCTTCATCGCCTCGGTCACTGCGCGTTCGGTGATCGCGTTGAACGTCACGCGGCGCACCGTCTTGCCCTTTTTCAGGGATGACGCCAGCGCCTGCTGCAGATGCCAGGAAATCGCCTCGCCCTCGCGGTCGGGGTCGGTGGCAAGGATCAGCGTGTCATCGGTTTTCAGCGCGTCAGCGATCGCCTTGACGTGTTTGCGGCTGTCGGCAGCGATTTCCCAGGTCATCGCGAAATCGTCTTCGGTATCGACCGACCCGTCCTTGGCCGGCAAGTCGCGGATATGGCCATAAGACGCCAGAACGATGTAGCCCGGACCAAGATATTTGTTGATTGTCTTGGCTTTGGCCGGGGATTCGACGACCACGACGGGCATGGGATTCCTTTCGTGCGGTCGGAACTGCCGCTGGCGGCGGACCATGTGGCGTCAATGCGGGCTTTGTCAATCGCGCTTGACGGGTGGGGCAGGGCGATCCGCCTCGGTCTGGCGTCCTGACTGCTGATCGGGCAGGTTGCACGCAGGGGGGCGGCTGATGCACAGATTGCTGTTTGTGGCTGTGGTTCCGGGCGTGCTGGCCGGGGCGGCGCTGGCTTGGGATGTGCCCGGTCGCGGGTCATCGGACCGCATCGCCCTGATGGATGCGCTGCGCCCGCATGCGGAATGGGTGCTGGGTGCGCCGGTGGAATTCGTGGTGGACGACCTGCGCGTGGCCGGTGACCGCGCCTTTGGCGCGATGCTGGCGCAACGGCCGGGGGGTGGCGCGATCGATCTGGCCGCGACGCCCGGCGCGCGACGCGGCGATTTCGACGTTGAACTGGGCGACGGCACGGTGCTGCAGGTGTTGTACCAGCGGTCTGGCGACACCTGGGTGGCGGTGCACTGGGCCATCGGGGCGACGGATGTCTGGTGGGCCTGGGACGAATTATGCGTCGACTATCGCAGCGTGATCCGCGACTATTGCGGCGGCTGACGCCGTCACGTGCGGGTGATCAACCCGCCGGGATGGCGTTGGATGCGGCCGTCCAGTTCAAGGTCCAGCAGCGCGGGCGCCACCGATTGGGCATCCGCGGCCAGATCGCGGATCAGTTGATCTTCGGCCAGCGGTGACGGCGCCAGCCGGTCGAGGATCATCGCGTGCAGTGTTGCGATCTGCCGCCATGGCCGGTCAGGTTTCGTGGGCGCGGGCAGAGTAGGTGCCGCAACGGCAGGGGTGACGACCGGCACGGCGCGCGGTTCCGCCAGCCGCGGCAAGGCGACGGGCGGCAGCGATTCAAGGATATCGGCCGCATGGCGCACCAGCCGCGCACCATCGCGGATCAACATGTTGCAGCCCGCCGCGCGGGCATCCATCGGGTGGCCGGGCACCGCCAGCACCTCGCGCCCCTGATCTAACGCGGCGCGCGCGGTGATCAGCGACCCGGATTTCGCCGCCGCCTCGACCACGACCAGTGCCCGCGCCAGCCCCGACACGATGCGGTTGCGCGTCGGGAAATGCCGCGCCTGCGGGTCAAGCCCCGGGGGTTGTTCGGACAGGATCAGGCCCTGTTCAGCGATAGCGGCATAAAGCCGGGTGTTTTCGACGGGGTAGATTACATCGACGCCGCCGGCCATCACCGCGATGGTCCCGGTCGCCAGCGTGGCGTCATGCACCGCCGCGTCGATGCCACGCGCCAGCCCCGATACGCTGACATGACCTGCCGCACCAAGGTCCTGCGCCAGCCGCCGCGCCATCCGCAACCCGAGAGAGGATGCATTGCGCGCACCCACCAGCGCCACCATCGGCCGCGCCAGCAGGCGCAGGTCGCCGCGGGCCCACAGGATGGGGGGCGCGTCGTCGATTTCGCGCAGATCGGCAGGGTATTCCGGGTCCCGCGCCAGGATCAGACGCGCCCCCGCCTTGCGGCCGGCCTTCAGCTCGGCCAGGACGACGGGCAGCGGGCAGGGTTCGTAGGTGTCGATCCCGGCGACGCGCGCCACCTCTGGCAGCGCCGTCAGCGCCGCGCCCGCAGTCCCGTGTTCCGCCAGCAGACGGCGGAATGTCGCAGGGCCCACCCGGCGCGAGCGCAAGAGGCGGAGCCACGACACCCGGTCATCTTCCGTGGTGGGTGGGAGTGGGGGGTGAGTGGAGAGATGAGTTTCCCCGAACATCGCGCCTCCGCCGTCTTGCAGGTTCTGAATACGCGACCGATGGTTAACGACGGGTAAAGGAAAATCCGATTCCCGCCGAATTGTGAAAAATCTGCTGTTGCGAAAGAGTGTCGCGGGTCAGGTGCGGCAGCACTCAGGCCGCCGACCCGCCCACCGTCAGCCCGCCGATCAGCAACGTCGGCTGTCCGACGCCGACGGGCACCCACTGGCCCGCCTTGCCGCAATTGCCCATGCCGGGGTCCAGCGCCATGTCATTGCCGATCGCGCGGATGTTTTTCAACGCGGTCGCGCCGTCGCCGATCAGGGTGGCCCCCTTGATCGGCTCGCCCACCACGCCGCCCCGGACGCGGTAGGCTTCGGTGCAGGAAAACACGAACTTGCCGTTGGTGATGTCCACCTGTCCGCCGCCGAACCCCACGGCCCAGATGCCGTCCTGCAGGCCCGCGACGATGCCGGCCGGATCGTCGGGACCGTTCAGCATGTAGGTGTTGGTCATCCGCGGCATCGGCGGGTGGGCATAGCTTTCGCGCCGCCCGTTGCCGGTGGGGGCAACCCCCATCAAGCGCGCGGATTGGCGGTCCTGCATGAACCCCACCAGAATGCCGTCCTCGATCAGCACGTTCCTGCCCGATGGCGTGCCCTCGTCATCGACGCTGATCGATCCGCGCCGGTCCGGGATCGTGCCATCGTCGAGCACGGTCACACCCGGGGCCGCGATGCGTTGGCCCATCAGCCCGGCAAAGGCCGAGGTGCCCTTGCGGTTGAAATCACCCTCCAGCCCGTGCCCGATGGCTTCGTGCAGCAGGATCCCGGGCCAGCCAGGGCCCAACACCACATCCATCATTCCGGCCGGGGCGGCGACGGCCTCCAGATTGACGGCTGCGATGCGCAGCGCCTCGCGGGCGGTGGCCTGCCAGCTGGCGGGGTCGAACAGGCCTTCGGGGCCGATCCGCCCGCCGCCGCCGGCCGAGCCGGATTCGCGGCGTCCGCCGGCTTCGGCGATCACCGACACGTTCAGCCGCACCATCGGCCGGGTATCGGTCACCAGCGCGCCATCGGGGCGCAGGATCGCAACTTCCTGAATCGATGCGGTGGCCGATACGGATACCTGCACCACACGCGGGTCCAGATCGCGGGCATAGGCGTCGATCGCGCGCAGCGTCTCGATCTTGATGGCAAAGGGCAGCGCGATGACCGGGTCCGCGTCGGTATACAGCCGCCGGTTGGTGGGGGCAGGGCCGGGTGCCATCACGCCGCCTGCCGCCCCGATTGCCAGCCGCGCCGTGGCAACCGCACGGGACAGGGCCGCGTCGGAAATATCGGTGGAATGGGCATAGGCCGAAACCTCGCCCAGCACGGCGCGCAACCCAAAGCCTTCTGACGCATCATAGGACGCGGTCTTGATCCGGCCGTCATCCAGCACCAGCGCCTCGGACCGGCGGCGTTCCAGAAACAATTCGCCATCTTCGGCGCCCTGCGTGGCCTGCCGCAGATGCGCCAGCGCGCGGTCGTGGTCCAGCGCGGTGTCAAACGGGCGAAATACATCGGTCATGGCAAGCTTCCTTTAAGGTTTGACGCACAAGATGGCGTTTGAACGGGGCAAAGACAATCGTTGGCCGTCATGAACCGCCCGGAGTGGTTTCCGGCACTGTTCCGGGCGTGCATCCGGGCGTGCCTGCGGGCGCGGTCCTGCGGGCCCGGTCCTGCGGGCCCGGTCACGGGCGCAGTCACGGGCGGGGCGGGAGAGTGGCGGCGGTGGGCAAACTTGATCCAGATCAAAAAAGCGTCCCTTTGCCGCAAGTGGGAATGTTGTGCCCCGGCGCGGAATGTGGTTTTACTGCCACCAATTTCGGACCGCGCGGTGTGCCATTGTGCATCGCGAACGGACCGGAGCAAAGGGAACACGGCTTCTACCAGATCAAGGTGCTGAACATGCGAATCCTCTCTATTCTGACGGCTGCGGCATTGGCATCGGGGTCGGTTCCGGCCATCGCGCAACAGGCCGCGCTGGAGATCGTGGGCGCGCCCACCGGTCGCGCAATGGGCTTTCAGCCCGCAGCGACCGAACTGGCCCGCGATCTTCAATGGCTGGACGGTATGATCAACATCATCATCGCCGCCGTCGTGGTATTTGTCTGCGCCCTGCTGGTGGTCGTGATGGTCCGTTACAACCGTCGCGCCAATCCGAACCCGGCCAGCTTTAGCCATCACTCGCCGCTCGAGGTCGCTTGGACCATAGGGCCGATCCTGATCCTGGTGTTCATCGGCGCGTTTTCCCTGCCGGTTCTGTTCAAGCAGCAAGAAATTCCTGCAGCGGATATCACCATCAAGGTCACGGGGTACCAGTGGTACTGGGGCTATGAATATGTTGACAGCGGTCTGGCGTTCGACAGCTACATGATCGGGTCGCCAGCCACCGGTGGTGACAACCGCCTGACACCCGAGGTCGAGGCGCAGTTGATCGAGGCCGGGTATACCCGTGATGAATTCCTGCTGGCAACCGACACGGCCGTGGTCGTGCCGGTCGGCAAGACCATCGTGATGCAGGTGACCGGGTCCGACGTGATCCATTCTTGGACCATCCCGGCGTTTGGCGTGAAACAGGACGGCGTGCCGGGGCGCCTGGCGGAATTGTGGTTCAATGCGGACCGCGAAGGCGTCTATTTCGGACAATGTTCGGAATTGTGCGGGCAGGCCCATGCCTACATGCCGATCACGGTCAAGGTGGTCAGCCAGGAAGCCTATGACCGATGGCTGGCAGCGGCGACAGCCGAAGGCGGCTATGTCGAAGTGGCCGCGCTCGATTGATGACCGGCTAGAACAGGGTCCGCGGCATCTGGCTGAGGGCCCCCGTTTCGGCAAGTTTCTCGATACGACAGCGTTCGGCTGCCGTGTCTCAGGTACATGACAGGATCAACATGAGCGACGCCTCCATCAATCAAAGCGACGCGGGAACGGATGACGCCAGCTTTGGCGACTACTTTGCCCTGCTGAAGCCGCGTGTCATGTCGCTGGTTGTGTTCACGGCATTGGTCGGGCTGGCAGCAGCCCCCGTGGCGGTGAACCCGATGGTTGCTTTTGCGGCGATCCTGTTCATCGCTGTCGGCGCGGGCGCGTCAGGTGCCCTGAACATGTGGTGGGACGCCGACATCGACCGGCTGATGCGGCGCACCGCCCGCCGCCCGGTCCCGGCCGGCAAGGTCACGGCCGATGCGGCGCTGTCGATCGGGCTGACGTTGTCGGTCATGTCCGTGGTGATGCTGTGGCTGGCGGCGGGTGTCGTCCCGGCCGCATTGCTGGCCTTCACCATCTTTTTCTATGCCGTTGTTTACAGCATGTGGTTGAAACGTTCGACACCGCAAAACATCGTCATCGGCGGTGCGGCGGGGGCCTTTCCGCCGATGATCGGCTGGGCCGTGGCCACGGGTGGGGTATCGGTCGAATCGCTGCTGATGTTCGCGCTGATCTTTGCTTGGACACCGCCACATTTCTGGGCGCTTGCCCTGTTCATGAACGCGGATTATGAAAAAGCCGGTGTGCCGATGCTGACCGTGACGCATGGCCGCCGCGTCACCCGCCGTCACATCCTGGCATACACCGTGGTGCTGGTGCCGGTCGCTCTGGCGTTGCTGCTGACCCCGATCGCCGGACCGGTTTACGCCGTGACCACCGTCATCTTGAACCTGCTGTTCCTGCGCGGCGCTGTGGCGATCTGGCGTCGCGACGAAACAATGGCCGAGGCCGACCGCTACAAGGTCGAGAGAAGCTTTTTCAGATTGTCGCTCGCTTATCTTTTCCTGCATTTTGGCGCGATCCTGATCGATGCCGGCCTGCGCAGTTGGGGGCTATGGGCATGAGCCTTCGTCAACAGCATGACCTGCACAAGCGACGGTTCGGTCTGAACCTCGGCCTCGGGTTGGTGCTGGCGTTTATTGTCGCGGTCCTGTTCGGCCTGACCGTCGCCAAAGTGTCCGTTGGCGGGTTCCAGGTGGGGCCGGCGCCGGCACAAACTCAAACGGGCGAGGGGAATTGACCGATGCGTTGGCGTGATCTGGACGGCAAGACGAAAACTCTGGTGCAGACCGTGTCGACCGTGGTGCTGATGGGCGGGCTTGGCTGGGCGGCGGTGCCTTTCTACGACTGGTTCTGCCGGACGACCGGCTTCGGCGGCGCGACCGTCGTGGCGACTACCGGCCCGGAGGACGTGCTGGAACAGACCATCAAGATCCGGTTCGATGCGTCGGTCAATACGGACATGCCGTGGCAATTCACCCCGGTTGTCCGCGAAATGAGCGTGCGGATAGGCGAAACCGGACTGGCCTTCTACGAGGCCTACAATCCGACCAACCGCACCGTGGCCGGCTCGGCGTCCTACAACGTCACCCCCTATCAGGCGGGCGGCTTTTTCACCAAGATCGACTGTTTCTGTTTCGAACAGCAGGTGCTTGCCCCCGGCGAACGGGTGCAGATGCCGGTGACGTTCTACGTCGATCCCGCTATCGTCGCCGATCGCGATGCAAAATTTGTGCACACGATCACATTATCCTATACCTTCTTCGAAACCGATCTGCCCGAAGAGGCCGCAAGCCTGCAACCGGCGGCCCCCCAACCTGTGAATTGACGGCAAAGCCACGAGGGAACCATGGCGCAAGAAAAAAACCACGATTTCCACATTCTGGCCCCGTCACTGTGGCCACTTCTGGCGGCGGTTTCGGCCTTTGTCATGCTGTTCGGGGCTGTGCTGTTCTTTCATGACAGCGGACCGTGGCTGCTGATCGCAGGCTTTGTCGGCGTGCTGTACGTCATGTACGGCTGGTGGGCCGAAACCGTGGCGGAAAACCACGCAGGCGACCACACGCCGGTCGTGGCCATCGGCCTGCGCTATGGCGTGATCCTGTTCATCATGTCCGAAGTGATGTTTTTTGCCGCCTGGTTCTGGTCGTTCTTCAAGCATGCAATGTATCCGATGCACCCGGATGGCCTGAGCCCGGCGATTGACGGCGTGTGGCCGCCCGCCGGTATCGAAACCTTTGACCCATGGCACCTGCCGCTGATCAACACGCTGATCCTGCTGTGTTCCGGGGCCGCTGCCACATGGGCGCACCATGCGCTGGTGCATGAGGACAACCGCAAGGACCTGAAGACCGGACTGTGGCTGGCGATTGTGCTGGGTGCGATCTTTACCGTGTTCCAGATCTATGAATACACCCACGCCGCCTTCGGCTTTGCCGGCAACATCTACGGCGCGAACTTTTTCATGGCGACGGGGTTCCACGGGTTCCACGTGCTGATCGGCACCATCTTTCTGGCGATCTGTCTGTATCGGGTCTATCAGGGCCACTTCACACCGCAAAGTCACCTCGGGTTCGAAGCGGCCGCCTGGTATTGGCATTTTGTCGATGTGGTCTGGCTGTTCCTGTTCCTGGCGGTTTATATCTGGGGTCAGTAATCCGTCACGCCCTAGATGAACAAAGGCGCGCGGGACACCGCGCGCCTTTCGCTTTGCCGCAGCAGGCAGCCTGGAAAACCTGAAAGGAACGCCCATGCGGGTGCTGGTTCCCCTGATCTTTGGCGTTTTGGGCACGGCTGTGCTGATCTGGCTTGGGGTCTGGCAATTGCAGCGGCTGGCCTGGAAAGAGGGGGTGCTGACGCAGATCGAGGCGCGCGTCACCGCCGATCCGGTCGCAGTGCCGCTGAACGTTACCGACGCTGATCGATGGCTGCCTGTCGCCGCCGCCGGCCAGATCGGCGCCGATGCGCTGCGCGTTCTGGTCAGCCGCAAAACGATCGGTGCGGGGTATCGGGTGATTTCGGCGTTCGAAACCGGCGATGGGCGGCGCATCCTGCTGGATCGTGGTTTTGTCGCCTTGGAAACCGCGATTCCGCCGGGCGGCGCGGGGCGCATCACCGGCAACGTGCATCTGCCCGATGACCGCACATCATCCACCCCCGCCAATGACGAGACCAAGAACATCTGGTTCGCCCGCGACATCACCCGCATGGCCGAAGTGCTGGACACGGAACCCCTGTTGATCGTCGCGCGCGCGGTGGACCCGGCGGAACCCGGCGTCACGCCATTGCCCGTCGATACGGCCACGATCCCGAATGACCATTTCGGCTATGCGATGCAGTGGTTCGGTTTGGCCGTTGTCTGGACTGCGATGACCGGATACTTGCTGTGGCGCAATCGCCGGACCGCGAAAGGCTGACCATGCATTATGTATCGACCCGGGGACACGCGCCCGTCCTGTCGTTTGAAGCCGCGATGATGACCGGGCTGGCACGCGATGGCGGGCTGTATCTGCCCGAAACCATCCCGCAGATGTCACCAGACGACATCGCCGCTCTGGCCGGCCTGCCCTACGAAGAGGTGGTGGCGCGGGTCCTGACGCCCTTTGTCACCGATGCCTTTGCGCCGGACGAATTCCGCGCCATCATCGCGCGTGCCTATGCCGGCTTTGCCCATCCTGCCCGCGCGCCATTGGTGCAACTGGCGCCGGGGCATTTTCTGCTGGAACTGTTCCATGGTCCCACGCTGGCGTTCAAGGATTTCCCCATGCAACTGCTGGGCCAGATGATGCAGGCGACACTGGCGCGGTCGGGGCACAAGATCACCATCGTCGGTGCCACGTCGGGCGATACCGGTTCGGCGGCGATGGAGGCGTTTCGCGGGCTGGACAACGTCGATGTGTTCATTCTGTACCCGCAAGGCCGGGTCAGCGAGGTACAACGCCGCCAGATGACCACACCCGTCGAGGCAAACGTGCACGCCTTGGCCATCGACGGCACGTTCGATGACGCGCAGGCGCGGGTCAAGGACATGTTCAACGATTTCGAGTTCCGCGACGCGGTCGGGTTGGCCGGGGTCAACTCGATCAACATCGCGCGCGTTCTGGCGCAGGTCGTCTATTTCTTTGCCGCCGCCGTCGCATTGGGCGCACCACTGCGACCAGTGGATTTCACGGTTCCGACTGGCAATTTCGGGGATATCTTTGCCGGTTACATTGCAAAACGCATGGGTCTGCCGATCGGACGGCTGGTGGTGGCGACCAACCAGAACGATATCCTGCACCGGTGTCTGGCCACGGGCGACTACCGCCCCGATGGTGTCATGCCGACGATCAGCCCGTCGATGGACATTCAGGTGTCATCGAATTTCGAACGCGCGCTGTATTACGCGCATGGCTCGGACGGGGCCGCCATCGCGGCATTGATGGACGAATTAAAGGCCGGCGGGTTCACCCTCAGCCAGGGGGTGCGCGATGCGCTGGTGGTCGATTTTGCATCGGGTCGCACGGATGAGGCGGAAACCGTCGCCACGATCACCCGCACGCTGGCGCAGACCGGAGAATTGTTGTGCCCGCACACCGCCGTCGGCGTGCATGTCGCCGAACAGTCTCTGCGCGCCGATATCCCGATGGTGACGCTGGCCACCGCGCATCCGGCAAAGTTTCCCGATGCCGTGCAGGCCGCCACCGGCATTCGCCCCGGCTTGCCGCCGCACATGGAAGGGCTGTTCGAACGGCCCGAACGGCTGACACAGGTCCCGAACGACCTGACCGCGATTGAAACCCTGATCCACGAAAGACGCCGCGCATGACCGTCCGCCTTGATACCTTGTCGAACGGTTTCCGTGTAGTGACGGAACATATGCCGCATCTGCAATCCGCGTCCGTGGGTGTCTGGATCAACGCCGGCGCGCGCAATGAACGCGGCGACCAGAACGGCATCGCGCATTTTCTGGAACACATGGCGTTCAAGGGCACCGCGCGGCGATCCGCCTTGCAGATCGCCGAGGAAATCGAGGATGTCGGCGGTTATCTGAACGCCTATACCAGCCGCGAAACCACCGCCTATTACGCCCGCGTGTTGCAGGCCGATGTGCCGCTGGCGCTGGATGTGGTGGCCGACATCATCCTGAACCCGGCCTTTGACCCCGCCGAGATCGAGGTCGAACGCGGCGTGATCCTGCAGGAAATCGGTCAGGCGCTGGACACGCCCGATGACATTATTTTTGACTGGTTGCAGGAAAGCGCCTATCCCGACCAGCCGCTGGGCCGCACCATTCTGGGCCCCGAAGAACGGGTCAACGCGTTTCAGGGCGGTGATTTCCGTGGCTTTGTCGCCGAACATTACGGGCCCGGCCAGATGATCCTGGCTGCGGCCGGCGCGGTTGATCACGACGCGCTACTGCGCGACGCCGAACGGATGTTCGGACATATGCTGCCGCTGACACCGCCTGCGCTGGTGCCCGCGCGGTTCATGGGCGGCGAAGTGCGGCATGTGAAACGGCTGGAACAGGCCCATGTCGCGCTGGGGTTCGAAGGCCCGGAATACCGCAGCGACGACATCTACGTGGCGCAGGTCTATTCCGGTGCGTTGGGCGGGGGCATGTCGTCGCGGCTGTTTCAGGAACTGCGTGAAAAGCGCGGGCTATGCTATTCGATCTGGTCGCAAATCGGCGCCTATGACGACACCGGCATGATGACGATCTATGCGGGCACCTCGGCGCATGATGTGGGCGACCTGATGCGCCTGACGCTGGACGAGATGAAACGCGCCGCCACTGACATGACCCCAGCCGAGGTCGCCCGCGCACAGGCCCAGATGAAGGCGGGCATGCTGATGGGGCTGGAAAGTCCGTCATCGCGCGCCGAACGGCTGGCGCGCATGGTGCAGGTCTGGGGCCGGGTGCCGACGCTGCCGGAAATGGTGGCACGGGTCGATGCAGTGACGCTGGCCGATGTGACGCGGTTTGCCGAAGCGATGGTGGCTCATGCGCCGATGGCGCAGGCGCTGTACGGTCCGGTCCGGCGCGCGCCCGTTCTGGCGGCGATGCAGGAGCGGCGAGCGGCGTGATGCTGTTGACCCGGCGCAAGGTGCGGATCGAAACCGAACGGCTGACCCTGCGCCCGCCGCAGCATACCGATTTCATCCCCTGGACCGAATTGCGCCGCGCCAGCGCCGAAGGTCTGGTGCCATGGGAACCGGCCTGGGCGGCCGATCACCTGACGCGCAAGGGGTTTACCAACCGGGTGATCTGGGCCCAGCGGTCGATCACGCAGGATAGCGCGCTGCCGCTGTTTCTGTTGCGGCGCCAGGATCAGAAATTGATCGGCGCGTTGACGCTGGACAACATCCGCCGTGGCCCTGCGCAAAGCGGTACGCTGGGGTATTGGATGGGGCAGCCATTCCAGCGCCAAGGCTTTATGCGCGAGGCGCTGTTGGCGATGGTCCACCACGCGTGGCAGGCCCTGGACCTCAGCCGGCTGGAAGCTGCCTGCCTGCCGGAAAACGCCGCGTCGCGCGGGGTGCTGGAGGCCTGCGGGTTCAAATACGAGGGCGTCGCGCAAAGTTACCTGCAGATCAACGGGCGCTGGCGCACGCATGTGTTGTACGCGGCGCTGCGCCACGACCGGCGCGGGCGCACCGACGCCGGGTGATGATCCCGATCCGACATGATGATCCGGCAAACGCCAACGCCGGGGCGGTGCGCAGGGTTTGGGCAGGACGGGCACTTCACAGCATCGTGACAGGGCCGACCGGCTCAGATCGGCGTTGCGTCATGCTAGCCTGCAGGAAACCGGAGGAATGACCATGCTGCGACACGTCCTGCCCCTGATGCTTTTCGCCGTGCTGGCCGTGCCCGCCGCGGCGCAGGATCGCCGCCCCAGCCATTGCATCGCCATCGCCGATGCCGCGCCAGACATGCACTACATCCAGACCGCGAGTTTTCGCGCGCCGGTGGACAAGGGGCGGGTCCGGCTGCACTACATCGACCACGCGATGTTCCTGCTGGCGACGCCGGGCGGGCTGACGGCCATCACGGATTACGCGGGATGGATCGGCAATGTCGATTTCGTGCCCGATGTGGTGACGATGAACCATGCCCATAGCACGCATTTCACCAGTTTTCCTGACCCGGCGATCCCGCATGTCCTGAAGGGCTGGGGCGATGCGACCGGCCCCGCCGACCATCATCTGGATCTGGACGAGATGCTGGTGCGCAATGTGCCCACCGATATCCGTCGTGGCGCCTGGAGCGATGTCGGGGTCGGCGTCGAAGCGGGGGGAAATTCGATATTCGTGTTCGAGGTCGAGGGGCTGTGCATCGGCCATCTGGGTCATCTGCATCACATCCCCGATGATGCGCAATTCGCGGCCCTTGGCCGGCTGGATGTGGTGATGGCGCCGGTGGATGGCGGCATGACGCTGGACCTGCCCTCGATGATCGAGGTGCTGACCCGGCTGCGGTCGTCGATCGTGATCCCGATGCACTGGTTCGGCGAGTCTACCTTGCAGGCGTTCCTGCGCGGCATGGATGGTCCGTTCGAGGTGATCGAAGCGGGCGGACCGGCTCTGGAGGTATCGGTGCGCGAACTGCCGTCGCGGCCGCGCGTGGTGGTACTGCGGCCTGCGGTGTTGCGGGAGTGACAGGCCGGCCACTGGTGTGCGGGTCTGGACGCGCGGGATGGCTGTGCTAACCGTGACGCCATGACCTTGCACCCCGCCACGCCTGCGTTTTTGAACAGCCTTTCCGCGCGGCTGGGGCCCAAGGGGCTGCGCGCCGCTGACGCGCGCTATCTGGAAGAGCCGCGCGGGCGATGGGCAGGGCAGGCCGCAGCGGTGGCGGCTCCGGCGTCGGTCGACGACGTGGCGGCGGTACTGGCGGCCTGCACGGCGGCGCGTGTCGGCGTCGTGCCCTATTCGGGCGGCACGGGCCTTGTGGGCGGGCAGGTGATGCCGGATGGTGCGGGGGCGCTGTTGCTGTCGCTGGAACGGATGGCCGCGGTGCGCACGGTCTATCCGGCGGAAAACGTCGCGATCGCCGAGGCGGGCTGCATCCTGCAGGACGTTCATCGGGCGGCCGAGGCGGTGGACCGCCTCTATCCGCTGACCATCGCGTCCAAGGGATCGGCACGGATCGGCGGCCTGCTGGCGACCAATGCGGGCGGCGTCAATGTGCTGCGCTATGGCAATGCGCGCGATCTGTGTCTGGGGCTGGAAGTGGTGCTTGCCGATGGCCGGATCTGGAACGGGTTGTCGCGATTGCGCAAGGACAACACCGGCTATGATCTGCGCAACCTGATGATCGGGTCCGAAGGCACGCTGGGCGTGATCACCGCGGCCTCGCTGAAACTGGCGCCGCGCCCGGCGGGCGAAGGTACGGCGCTGATGGTGGTGCCGTCGCCCGCCGCGGCGCTGGCCCTGCTGGCTTTGGCGCGTGACCATATGGGCGAGGGGGTCAGCGCGTTCGAATTGATGAGCGGGATGGGTTTGCGGTTTCTGGCCGACAAGCTGCCCGATCTGCGGCGGCCCTTTGCAGAACCGCCAGAATGGTTCGTGCTGATCGATGTCGGGCTGGCGCGGGGGCTGGACCCGGCCGGGGCGCTGGCGGCCCTGTTTGAGGCGGGCGTGCAGGCGGGGCTGGTGACAGACGGTCTGATTGCAGCGTCCGAAACGCAGCGGCACGCGTTCTGGGAGGTGCGCGAGCAGATCCCCGAGGCGAACCGCCGGATCGGCGCGATCAGTTCGCATGACATCTCGGTGCCCTTGGGCGCGGTCGCCGAATTCATCGCACGGGCGGACGCGCATTTCGCCAGCGTCGGCGCGGCGATCGGAGGCCTGCGCATCAACTGTTTCGGCCATCTGGGTGACGGCAACCTGCATTACAATGTCTTTCCCGCGCCGGGCCGGTCGAAAGACGCCTATGTGCCACACCGCGACGCGATCCAGCACGCAGTGCATGACATTTGTCATGCGTTGGGCGGGTCGCATTCGGCGGAACACGGCATCGGGCGGCTGAAGGTGGCGGATTTGCTGCGCTATGGCGATCCGGTGAAGATCGAGATGATGCGCGGGCTGAAGGCGTTGTTCGATCCGGTGGGCATCCTCAATCCCGGCGCAGTGCTTGGGTAAAGCCGCGCTAGAGGGGGCGCCGCCCCCCGGGGTATTTTTGAACCAGTGATCCGCGCTTTTTGTTTGACAATGAACGCACGGAATTTTTCTGCAACGCAAGGGTGTTTTAGGCAGGCTAAGCATCTGATTTTCAAGGGAAAGCGTCGATGGCGCGACCTAAGGCACTGTAGCTTGGGTTTCGCAAGGCCTAAGTCATTGATTTTGTTGATAACACAAAGGTCTGGTGAAAGCCTTGGCGAAAGTCACTTTGCCGTAAAGAACTCTTCATAAACGATCAGATTTAGGCACTGGAAAGCGCCGCTGCAGGGCTTTTATGATCTGATCAGCGCCTTCGCTCATGCAACCTTTCTGGACACGTTGTAATGCAACATGAAAAGTTGCAATTCGCCCGATCATGGGCGACGGACGCTGCCTGATGTCGCATGTTGATACACCTTCTGAACAGCTCTTGAAAAATGTTCGCGCGGCATAGGTCACACGGGGCATATCGCTAAAGGTCTCTGCCTTGTTCTGAACAAGGCGTCACCCGAGTTGCGCGCGCTTTTGAAGCTGCCTGCAACTGTGCCTGCAATCACCGATGAACCGCGCGTCAGGGCACCTGTAAGTGACCGGCACATTCAAGCGGCGGGGGACCGGCAAGTTATCATTGCGCCGATTATCGCCCATCTGAAAGGGTCGCGTGCGCAGGCCGAGGCGTTCCGGGTCGCGGCGGCAAAGCAACCAAAGATCGGGGACTGCTGGCGTAATTTCGATGAACGGACCCTGCGGACGCGGGTGCCTGTTCTATGCTGCGACACCGTTGCCCGATGGCGCTGACGAACGAACTCGCGGAGATCGGGCCCGCGCGGAACAATTTCCGCAGCATGGCGACGGTGGCGCGATCTGCCATCCAGTTGGCGGGCGATGGCCTGGTCAAGGCGGAACATCTGTGCATGGCGATGAAGATGCAGGGGGCGCGGTGACATGACCAAGACTACGGCAACAGCATTCCCGGATCACAGAAAGGGCGATGCAATGACCATTCTTCCCACCGTTACCATGCTGGCACAGCTGCAGCATGAATTGGCCGGATGCCGCTCCAAACTTGTGAACGACTTCCACGAATTCAAGCCTGTCACTTGGCACCTTTACCAAGATCAACCCGGCGAACTAGACACATACGGCCAGCGGCTGTTTCATGAACGCGCGAATATATTGGCACTCGAAGATCGGGTGCAGAAATAGGCCGCTGAGTTGGCTAGAGAAAAGACCGTTACCTTCCACTTCGACCGCACCGATGTGGAGGTCTATGCCGATGCGCTGGAAGAACCGCGGTAGCAGGCCGTTCAGGCCTAGGGGTCATTGATGCTGATTGCCCGGCTGATCGAGGGCGGCGACTTCGACAGGCATCGCGGTGTTGCTGACCTTGCCCAACTGGCCGCGCGCGGGATACAGCGGACCCTTGATGCCGAGGGGGAACGGGTGTTCCGTCTGCAGGACCACTTCGCAAGCGCGGCACTGGTGAAGCCATGATCAGCAAGAACCAGACCAAACTCATCCACACCGCCGCCACCAAGCTGGGCCTGACAGATAACGAATACCGCGCCATCCTCGCGCGGGTGGCCAATGTCACCAGTTCGTAGGACTTGGATCAGGACGGCTTTTCGGCGGTGATGGGGTTCTTCGAATATTTGGGCTTTTCACCTTTGCAACAGATGGGGCCGGACTAAGGCGAGCGCGACGGCATGGCCAGCTTTGCGCAACTCGAACTGGTCCGCGCGATCTGGACCGAATGGACCGGCGGCACGGGCACCGATGCCGGGCTGGCGACATGGCTTGAAACGGGTGTTCAAGGTCACGTCGCCGCGCTTTCTGACCTCTGACGCCGCTCGCAAGGCCATTGCAGCGCTGAAGCAGATGAAGGCGCTCAAGAAGGCCAAGGCGGGCAACCGCGCGGCCTGATCCGGACTGGCAAACCACACAACCGGGGCGGCACCGAAAGGGCCGTCCCGGTTGCGTTTTGGACCCCGAACGCCGGAGCCGCTAGAAACGCTTGCAGACGGGAAAGGCCGGGGCTTCCGCCACCGACCCCCGCACGAAACACCCGGACCCCGGTCAATGTCTGCGCTCCTGCGTTCAATGGAGCCAGTGTGGGGCATTTGCAGGAACGCGGCCCGGTTGCTATGGTTTTACAGCGGGTGTCGGCCACGGAAATCCGGGATCCGTGATGTCACCGCAAGGTCCTTCGCATGAGGCGACCCGACCCTCCGTCACCGGCGCCCTCGACACGCTTCCCCAGATGGACCGCCCCGCGAATATCAACCGCAGGGGTTTGCGGATGTTTCGCGTTGGTCCGGGTCGGTACGGTTCATTCCAGCTGGCGCGGGCATTCCGTGCCGCCCGTTCGCCCTGGACCAAAGGACCGCCCGCATGCTTGCGACCGCCCAAAATCTGGACCTGATGTTCCGGGGTCTGAAAGCCGTCTTTGACGACGCCTTCACCGCCGCGCCCTCGCATATGGCAGAAGTGGCGATGCAAATACAGTCCGGCACCAGCGAGGAAAACTAAGCATGGCTGGGCAACTTCCCGCAATTGCGCGAATGGATCGGGCCGCGCCACATCATGAGCCTGACAGCGTATGGCTTCAAGATCGTCAACCGCAAATTCGAAAGCACCGTGTCCGTGTCGCGGGTACATACCGAGGATGACCGCATTGGCATCTTCAAGCCCGCCCTGACCGAAATGGGCCGGGTGACGGCGCAACACTCCGATGAACTGGTGTTCGGACTTTTGGCCGATGGGTTCAATTCGACCTGCTATGACGGGCAGAACTTCTTTGATACCAAACACCCCGTTAGGGATGAAAGCGACTAAATCACGCTGGTATCGAATATGAAGTCTGGCGCGGGTCCGGCGTGATATCTGCTGGATACCTCGCGCGGGACAAAGCCGCTGATCTGGCAGACCCGCGTTCCGCCGGAATTCATCGCGATCAATCGTTCTGAAGATGAAAAGGTGTTCCTGAATGACGAATTCATCTATGGCATTCGGTCGCGCTGCAATGCGGGCTTTGGCCTGTGGCAATTGGCATTCGGGTCGAATGCCGGGCTGAATGCCACCATCTATGCCCCAGAACGCAAAGTGTCCGCGCCGCCATGGCTGGGCTGACGGTCGATGGGGGCCGCAAGCTGGGCATCTCCCCACGGTCCTTGTCGTGCCCCCGACGCTGGAAAGCGATGCGCTGCATCCGCTGGACACCGAAACCAAGGACGGCGGCGCGTCGAACCCGTGGAAGGGCCCAAACCTGGCGAGCCGCGAAACTGATCGTCAGGCCGTTCCTGTGAGGCCGGAAATGTCCGGTCT
This sequence comes from Rhodobacterales bacterium, assembly GCA_038205135.1. GTDB lineage: Bacteria > Pseudomonadota > Alphaproteobacteria > Rhodobacterales > Rhodobacteraceae > UBA9554. The sequence goes on from JBBRCF010000006.1 coordinate 56,877, forward strand.
GACCCTTGCCACCTGCACCCGCGATCTGCCCCCGGTGACGGGTGCCCCGGAATGGCTGCATCTGTTCCCGGCGGGCCGGGCGCGCCGATGGTCTGTGGGGCCGGGTCCAATCGACCGCTACTGCCGCACAGATGATCACCGCCTGCGAATATCGGTTCACCTCGCCGTCGTTCTTTCACGACAGGGCCGGACGGATCACCCGCCTCAAGGGCGCGGGGCTGGTCCACGCTCTGGCGCTGCATCTTCACGCCCTCGCACAGGATCAAGCGAGCTTGTGCCAGTCGGACGCTGCGTCCTTCGATGACTTCCTGAGCCGTTCCCCGCCCGCCTGTGCCAGCTTGTCGCGCCCGCTGATCAGCGGGGCCTATGCCAACGGGACAGCCGGGGCCAGCGCCACCGCCTGCGCCAAAGAAGCGGCGATCTGCGCCATGCTGGGCGTCACGCCTGAACGTCTGGCCAAGGGCGACAGGTTTCAATTCCCGTCCGTGGGCCGGGCTACGGGCGGGTTGGGTCAGGCGGCTCTGGTCACGCCTGATCTGTCCGGACGCTTTGCTGCGGGTCTCCCCTTCGCGGCGGGGCATCCGGATACCGTTTTGCTGCATATAGGGCCTGCCATGAACTCGCCGGACCACATCCCCCGCCCCACCGAAATGCCGCGCCCGACAGCACAGGCTGAGCATTACGTTGCGGCTCTGGGCATGGACAAGGCGATGATCTTCCTGCTGCTGTTCGGCGGCGCGGAACTTTACCTGGGCGGATCGCCCCGCGACAACTCCGAATATATCCAGGACATCAGGCCAGACGGCGCAGCTGCGCTGTTCGCGTTGGCCCATCGGCTGCAACGCCGGGTGCCTCTAGACAGCGATTGACTTGCCGCGATGCTGCACTGGCAGGGCCAGTCAATTGCCGCCATCGCCCGGCAGCTGCGCCTGACGGGTGTGACCGTGCGCACGAAACTCAAGCGCATGGCGGAACGGGAGCGGCGCCGGTGATCCGTTGGACAGCACTGGGCGGGGTTCGCAAGGCCGGGCAGGGGTCTAATCCGCATCCATCGACCTTTCGGTTGATCCCCTTACCGGTCGGGGTACACTGCCTAGCGGATGCGCTGACTGCACATCACCGCCAGAAAATCAACTGGCATCGGGGAACGTGATGACTGATGACGCCCGCGCCACGGCCCATGCCGCACTTGACCGCGCCAGCCGCGCCGCGCGTGACCTTGCAGCCCTGCCGACAAGCGACCTTGAAGCCGCCTTGCACAGCCCGTTCAATCCGGCTTCAATACTCGCTGACCGCCAAATGCCACGCGGCAAGATCGAGGCCAATCCCGATAACGAGGCCTTTGCCCTGACCCATACACTGACCCTCACCCTGTCCGACCTCGCGGATGCGATCACCGCCGAATTCGGCACCGCGCGGCGGGTTAGTGCGTCATCCGTTCCCCGCAGGTGGAAATGCCGGGGCCGGACACTCCCGATCCCGCCAATCGCGAAATTCTGGCTTCCATCAGATAATCCCGATAATTGCTGAACAATTACGGCAATGCAGAAGAAGTACAGACGGTACACCAGATAAGGAGCAAGCGGTGCGTGAAACGATGATTGGCGTGATCGGCGGGTCGGGGGTCTATGACATTGACGGGCTGGCGGGGGCAGAATGGGTCACGGTGGCGACGCCATGGGGGGCGCCGTCGGATCAGGTGCTGACCGGCAAGCTGGGCGGGGTGCAGATGGCATTCCTGCCGCGCCATGGCCGCGGGCATGTGCATTCGCCGACATCCGTGCCCTACCGCGCCAATATCGATGCGCTGAAACGGCTGGGGGTGACGGATGTGATTTCCGTGTCCGCCGTTGGATCGTTCCGCGAGGACATGGCTCCGGGGCATTTCGTGGTGGTGGACCAGTTCATCGACCGTACGTTTGCGCGGGAGAAATCGTTCTTTGGGCCCGGATGCGTCGCGCATGTGTCAGTGGCCTATCCGACCTGCCCGCGCCTGTCGGCGGTCTGTGCCGATGCGGCAGAGGCCGTCGGCGTGACCGTGCATCGCGGCGGCACTTATCTGGCGATGGAAGGACCGCAGTTTTCCACGCTGGCCGAAAGCCGGATGTACCGCGAGGTGTGGCGCGCGGATGTGATCGGCATGACCAACATGCCGGAGGCGAAACTGGCCCGCGAGGCGGAGCTGTGCTATGCGTCGGTCGCCATGGTCACGGATTACGACAGCTGGCATCCCGAGCATGGCGAGGTCGATGTGACCGCGATCATCGCCACGCTGACGGGCAACGCGGGGCATGCGCGGGCGATGGTGGCGGGGGTGCCTGAACGCTTGGTGGGGCGGTTGGGCGGCGTGCGCTCGCCTTGTCCGCATGGCTGTGACCGGGCGCTGGATCACGCGATCCTGACCGCGCCTGCGGTGCGCGACCCGGGCGTT
>JBBRCF010000007.1:0-55217 GCA_038205135.1 Rhodobacterales bacterium
GCGGCGGCCCCTGCGGCGCTGGAGCGGCTCTATATCGGCCTCGAATGGCCCGACCTGGTGACCCGTTTTCTGACCGATCCGGAAAACCGGACGGACTGGGTCAAGGCCCATTCGCTGGCGGGGCTCGGGCTGGCCCGGTGACTGATGGACCCGGGTTGCACCTGTAATCGTATCAAGTGTGGAATGAGTAGCCCAGAAGGGCAATGTCTCCGGCATAGAGTCGGACAGCCATCTAGTAACGGCCCTGTAACAAGCATTTTTCATGCCGCGTGCTCTTCTCCGTCAAAAAAGCCAGTCTTTCATTCGCGCTATCGAAAATCACGCCGGTTGCAGGCTGAACAGCACAGCGAACTTGATTCAAAAAGCAGAATCAAGCAAAATTGCCCAAGACTTAGCAGTCTGATCGTAAATGCTCAGAAAAGGGTCCCCTGTAGTGAAGCTTGCAAACAGACTGGCAAGGTTGCCGAAGCGCCTCGTTGAGGCAGCCATGTTTTTTTATTATCAGAAACTCAAGTTCGGAATTACAAATACGAAACTCGACATCAGCTTTGCAGTTTTCAGAGAAAGCTTTCTCGGGGATCAATACCGGATCAAGAATTTCGCAGGGAATCTAGATGGCGCGGACAGTCTGCTGTTTCTGGATATCGGACGAAATCATGGGTTTGTGTTCTATTATTTCCTGCATCACCTGTCCCAGAACAATATCCGGATCGATAGGATACAGTATATTGGCATCGACCCGTCACCCTTGAAGTTCGTTTATTACCGGGGGCTTCGGGATGGCACTGCGATATCGTACCGGATTATCGACAAAGCGGTGGTTTTCGATGAATCCAAAACAGTAATGCTCAAATACGGCGAGCGCAATCTCGGAAACTTCAACGTCACAGGGTCGAACTTCGAGACGCGGATGAAATCGGCAGCAAGGCAGCGGGATTTCATCGAGATCGAAGTCGAGACCATTTCCATCACGGAGGTGAATGACCTTGTCCGGCAGGCGCATGCATACAGCAATGTCATCGTAAAAATTGACTGCAAGAACCGGACCGAGATCATCATGGAAAACGCCTTGGATATCCTGCAGGATCACCCCGGAGCTTGGCTGGTGGCCTGCGAAGCGGACCGCAGCAGCGAAGGCCGGTTGAAGGCAAAGGCGCAGAATCTGGGCGTGACGCTCGTGGCATCCAACCGGGCTATCTGAAACCCGTCCAATCTGGTCGCATAGCATGGGAACGCGGGCAGGGCGCGTCGCGAGGGGCACCCGCCCTTTACTTCCCGTAAGGCTTGGGCATAGGGTTTGATGGGTCAAATCATTCAAGAACCGTTGTTTTTCATGCAGAACCGCGCCTGTCATCCCGGCCACACCCCGCGCAAAGAGGTCTAGATGACTGCGGCCCCCCCGTTTCGCTGGGCGGTGATCGGCACGGGTGCGGTGTCAGCCAGGTTCGTGCACGGCCTTGCCGCCTTGCAGGGCCGGGCACAGGTGACGCGTGTGCTGTCCCGGCGCGAGGATAGTGCGCGGGCCTTTGCGGCAGCGTTTGGCATCCCCGAGGCGCGGGCCGGTGTCACGCCGCAGGCGCTGGAGGGTGTCGATGCGGTCTATGTCGCCAGCCCGGTTTCCGAACATGCCACCCATGCGCTGGCCGCGATTGCTGCCGGGCGGCCGGTTCTGGTGGAAAAGCCCTTTGCCATGACCGCCGCAGAGGCTGCGACCGTGGCCGCGGCGGCAGAGGCGGCAGGGGTGTTCTGCATGGAGGCGCTGTGGACACGGTTCCTGCCGCTGCTGGCCCTGATGCGGGCGCAGATTGCGGCGGGCGCGCTGGGTCAGGTGACGGGGTTCGACGGCAGTTTCCAGATCGCCACGCGGCCTGATCCGGGGTCCAGCCTGTTCGACCCGGCGCGCGGTGGTGGGGCGCTGCTGCAGCGCGGGGTTTATCCGTTGTCGCTGGCCTGTCATCTGCTGGGGCCGGTGGTGCGGGTGCAATCCGCCGGACGGATCGGCCCTACGGGCGTGGACGAGGACTGCGCGCTGCTGCTGACCCATGCCACGGGCGCCATTTCGACGATCCGTGCCAGCCTGACCAGCGACGGGCCGAACGGGATGACCATCACCGGCACCAAGGCCAGCCTGCATGTCGCACCGCCGGTCTGGCGGCCTGTCACTGCGCGGCTGGTCTCGGCCCGGCCTGGGACGGCCGGGGGCGGCGTCATCAAGGCCGGGCGACTGGCCGCCCTGCGTGAAACCGGGCCGGCACAGAGACTGTTGCAGGGGCTGGGTCCGCTGAAGGCGCGGCTGACGGGTCGGGCGGGTACGCGCCTGCATGCGCCCTTTGCCGGCAATGGCTATGGCCATGAGGCCGAAGAGGTGATGGCCTGCGTTGCCGCCGGGCGAACGGAATCCGCCGTCATGCCGTTGTCGGAAACCCTCGCCATCATGGCGCTGATCGATGCGGCGCTCGCCGGGATGCAGGAGATGGGCCCCACATGAAAATTGGCGTCATCGGCTGCGGCTATGTGTTTGACCATTACATGACGACGATCGGGCGGCATCCGGGTCTGGTGATCGCGGGTGTGGCCGACCGCGACCCGGCCCGGGCGCAGGCGGTGGGGCGCTATTACGGGATACAGGTCTATCCGTCGAATGACGCGCTGCTGGCCGATCCCGAGGTGGGGATCGTGGCCAACTTCACCTCGATCGAATCCCATCACGCGGTCAGCCGCGCGGCCCTGCTGGCCGGCAAGCATGTCTATTCGGAAAAGCCACTGACCATGACCATGGCCGAGGCCCATGATCTGGTGGATCTGGCCGCCGCGCAGGGTCTGCGGCTGTCTGCGGCGCCGTCGAACGCGCTGAGCGCGACGGCACAGACCCTGTGGAAGATCGTGGCGGATGGTGCCATCGGCATCCCCCGCATCGTCTATGCCGAGTTTGACGACAACCCGGTCTACCGGCTGGCACCCGAAACCTGGCGGTCACGGTCGGGGGCGCCCTGGCCCTATCTGCATGAATACGAAATGGGCTGCACCTGGGAACATGCGGGCTATCATCTGGGCTGGCTATGCGCCATTTTTGGCCCGGTGCGCAGCGTGACCGCGTTTTCCAAGGTGACCCTGCCTGACAAGACCGACCGGCCGCTGCACCCCGCCGACACGCCCGATTATGCCACGGCGAGCCTTGATTTCCATTCGGGCGTGGTGGCGCGGCTGACCTTTTCCATCGCCGCGCCCACCGATCACCGGATGCGGATCATCGGCAGCGCGGGTGTGGCCATGGCCGATACCTACCGCGACTACGACTGCCCGGTCTATCTGGAGCCGTTCCACCCCATCACGCTCAAGGCACGCAACATGCGCGCAGTGCGGCGGCATTCGTGGCTGCAGGGACCCTTTGGCGTTGGCGGCGGCCGGGTGCCGCTGGCCCCCGCCGTACATCCCGGGCTGGGGGTGACCGCAGGGTTCGACGGCCCGGTCTGGTCGCCCAAGACCTGGATCAAACGCCTGCGGCGGGCCCAATTCGGCCAGCAGGACAAATGCGCGGGGCTGGTTGAACTGGTGGCCGCGATCCGCGAGGCGCGACCGCATTTCCCGTCGCCCGCCTTTACCCTGCATGTCACGGAACTGACCTTTGCCATTCAGGCGGCAGGTGTCGATGGGGCAACGCAGGTGATCGAGACGACGTTCCCGGCGCTGACGCTGCCTGAAACCACGCGGCGGGGCGCGCCGGATTATCGCGCGCTGGCCCGTTCGCCGCTGATGATCCGCCTCATCTCTGCCATGAAACGGCGCTAGGGGCGGGGCCATGATCGACCCTGTTTCGCCTCCGCGCGTTGCTTATCTGACCGGCTGGTATCCGGCGGTGTCGCTGACCTTCATCCTGCGCGAGGTGCTCGCACTTCGGGCCGATGGGGTGCATGTCGAAACCTGCGCCATCCGTCGCACCGCGCCGCGCGAACATCGCGGGCCCGATGAAAAGGCTGCCGCTGCTGACACCTTTTACGTGCTGGCCGCCGCGCGCGACCCGCGCGTGCTGCTTGGCGCCATCGGTGCGGCGCTGGCCCGACCCGGGCCGCTGTGGCGCACCCTGCGACTGGCGGTGGCCACCTGTCCGCCGGGGCTGCGCGCCGGCCTGTACCAGATGTTCTATCTGATCGAGGCGATGATTCTGGCCCGCCATCTGCGGGCGCGGGGGATCACGCGCATCCACAACCATTTCACAGGGGCCAGTTGTACGGTGGCCATGCTGGCGTCCGCGCTGACGGGTATTCCTTACAGCTTTACTCTGCACGGGCCCACCGACCTGCTGGAACCGATCCAGATCCATCTGCGCGAAAAGATCGCGCAGGCGGATCTGGTCGCCTGCATCAGCCATTTCGCCCGGTCGCAGGCCATGCTGCATTCCGACCCCGCGCATTGGGGCAAACTGCGCATCGTGCATTGCGGGGTGGACCCCGACCTGTACGATCGACCCGATTCCACCGGAACCGTAGCCCCCAAGGGGCGGCATCTGGTGTTCGTGGGTCGGGTGGCCCCGGTCAAAGGGCTGCGCGTGCTGATCGCGGCGCTGCAGGTGGCGCGGGTGGCAGAGCCTGATCTGCGGCTGACCGTGGTGGGTGACGGGCCGGACCGCACAGCACTGGAGGCGATGGCCGCGCCCCTGGGGCCGATGGTCCGTTTCACCGGCTATCTGTCGCAGGCCGAGGTGGCTGAGGTGTTGGCCAGCGCGGATGCAATGGTGCTGCCGTCCTTCGCCGAAGGCGTGCCGGTGGTGTTGATGGAAATGCTGGCGAGCGCCCGCCCGGTGATCGCCACCCAGGTGGCGGGCGTGGCCGAACTGGTCGAAGATGGCGTGAACGGGCGGATCGTGGCCCCCGGCGATGTGGCGGGGCTGGCTGCGGCGCTGGTGGATTTTGCCCGGATGTCTGCGGGCCAGCGTGCCAGCATGGGCGCGACCGGCCGGGCCAAGGTGCGCGCCGCGTTTGACATCCGCCACGAGGCCGCATGGCTGGCGCGGCTGTTTCGCGGCACGGATGGCGGGCATGTGCGCCCCGAACAGCCACAACCCCCCGGACCGGTACAGGAGAAACGCGCATGAAAGATACAAATATGCGCCAGCGCAACGCGGGTCCGATCGGCTATCTGGTGCCGGAATTCCCCAGCCAGACGCATGCGTTCTTTTGGCGCGAATTGACCGCGATGGAAGAGGCGGGGGCACAGGTTCAGGTGTTTTCGACCCGCCGCCCGCCGGCTGATGCCTGCCCGCATGCCTTTCGCGCCGCTGCCGTGGCGCGCACGGATTACCTGTTTCCGCCCCGCATCGGGCCAGCTTTGGGTCACATGCTGCGCCATCCCGCCGGCACGCTGGCCGCTGTCGCCCTGGCGCTGCGCCTGCCGCAAAGCCCGTGGCGCGACCGTCTGCGGGTGCTGGCCCTGCTGCCCAGTGCCGCCACGCTGGCTGCGGTCTGCCGGCGCGCCGGGATCGGTCATGTGCATATCCATTCCTGCGCCAATTCCGCCTATCTGGGCGTGATGGCGGCGTTGCTGGGCGGGCCGTCCTACAGCCTGACCCTGCATGGCGATCTGCCAGTCTATGGCCGCGATCACCCGGTCAAGATGGGCCGCGCGCGGTTTGTCAGCGCCGTCACCCGCGCGCTGGCCACGGACATTGCGCGGGTGTCACCCGGCACGCCGCATCCGGTGGTCTGGATGGGGGTCGATACGGCCCGGTTCCGCCCCGCGCCGGACCTGCGGGGGCAGGGGGGCCCCTTTACCGTGGTCACCGTGGCGCGGCTGAACCGGATGAAGGGGCATGTATTTTTCCTGCGTGCCATGGCGGGTCTGGTCGCCGAAGGCCATGACATCCGCTACCGCATCGCCGGCGAAGGCCCGGAACGTGGACCGATCGAGGCCGAGATCGCCCGGCTGGGCTTGACCGACCGGGTCGAAATGCTGGGGTCGATCGACGAGGGCGCGGTGCTGACACTGCTGCAATCAGCGGATGCGCTGGCGCTGACCTCGACCGGGCAGGGCGAAGCCGCCCCCGTGGCGGTGATGGAGGCGATGGCCTGTGGCCTGCCGGCGGTGGTGTCGATCATCGGCGGCACGCCCGACATGATCACGGATGGCATGGACGGCTTTCTGGTGCCGCAAGAGGATGTGGCAGCGATTACCGCCGCCTTTCGGCAGTTATTGGTTACACCCGGATTGGCCGCGCAGATCGCGGCGGCCGCCCGCGAAACCGCACTGCGCGATTTCGACCACCGGCAGAACGCGGCCAAGCTGCTGGCGGCGATCAGGGCCTGACGGCCGCAGACTGACCCAATTGCGCCCGTGCCGCGGCATGCTGTTCGGCATCCGCCCGGTAATAATCGGCGACAAAGGCAGTGATCGTCGCTGTGCCCAGCAGGACCTCGTTCAGGTTTGGCGCGCCCTTGGTGGTAAAGGCCTTGATGCCCAGATCGCGTAGCTTGGCATAGGCGTTCATCGGCAGCAGCTTTTTGGCCATGTCCTTGGCGCGCTTCAGCGGCCCCGCCATGGCCGGAACGCGGTAGGTGACCGTTGGATTCCAGACCGTGTCGCGGATCAGGGGCAGCCCATGGCGGTTTTCCAGCATGTCAAAGAACCCGTCGATATTCTCCATCGGCCAGAGTTCGGTCAGCACCTGTGCGCCGTCGTGGCAGGTAAAATCGGTCTGGCGCATGAAGATCGTGTAAAGGCCGGTCGGAAACCCCTGCGCCTTGTCAAGATCAGCCAGGATTTCCGCAGTCAGACGACGGATCTCGGTCGCTGACAGGTTGCCCGGCTCCTGACCCATGGCGCGAATGCGCTGCGACACGGCCGACACGAACCGATCCATCGGCCGGCGGGTGATGGCGTAGGATTTCACCGCGCGCAGTGCCGCGTAATCCGCCGGAAAATATTCGGCCAGCCAGCGCAGCGGCACATGGTTGCCATTGATCTTGCCCAGCCCTTCCACCTGCATCGTGCGGTAGAACCGGCCCTGCAGATCATCCTTGTCGCGCAGTTGTTCGCGGATCGTGGACCCGGCGCATTTGGGGATATGCACAAAGCCGAAATCATGGGCGCGGCTGATGATCATGGCTGGATCCGGGCCGGTTGCGGGTCGTCATAGGCGGTCAGCCAGTCGTCCAGATCGAGCCCGGTCAGGGCCGCCGTCTGCGCGATGCTGTCACGGAAATGCAGCGTCAGCAGCGCCTGTTTCTGGGCCTTGGTAAATACCGGCCGGGTGGCTTCGCGCGTGCTGGCCTGTGCGAGTTTACGCGTGATCCGGTCGGGCAGGATCTGCCGCAATGCGCGGCGCAGGCCGGGGAATTTCCAGAACAGCCGGTTCAGGGCGCCGAAGCGCGGTGTCCGCATCCGGGCCTTGTCGGTTGCACCACGATGGGACAGGGCGGACAGGTCAACGGCAGGGTCAAGACCCAGCCAGGCAAAGGTGCGCCTCAGTTCTGCCTGCGGATCGGCGTAAAAGCTTTCGGATTTCACGAAAAGGAACTGATCCCGCGGGAAGTTTTGCAGAAAATGCGCGATCTGCAGATCGTACCGGCTGGTGGCCAAGAACTGCGGTTCGGCGGCAATAGAGCCTTCCAGATCATGTGGCAGGCCGTAAAGCTGGTTGCGCCAGAAATAATTGCTGATCAACCGCTCGACCGGATGGCGCAGCACATAGATGAACCGCAGGCTATCCGGGTCAGGGCACAGCGCGCGGATCGTTTCGGGCACATGCGGAAACTTCGGATGGCGGGAATAGTCGGTCGAGGCGTCGATCAGATAACGGTGACCTGCCACATCCCCGGCGGGCTGGCATTCCGCCAGCCGTGCAGCTACCGCCGCGGGCGTGTCCAGCGTGTAGATGTTGCATTCCTTGACTTTCATCCGGGCAATATCGGGATGCAGGGCAAGGCCGCGGTAGAAGGAAGACGATCCCCCCTTCTGCGTGCCGATCAGAAACAGGTTCGGGGCGCGCATTGCGGTATATCCTCGTCTCAGGCTGCAGCCGGGGCAAAAACCCCGGCCTGCGCCGCCTCGATTTCGTTCACCGCGCGCGCCTTGCCGACCTGCAGCGCGCGGCGCTGATAGGCGCGGACAAAGGCGCGCAAATCAGCATCGCCATGCTGGGGCGCGCCTTGCCACCAGGCCGCCAGGTAGCCCTGAAGCGTGGCCAGACCGCCCAGCACATAGGGCGGGTGCGCCATGCGATAGACCGCCGTGGCCAGAAAATACAGCGGATCGGACCCCATGTAATATTGCCCGAACCCATGGCGGCGGCGCCCGGTCCAGATGCTCTGCTGGCTCGATCCCATCGGGCGCAGATGTTCGAACCGCAGGTCGGGGCCATCCCAGCTGGCCACCGTCCAGCCCAGTTGCCGCGACTTGTGGCAGTCGATCGCGTCCCACATCACCTCGCGCACGAACCCGCCGATCTGTTCGAAACAGGCCCGGCGGTAGAACTTGGTCATGCCGACCGACATTTCGTCACCGCATTTTTCCGAAATCCAGCGCCCGTTCTGCCGGAACCAGGGCTTGCCGGAACAGGACCCCAGCCGGGGCGCCGCCTCCATCCGGTCGATCAGCGTTTCGAAATACCGCGGCGGCAGATCCAGATCGAGGTCCAGCTTGCACAGATAGGCAAAATCGGCGAGGGCGACCTGATCCAGCCCGAAATAGAACGCCTCGATCACCCCGGGCCCGACGGCGCGCGCACCACGGTTGGGTTTCCTGACGATCTGGATCCAGTCGTGCCGGGCGGCATAATCCGCCAGAATGTCGGGCGTCGCATCGGTCGATCCGTCATCGACGATCACCCATCGCGTCGGGCGCAGGGTCTGGGCGATGACGCTGTCGAGCGTCTTTCGCATGTAATCGGCTTCGTCCCGGCAGGGCGAGATCAGCACATAGCTGCGCAGATCGGGTGTGTCCAAACTGCGGGCTGGGGACAAAGACATCAGAACGAACATCCGCAGGAATGGGCCAGAATGACCGCCATGGACAGGATTTGCGCCGATCTGCACCGGCAAGAAGCATCGCGCAGCGTCCGAGGCAAACTGTCCTACCGCATCCGGGGCGTCAAGCGCCTTGCTGCGCTGCAGTAAAACCGCCAGAATGCATGGGCGGTGTCGCAGCCGGGCCAGACCGGGCGCATGTGGGGCAGGCTTTCTGGCCAGCCCTGCTGCGCGGGAATTATGGCGTCGGTGCAAGTGCGAAAACTGTCCGACGGCTCTTGTTTCAAAGGGGAATTTCTGGATTGCGGGGAACACCTGTAGAGGGAAAAGACGTTTTCTGTTCAGGCCTTGCCGCAGTTTCGCCGCACAGGTGGGGTACGCCCATTCTGGTTTGATGCGCGGGATCGTCCGCTTTTGATCGGACGGGTGCCATGGTATTCGTGATGGGCTTGTCGGGATGATTTGGGGGCCGTGTTGCGTGTAACGTTTGTTCTTGGGCATGCCTCCCTTGCCGGCGGGGTTCGTGTTGCGGCGATTTATGCCCGCACGCTGGCGGAACGCGGTCATGAGGTCACCATTGTCTCGCGCCGCTTCCATGAGCCTTCGCCGGTCCGGCAACTGATCCGACAGATCCTTCCCGGCAAGACACCTCGCAGCCGCAAGGATCGCACGCCGCTGCTGGATCATCCCGGGATCCGCAATATCGAGATCGACCGGAAATTTCCGATCGACCCGGCGCAGGTGCCTGATGCCGATATGATCATCGCGACCTGGTGGGAAACCGCCTATGCGGTAGCGGATCTGCCGGCCTCCAAAGGCCGCAAGTTCTATTTCGTTCAGCACCACGAGGTGCATGGTCACCTGCCGCGCCACATCACCCGGGGCAGTTATTACCTGCCATTGAAGAAGATCACGATCTCGCAATGGCTGGTCGATACCATGGCGGAAAACTATGGCGATCACGACGTGGCCGTGGTCGAAAACAGCGTGGATATGGAGATGTTCCATGCCCCTGCGCGACAGAAAAACGTCCGGCCCACCGTCGGCTTGATGTATTCGACCACCCAGTTCAAGGGCGTGGCGGTCAGCCTTGCTGCGATTGAACAGGCGCGCAAGCGCGTGCCTGACCTGCATCTGGTCGCCTTCGGGTCGACCCCGGTCAATGCCGATCTGCCGCTGCCGCCCGGCAGCCATTACGAACAGAAGCCGGCGCAGGGCCGCCTGCGCGAGCTGTATGCGATGTGCGATGTCTGGCTCTGCGGCAGCTGGGCCGAGGGGTTCCATCTGCCGCCGTCCGAGGCGATGGCCTGCCGTTGTCCGGTTGTGTCAACCCGGATCGGTGGCGCGGTCGAGATCGTGACCGAGGGTGTGAACGGCCATATTGTCGATACCGGCGACAGCATCGCATTGGGTGACCGGCTGGCCGATGTGCTGCTGGCAACGCCGGAGCGCTGGAAAGCGATGTCGGATGCGGCGTTGGCGCGGGTCCAAAGCTATACGTGGGACGATGCCACGGACAAGCTTGAACGGGCCCTGATGGAAGGAACCGAGGCGTGCGCAAGCAAGGTCTGAACTGGTCGGCCGATCCTGCTGCTCCGGTCACTGTCACGGCGCCGGCCCGCACGGCGTTTCTGGCCGATCTGGCCGGGCGGATGGACCGCGGACAGGGCTATGCGGTAGCGACGCTGAACCTTGATCATGTCGTAAAACTGCGCACCAACCCGGCCTTTCGCCGCGCCTATGCCGCGCATAGCCATGTCACGGCGGATGGCCATCCGATCGTCTGGCTGACGCGACTGGCGGGACTGGCAGTTGACCTGGTGCCCGGATCGGAAATTGTCCTGCCCGTGGCGCAGATGGCCGCCGCACACGGCGTGCCCGTTGCACTGTTCGGATCGAACGACGCGGCGCTGTCCGGGGCGGCCGCTGCACTGGAACGCGCGGCGCCGGGTCTGAACGTTGTGGCCCGCATCGCACCGCCCTATGGGTTCGACCCCGAAAGCCCCGGTGCCGATGTTGCTATCGCGGCTCTGAGGCAAAGCGGCGCGCGGCTGGTGTTTCTGGCGCTTGGGGCGCCAAAACAGGAAATCTTTGCCGCCCGCGCCGCACAGGCGCTGCCGCAGGTCGGGTTCCTGTCGATCGGGGCCGGACTTGATTTTCTGGCCGGACAGCAACAGCGCGCGCCACGCTGGATGCAGCGGCTGGCGCTGGAATGGCTATGGCGGCTGGTGCAGGACCCCCGCCGGCTGGCCGGACGCTATGCCGCCTGTCTTGCGATCCTGCCCGCCCTGTTGCGCGATGTGCTGCGTCTGCGCCGGGCGGGACGGCAGGGGCCGGTGAACGGCGGATGATCGGCAATTTCGCCCTTTCGGTACTATGGCCGCTGACGATCGTGGTTCTGTTCGTCCGCACCAGCATACCGGTCGCGTTGAGCGTCAGCGTGATCGGCGGCTATCTGCTGTTGCCGACCGTGATGGGGTTCAACGTGCCGCTGCTGCCCCGGCTGGACAAGGACAGCATCCCGGCCTTTGTGGCGATCCTGTGCCTGCTGTTCGGCCTTGGCCGGATGCCACAGGACGGACCGGCGCTGCCGGGACTGCTGCCACGATCGCTCGTGGGGATGGTGCTGGTGCCGCTGCTGTTTGTCGCCGCTGCCATGACAGCGCTCACCAATGGCGATCGGCTGGTCTATGGCCCGCTGATCATCCCGGGGCTTGGGCCCTATGACGCGTTCTCAGCGATGCAGGCGACAGCTGTCACGATCCTGCCGCTGCTGTTGGCGCGGAAATACCTGCACAGCGCCGAACAGCACCGCACTCTGATCATCGTCTTTGCGGTGGCGGGGCTCTTGTATTCGCTGCCCGCGCTTTACGAGGTGCGGATGTCGCCGCGGCTGAACGCGACCATCTATGGGTTTTTCCCACATTCCTGGCAGCAGCATATCCGGGGCGACGGGTTTCGGCCGCTGGTATTCCTGAAACACGGTCTCTGGCTGGGGATCTTCTTTACCTGCAGCCTGATCGCGCTGTTGGGATTGTACCGCCTGAAGGCCGGCGCGCCGGACCGGGGCCGCATCGTGCTGGCGATCCTGTGGATGGCGGGCACGCTGATCCTGGCAAAGACCCTCAGTGCCCTGATCATCGCCATCGCGATCATGCCGGTGATCCTGTTCATGCCGATCCGGCTGCAGACCCTGTCGGCAGCACTGATCGCGATGACGGTGCTGTTGTACCCGCTGTTGCGGCAGGCTGATGTGTTGCCAGTTCAAAAAGTTGCAGACACGATCCGGCTCTACGAGCCGACCCGGGCCGCGTCGCTGCAATACCGCCTGAACAACGAGGATATCCTGCTGGAGCTTGCCCGCGAACGGTTTCTGTTCGGCTGGGGCGGCTGGGGCCGGTTTAGGGCCTATGACGAAGATACCGGGCGCGACGCCTCGACCGCCGACGGCCGCTGGGTGATCGTGCTGGGATCGGGCGGAATGGCGCGCTATCTGGGCAGTTTTGGGTTGTTCGCCCTGCCCGTACTGCTGTTGTTCCTGCGTGGGCGCCAGCGCGGGGTGTCACAGGCGACCGCCGCGCTTGGCCTGATGATGGCGGCCAATCTGACCGACATGTTGCTGAACGGCACCGAAACGCCGCTGACCTGGCTGATGGCCGGGGCCCTGCTGGGTCATGTCGAACAACGCGCACCAGCGATAGTGCCGCGGGCCGCTGCGACATCGCCGCCGGACAGTCAGATTGCGCCACCCGATCAACACCCCGGGGGCCAACCGGTCTATACCCGGCAAACCGTCCGCCACAATCGCAAGGCGCTGTCCGACACATGACCGCTGATCCCGCTCTGCAACCGACACATCGCCTGTGCGTGTCGATCATCAATTACCGCACCGGTGCGCTGACCATCGATTGCGTCAGATCGGTGCTGGCCGATCTGGGCACGGTCAACGCCCTGATCGCCGTGGTGGACAATGCCTCGGGCGATGGGTCGGACGATGAGATCGCGGCCTGGATCGCGGCGCAGGATCCGCCGGTGCCGGTGCGGCTGATCCGGTCCGTCACCAATTCCGGCTTTTCCGGCGGTCATAACCAGGGCATCGCCGCCACCACGGCTGACCATTACCTGATCCTGAATTCCGATGCCGTGCTGCGGCCGGGATTCTTGGCCACCATCCTGGCGGCGGCGGATGCCAACCCGCGCGTCGGCTTTTTTGCCCCACGCCTGACTTATGACGATGGCGAGGTGCAGCGCAGTTCGTTCCGCTTTCACAGCCCGCTGGGTGAATTGATCCGCACCGCGCGGACCGGGCCGGTGACCGCGCTGTTGTCGCGCCATGACGTGGCATTGCCACCCGAACCGCCGCCCACCCAGATCGAATGGGCCAGCTTTGCCTGCATCCTGCTGCGCGGCGACATGGTGCGCGCGCTGGGGCCGATGGACGAGGGCTATTTCCTGTATTTCGAAGATGCCGAATACTGCCTGCGGGGGCATCGCGCCGGCTGGGGGATCCAGCGCGTGACGGATGCGGTCGCGGTGCATTTCCGCGGCGGATCCGGCCCGGTCAAGACGCTGTCAGCGGCCCGCAAACGGCTGCCACGCTATTTCTACGCCTCGCGTACCCGGTTTCTGTATCAGGCGCATGGCCGGGCCGGGCTGCTGGCGGCCAATCTGCTGTGCTATCTGGGCGGCGCCATCGCCTTTGCCATGCGCGTCACCGGCAAGCAGAAACGCCCGTTTGCCGCGCGGGAACTGTCCGATATCTGGACCAACTTCACGGATCCGCTGGGGCCGCGCCTCGCCCCTTGGGAGACCCGCTGATGTCGCCCGACTTCATCCTGATCGGCGCCATGAAATGCGGCACGACCACGCTGGCCGCGCAACTGGCCATCCAGCCGGGTCTGTTCATGACCACCCCGAAGGAGCCGAATTTCTTTTCCGACGATACGGTCTTTGCCCAGGGGGCCGACTGGTATGGCCAGTTGTTCGCCGCCGCTCCGCCCGGCGCGATCACGGGCGAGGCGTCTACCCATTATACCAAACTGCCGACCCATCCCGCGACAGTCGAACGGCTGGTGGCCACAGGGGTGCGGCCGCGTTTCATCTACATGATCCGCGATCCGGTCGAACGGGCGGTGTCGCATTACATCCATGAATGGACCACGGGGGTGATGGGTCCGGACATGGCGCAGGCTTTTGCCGATCACCTGGAACTGGCCGATTATGGCCGCTATGGCCACCAGATCGCGCCTTGGCTGGATGCTTTTGGCCCGGACGCGGTGCTGCTGACCAGTCTGGAACAGATGACCCGCGACCCTGACGCAGTGTTGGCCGAGGTCTGCCGGTTCATCGGGCTGCCCGGGGCCCCCGCCTGGGATCACGCCTTGGGCGCACAGAACGTGTCGGCGGAACGGTTTCGCAAGCTGCCGTTGCACGGGCTGCTGGTCGGCAATCCGGTGGCGCGGGCGCTGCGTCAGGCGCTGGTGCCCAAAGCCATCCGCGACAAGGTGCGCCGCGCGCGCAGCATCGACGAACGGCCGAAACTGCCCGACGGGCTGCGGCGCAGCCTGATGCAGACGTTTGCCGCGGACCGCGCAACCCTTGCCCGCCAGTTTCCGGGGCACCCCGCGCTGGACCTGTGCTATCCGTTCCTGCGGACATGACGGGTGCTGCGGATCGCATCGGCGCCGTGGTGATCGGGCGCAACGAAGGTGACCGGCTGGTCCGCTGTCTGGGGGCGTTGACCGGACAGGTGGCCCGCATCGTTTACGTCGACAGCGGGTCCACCGATGGCAGCCGTGACCGCGCACGTGCCGCCGGGGCCGCGGTGGTGGCGCTGGATACCAGCCTGCCCTTTACGGCGGCCCGTGCCCGCAACACCGGTCTTGCGGCCTTGATGACGGCGGGGGACGGTCCCGATTACGTGCAATTCATCGATGGCGATTGCGAAATGCGCGATGGCTGGAGCACGGCAGCCTTTGATTTTCTGGAAACTCACCCGCAGGCGGCCGTGGCCTGCGGACGGCGGCGGGAACGATTTCCTGCGGCATCGCTTTATAATCGGCTGATCGACATCGAATGGGATACCCCGGTGGGCCGGGCGCAGTCCTGTGGCGGCGACGCGCTGATGCGCATGCAGGCGCTGATGCAGGTTGGCGGCTATCGCGACAGCCTTATCGCCGGCGAAGAGCCCGAATTATGCGTCCGCCTGCGGGGCAAGGGCTGGGAGGTCTGGCGTCTGGACGCCGAGATGACCTGGCATGACGCCGCAATCACCCGGTTTTCGCAATGGTGGCAGCGGACACGGCGGGCGGGGCACGCCTATGCCGAAGGCGCGGCACTGCATGGGCGGGCGCCCGAGCGGCACAATATGGCCGCGCTCCGCCGGGTGCTGCTATGGGGGGTGGCCTTGCCGCTGGCGGTGCCGGCGCTGCTGCTGATCTGGCCGCCCTTGGCCCTGCTGCCGGTGCTGATCTGGGCCGCGCAATTCCTGCGTCTGGCGCTGCGCTGCCACGATGCCATGCGCGCGGCCCTGCTGCTACTGGGCAAGATCGCCGAGGCGCAGGGGGTGGCGGATTATGCGCTTGGCCGGCTGCGTGGCCGGGGACGGGGATTGATCGAATACAAATAGCGCGGGCTGCGGCGGGTCAGACCGCCGCCGGGATCAGCTTCACGATCTCGTCCCAAGCCAGCCAGACGGCAAAGCCGTTCAACGCAAAACCAAGCGCCAGATAGCTGAAGTCGCCAACCATGTCCCAGGACCGGTGTTTGCGCACCATATGGATGCGCAGCGGATAGACCACCATCGCCGCAATCCCCGGCGCCGCAATGGCCGCAAGAATGCCGAAATCGCTGATCGTCCAGAACAGGATCGCTACCTGAACTGCCGCCGTTGCCGCGAGCAGATAGAAGAAGTTTTTTGAATCCCCACGCCCAAGGAGGGCACCGGTGTAACCGTCGAACACGACCTGGGGGACCATGCACAGACTGAAAAACACCACCATAGGCCCGGCCAGCGCGTAGCGCGGGTCATAAAGGAAGTCGATCATCGGCACACCGATGAAGGCCAGCGTGGTCGAAAACGCCAAGGTCACGGCCACGACAAGACGGCGGGCCTTGAACAGCTTGCGCCGGTTCGCCTGGCTTTCGGCCGGGGGGCGCATCCGGTACAGCGGCGTGATGACGCGGTTGGCCACCGCCTTGGAAAAGATGAAGGGGATGGTCCCCATGAACAGTCCGATGTTGTAGACGCCCAATTCGGCCAGGCTGATGAAGGCACCCAGAACGGCGCGGTCGCCCTGCCGGATGATGAAACCGACAACCGTTGCCAGAAATATCCATTTGCCGAACTGAAACAGATCGCCAAGCGCCTCGGGCTGCCAACGCAAGCGGTTGCGGATCCCGGGCATGATGAGGTGGAACAGCACGCCCCGGAACACCGCAGCGACCAGTCCCGCCCAGACCATGGCCCAGACCGATTGCAGGATGATCGCAAGGATGATGGTCAGGACAATGCCGAAGGCCTGGCAGCCCAGTTCGGCCCACAACTGGCGGCCAAGCCGCAGGTGACGGTTGGCGGTGGCGATGTTTGTGGTGGTAAAGCCCCCGATCACCTGGCGGAAACCCACCACGGGCAGCAGCGCCAGCAGCATAGGTTCATCGTAAATCCAGGCCGCCACGGGGGCGAGGATGCAGGCCAGGACCCAGATGCCGATCCCACGCAGGATTTGCACGGTCCAGACGGTATTGAGGAAGTGCGGATCATCGCCGCGCTTGCTCTGCATGACCGAGGTCTTGAGCCCCATGTCCGAGAACATCTCGAGTCCGCCCATGAACACCTGCACCAGCGCCATCAGACCGAAAGCTTCGGGAAACAGGATACGGGTCAGGATCAGGTTCGATGCAAGCCGCAGCAGGTTCGACCCGAAGATGCTGATAAACAGCATTCCCGTGCCGCGGAGCGCGCGGGCCTTCAGGCTGTCACCGGAAAAAGGCGGGCGCTTCTTGTCGTTCATGTTGGGCCAGGGCCGGTTTCGGACCGGGCGTTCCGGGGCCATCGGCCCAAGGGTGGCCTACAGGGGCAGAGGCAAAAAGAAAAGAGCCGGCCCGAAGGCCGGCTCTCTGGATTAGTGCACAGCGCGAAAGATCAGGCGCGCTTGCGGCGACGCATCAGGCCAAAGGCACCGAAAGCGGTACCGATCAGCAGCGCACCGGCGGGCAGCGGGACCGCTGCGACGTCGATAGCTGCCAGCGCATAGTCAGCGCTGTTGTCATCCTCGCCCGGGCCGGCGAAGAACGTGAAGGTCGTACCCTTCAGCGACAGACCGGTCAGTGCACCATAGCCGATGCCTTCCGAGGTGGGAACGCTGGCTGCGAGCGACGCAGCAACAACACCCGGCACGGCGCCTTTGGTGATGAGAGCCGATTCCGTATCTTTGGGATTGCTGGCCCTGAAGAACAGGTCGAGGAAGTAGGCCGCAGTGATGGTCACGGGCTTCAGGAAGGTGATCGTGATGAATTCACTGGGGAAGGTGATTTCGTCGTTCTTGATCCCCAGACCATCGGTCAGGCCCGCCAGGACGCCGACCGGGCCAGGAGCGCCCAAGGTCTGCTTCGGAGCCGTCGGGGAACCGGTCACTTCGTAGGTGGTGCCAGCAACCGAGCCCGTCAGGGGCGCGTTATTGGTGAAGTCGATCAGGGCTGCCGAAGCAGACGTGGCAACGCCGAACGCCAGAGCGCCAGCCAATGCAAGAGGTTTCAGTGTAATTTTCATATAGGTTAATCCTTTTCTACTGACACGGCCCCACACCTGTGAGCGTCCGCAATTCCGTTCACAAAAATTAACGTACCATAAACCAAGGGGGAAGGCACCAGATTTCTGCCACAATTCGCTCATAAAATTGTGTGATCCGAGCGCCTTGCCACGGGATTTCTGCACAAAACTTGGACGGTCTGAAAACTCCTCGGGGCGTGTTCGGCACGTGATTGTTGACCAGTCTGACACAATCCCATTCCAAATCAACCTTCCCGATGAGAATCACCCGCCTATTCGCCCGAAAGGTGCCGAAAATTGATGAAAACACGCAGAACGCGTGTCTGCTACCTGTCACGATCTGCCCCGTCACAGCCAGCCGGCCCAGTGCATTACCAAGGCATGACAGGCGCGGAACGGGCCGCGAAACACCGGGGCCACAGCGCTTGGGCTCAGGGCGATTCGTCTTGGTCCGGCCAGATTCGGGGGATGTCTGGGGGTGCTTCCCGTCCCGTTCTGCATCCTACCCCTTCAAGGTATGGATCGTGGTATTGATGCGGGGCGCATGACGGCCGAAAAGTCGTGTCGCCGCCTTGTCGATCTGGATACGCCGGGCCGCGTTCCGCCCCGGTGGCGGAACAAAGGCCGCGGCCGCCGGGACCCCGGTTTCCCGGCTGATCCGCCCGATCAGGCTGCGCATCTGCGCCACATCAAAAAGATCGGAAAAATCCAGATCGATCCGCGGAACCCCGTCCCAAAACGCCCAGAACGCATCGATCTGCCCTCCAAAGCGGGTCTCGGGGTCTGCCGTGGTGTCCCCGACCCAGCGATCAAGCGATTTCAGGATATCAGCGCGCGGGCGGTGAATGGCCAGCACGATCCCCTGCCGGATCAGCGGTCCGAATCTTGGATCGGCCAATGCGGCCGAAACGCCGACAGGATAATGCGTTTTAAGCACATGACCGGCATCGGGGGCCACCGCCCCCAACAGGTCACGCCCCGACCGGGCCTGCTTCAGACATTGGTCCAGATCGACATATAATGGTCGGGTCCGGTAGGCGGGCAGATTGTTCAGGACCAGGTCAATCAGGATATGCGTGCCGCTGCGCATCGGCGTGGCCACGATCAGGTTCGGCCTGCCATGATGACCCGGCGTGCCGGGCGGAGCCACGACACGGGGGTTGGTGAAGGGCAGGATGGTCTTGCCGATGAAGTTGGAAAAGTCAGAAGCGCGCAAGCCGGTGTTCCCTCGCCGGGGCAGACAGCCAGCACCATGGCCGATCAGTGGGTGGGAAGAAAGAGGGGCTGAACGGGCTCATTTGGATGGCGCGCGGCCACGGTGGATTATGTGACTGATGTCTCTGATCCGGTTGCCGTCGACACATTTGAGTTTCGCGGCGCCACCATCAAGGGCCGGCATCTGGCAGGCATGACGATCACCACGATCTTTGCCGGCGGAGCATCCGAAACACTGGTCTGGCGCAACTGCCGTCTCGTGGGGTGCGATGCTGCCGCTGAAGGCGTGATGTTCGCGGCCATCAGGGGGAGGGCCCATCTATCGCCATGCCTTCAAACTCCGCCCGTTCGATCCCGCCACGCGGCTGGCCTTCGACCTTGGGAATTACAGCGGGGGGAGCCTCGACAAATTTGCTGTCTTCCGCTTTGGCCTCTCCACATCCTGCTGTCCGATCGTGCCGCTGGGGTGATCTGGGGGCTATCTGATGGCAACCGGCTGGCCTTGGTGCCAGCATGGCCGCCCTGCTGCGCCGCCGCCGCCGGGTGAAGCCCGTCTGACCGGTCAGGCGCCTTATCCGCCCGCTATCAATAGCGCCGCCCGGCTTCGGACGTCCGGCACACATGGGTCCACCCGGATCGCAAGGCCCTGAACGACAGGGAGACCAAGGCCTGGCGATCCGGCGGCTGGCCACTTGGGAATGGCGGTTGATAAGCCGAAGAAATCAGACGATCTTGCCATCAAGCGGCAAGCCATTTGGGAAACGTCCGATGATACGTTCGAGTGATGCAATTCGTCTGAGTGCAAATTCGCCCGGAATTCCCGAAGCGGAAGGCGTGGACGTGCTGGTGCATGTCGGCCCGCACAAGACCGGCACGACATGGCTGCAGAAACAGTTTTTTCCAAAGCTGGAAGGCGTCGTGTATACAGGAGATGTACCGCGCATCTATTCGGCTTTCATGGCTGGCCGCTTTGGCAAATTCTCGCTTGATGCGGTTTCGAAAGCCTTGGGGCCAGACCTCAAAATTGCGCACGAACGCAAGCAACCTCTTGTCATATCAGCCGAAGTTCTTGGCGGACGGCCATTTGGCCAGATGTCTTTGCGCGAGGTTACGGCACACCGGATCAAGGCCGCCTTTCCAAACGCAACAATCATGGTTTCTGTCCGGGAGCAAACGGCGATCCTGAATTCCATGTATGGGGAATATCTGCGCTATGGGCACTCGTCAAAGTTGCAGGATTTTATCAATCAAGAGACTGGAAACCCGAATATCCAGCCAGTTCTGGAGATCGACTACTATGATTATGTGGAAACGCTCGATTTCTATGAAAGCGTCTTTGGCGTCGGCAAGGTGATTGTGGCCCCGCTCGAATGGTTTACCAAGGCACCGGAAGCCCTCGCTCAACGTTTGGGTCAGGCGCTCGACGCTGAAATCTCGCTTCAGGTGAACGCGATCCGACGTTCGCAAGAGAACCCCGCATTTTCGCCGATCGCGCGCCACGTTCAGCGGTACCTCAACAAGTTCTATCCGGCGGACACCAGAAACCGGACCCGCAAGAATTTACGCTTTGCGCCGAACACGATTGCCAGCAAGATCGACCGTCTGGTGCCGGACGGCATGCGAAAGCGCGGGTTGGCGGCGCAGCAAGACCTGATCGCGAAGATGGTCGGATCAAGGTTCGCGCAGTCCAATCGTGACCTTGCCAACCGTACCGGCCTTGATCTGGGGTCCCTTGGATATGAAGTGGCGCCTTGATGGCAGCCAGAGTGGCCCGCCGGGGTCTTGAGCGGCAGTCCGGTCAGAATTCGTTGTAAGGCGAGTCCCGCGGGCACGGGCGGCGGCCAGGCCTTCGGTCACCCGCTGGCGGATCACGTTGCGTTCCATTTCGGCAAAAGCCGCCTGAATCTGCAGGAATGCCCGGCCGGTTGGTGTTGTGGTATCCATCGGCGCGTTCAGCGCGCGAAAGGCGATGCCGCGGGCGGCCAACTGGTCGATCAGGGTGATCAATTCGCCGGCCAACCGCCCCAGCCGGTCCAGATCCAGCACGACCAGCACGTCACCGGTGCGCAGAAAATCCAGACAGGCCGCAAGGCCCGGCCGGTCAGCCTTGGCGCCCGAGGCGCGATCCTCGAACACCCGTTCGCACCCGGCAAGGGTCAGGGCGTCAAGCTGACGGTCCAGCACCTGCACACCTTCGGCGGTGGATATCCGTGCATAGCCGATCAACCCCATGCCCCTGCCTCCGCCCGATGTGCCACACTCACGACAAACCTATTTGGCAGGAATATTATCGGCAATTGTTTATTGCGGGTTTTTCATAATGATTGCCGTCACCAAATCCCGTCATCGGGCCGAACCGGACCGGTCCCCGACAAACATGTGTTTGTCGTGATTTTAACAGGGTGATCCCGGACAGGCCGGGCGCGGCTTTTGTTCGCAAAGGGTCACAGCAGCAGACGCGACTCGAAGGCGTCAAGATGCAGGGCCGATGTAGGCCGCCGCTTTTCATGTGTCCCGCTTGCTTGGTCATCGTCTTAGCTCGTGATGTGATGTCTGCACCGCTTCCTGCTACATATGCTAGAAAAACTATCTGTTGAGTCTGGGGCAGCAAAATGGTGTGACGGCCATCATGCCGAAATCCGCCGAGGCATGGGCGGAGTCCCACCATGATCTTGCGGATGTGACGGTTTTTCCGGTTGCACCGGCTTTCATCGGGGGTGGGACACATAGCCTTGACCCAAGGGGTGAAGACCATGATCCTGATACTCGGCGCTACATGACTGGGAAAATGTTATAGAGGATGTTGAGATGAGCAACGCACTGATTGTCAGTTTGAAGAGAAGCGCAAAGCGCATTCTGCGGCCCTATTTTCAGCCGAACCCGGCCTCCGTGATCTACTTCCTTCATATCGGCAAAAATGCCGGCTCAAACATCGGCGCAACTATCGACGCGATCAAAAAATCAAGCAACAACGTTTGATTTCAGAAGGTTGGGCATGGTACGAGGCTGAAGGACATACCGGAGAAGGCACCGTATTTCTTTTCCTTGCGGTCGCCAATCACCCGCTTCCGTTCCGGTTTCTACAGCCGCAAGAGGATGGGGCAACCCAAGAATAATGTGCCGTGGTCTGCATGCGAAGCCCGTGCTTTCGAACAGTTTGCGGATGCCAACGATTTGGCGGAAGCGCTTTTTGCACCCGGGCAGTTGGGTAGGGACGCGACTGCGGCGATCCTCAGCATCAGCCATACCTCGATGAACCAGGTAAGTTGGTTCGAGCGTTGGGGGCATGCACTGGTGGTACGACCTCCTGTTTGGATCATACGACAGGAGAATTACGATGCAGACATGAAGGAATTTCTGCGTCGGATTGACCAACTCAACCCTCAAGCCGTCAGCCATAACCCTACGGCGCGCCATGCAAACGATTACTCTGGTGTGCCGGACCTTTCACAGGCCGCCATCACGAACCTGCAAAAATGGTATTGTCAGGACTTTGCATTTTACGATTTGTGTGAGGATTGGCTTGAAAAACACCAGAATACTTCTGGCGAAAGCCCTGTAAACCAGCAAGGTTTCAGACGTTAAGCAACGACTTTTGTGGCCAGTCCGGTGACGTTGCCCCCAACTTTTATCCAGCGTGAGCAAGACTCCAAGTTTGAGTTTTGCCGCTTTTGGCGGGTTGGGCAACGGGAATCAGATCACCCCGCCGTTGCCCACAAAGGTCATGTCATCCGTCGATGTCAGCCCCCACACCTCTGCGGCGCAGCTTTTCGGGGTCGGGGCGGTTGATGCCCTAGTCTGGGAAAATGGAACCCGAGCCGCACAAGCTGTGACAATACCGACAAAAAGCGCGGCAGCCGGTCCAACAAGGAATATGAATACAGCTGCTTCTCGGCCTTCAAGATCGCCTCGGTGACGGTGGACTACACCCCGCCGCCGCCTCATCCCGCATCCAGCAGCGCCATCAGCGCTCCAACACGCTTCGGAGTAATCCTTGGGTCACTGCCGCAGGAGATCACCCGGACGAACTCGATCCACGCCTGCTCGTTCGCGGTCAGCTGGTCCCACGGTCCCGCTGGTCCCGTCGGTAAAGTGAGCACACCACCATCTTCACCATCGTCTTCCTGCGAACTCATTTCCCGAAGATCCCGCGCAAGGCAGCACGTGAACGGGCAGCAATCCGCGGGTCGGTGTTGTCGGATGCGTCGCGCAGTGCGTCCAGCCAGCCACGCTCGTTCTCCGTCGTGGGCGTGCCAAAGATCTCGATGATCGCCTTCGCTGCGGTCACGCCGACAGCCTGGTCGAGCGCCAGACGCATCAGGAACGCCGGATCGACCTCCAGCGCCTGCGCCAGCGACGGCACCCGGTCGAGCGGCACCTTGTTGCGACCGTTCTTGAGGAAGGTCATCATGTTGGCGTTTGCGAAGCCAGCCTCTGAGGCGATCTCGGCCTGGGTCTTGCGATGCGACAGGTCGCGCACCCGTTCAGCGATCAGCTTCGCGGTCGGGGTATTCTGATAGGGGTTCATCGTGGTTTACTCTCATGTGGTTGATCACATGACCTACCTACCGCGACGCTTCAGCGCGTTCGGGTGGGAGTTCGCGGTTTCTGCAGGGATGTGCGAAGTCCTAGAAAAACTGAGCGAATGCGATGGGGGTGCTTCGGGTGTCCGCAGACCGGGGATGCCTGAACCGTCCAGTCCCATGATGAAGCTGGTTTGGTGAAAAGACCAAAGCGAAGCGAACATGCTACGTGATCTCTGACATTTTGGTGTATTTGCCAAATTTGTTGGCAATCGCGCCTTGATCTGTTAGGTTTTGGCAAAAGAACCAAAATGAAGATCAGAGATGAAGATACATACAGCTACGGAACTCGGAGGGCTGATCCGCAACCGGCGTGAGAGCCTGGATATCCGACAAGGCGATCTCGCCAGTATCGCCGGGATCGATCAGGGTAACCTGTCCAAACTCGAACGCGGAAACGCCACAGCCACGCTCGAAACCTACCTCCGCCTGTGCAGGGCGCTCGGTATCGACATACTGGCAGAGCCGCGCACATGAGGTTGGATGTCTGGCTCGAGGAGCGCGCAACGCCGGTGGGACGCCTCATACGTGCGGCCGACATGGCGCTGAGCTTTACCTACGCCAAAGGAGTGGCACCAAAGCACCAGCTGTCACTGTCGCTGCCCCTGGGCTCACAGGCGTTCTCTGACGCTGCCTGCCGGGGTTACTTCGCCAATTTGGTCTTCGAGGGTCCCCAGCTCGATCAGGTTCTCGACAGCTACAAGCTGGACCGGGGCGACGTGGGTGCCCTGCTTTGGCATCTCGGTGCTGACTGCCCAGGGGCTATCTCTGTGACGCCCGAAGGCACCGGTCCCGGCAAGACGCCCGGACGCTTCCCGCAGGACTATGAGCTTCTCCAGCAAGAGCGGCTGCACCAGATCGTCCTGTCGCTCCACCTGAACAAGCGCCTGCCCGATCCAGAACGGAACCCGTCGCCACTGGCCGGCGTGCAGGGCAAGATCGCCGTGGTCGAACACGAGGGGCGCTTCTACGTCCCCTCGGCGCAGTCGCGGGCACCGACGACCCATATCCTGAAGGTCTCTCCAGCCGATGATCCTCAGATCACGCGCAACGAGGTGGCGCTGCTGAAGATCGCAGAAGCGTGCGGGATCAAGGTCGCACCTTGCACGGCGCTGCAGTTCGACCTGGAGGGGCGGTCTGTCAACGCCCTGGTGTCGACGCGATTCGATCGGGAGACTCAGATCGTCGCTGGAGACGGGCTGATCACCCGCGTGCACTCCGAAGACTTCTGCCAGGCGCTCGGCCTGCCACCGGGCCTGAAATACGAGCGGGACAGCATCAATCCTGAGAACAAGTTCTCGGCGGCCGCCGTTGCAACCATCGCGCGACAGGCGTCGGTGCCCACCCTTTTCCAGCGCGACTTCCTGCAGCATGTCTTATTCAACCTGCTGGTCGGCAACTCGGACAACCACGGCAAGAACGGCTCTGTGATCCACCGCGGAGGCGCCACGACGCTGGCTCCGCTTTACGACGTCGTCCCGGTCATCATGGACCGCAATGTCACTCACCGCCTTGCGTTCCGACATGGTGCAGCAGACTTTGCCGAAGACTTCAGCCAGGACAACCTGAAAACACTTATGCTCGACCTCGGTTTTGGCAAACCGAGGGTCGAACGCATCGTGAAGCAGGTCAAGGCCGTGGCTTCGCGCATAGCCGAGGTAGCACCGACATTGGCGGATAAAGCGCTGGCGGATGCGCTCTACTCTCAGGCCCAAGCGGTCGAGGCCGCTCTTGGCGCGGAATTTGATCTACCCGTCCGTGATTACTTTAATCGGATCGACCGGGATGAAGCGCAAAAACCGGCAGGCGGCTGGACCGGGTTCAGTTGATCCAAGTTGGCCATCTGCTTGCTACCTTGTCCGCAGGTCAGCCGTGCCTGAACCGTCCAGGGGCGTGAGACGACGGCGTTCGATGTTCAACGCGCTTGTCTTTCGTTGAACATGCCCCTTGGGGATTACCTCATCAACGCCAACCCTTGGCAGGAGCCCAGTCAATGGACGTTTTGGGCTGAGTTTTTGACCACGGCGAAAACGACCGTTCTTGGTCATCTGGAGCAGTATCCCGCAGCCTCGATCCGGGGGGGCGGTATGCCGGCCAGTTCGGGTGACGCGCGGCGGCGTTCAGCCAATCGAGGACAAACGCTTCGGGACTGTCCCAAAGCGCCAGCTTGTCCAGATGAATGAAGTGCGATCGGTAGCCGGTTTCTGTGACGGGTATCCGCTCTTTGGCATGCAGCTCAGGGTGGTCAAACGGCCCACCAAAGCACTGAAGGTGGTGTGAGAGGGTGATGCTTATGCCCTCCCATATCAGGGTGGGCATAAGGGCCTCCGGTAAGAAAGGGCTTCCGGAGCGATTATAGCATTACGTAAATAAAACCCGATAGTTGCCGGGTGTGATCAGGCAGTCGAACCTAAAACCGATCAGGCCAGAGGCCGGCAGTATGGCGGAACGCCAGAATGTCGACCGCACCGCCCTCGACCCGGTAGACAAGGATGTAGGACGCATGCACGACGAATTCGCGGGTGCCTGCCACGCGTCCGGGCCGACCGATCATCACTTGGGCGGGCAACGTCTTTGATACAAACAGCAAGACACGATCACGCAGCCGGTTGGCGTCTTGCGGGTCATCAGCGCGGATCCGTTCGGTTACATCTGCAACGTCACTGAGCGCCTGTGGCGTCCAGTTCAGAATCATGCGCGGGTTGGTTTAGGCATCGGTAGCGGATGATCGGTGCCAAGCGACATCAGGTGGGCGGCGGCACGATCATGGTCGACAAGGTCTCCGGCATTGGCTTGCGCCAAACCGGCTTCGACGGCCGCCACGAAGGCTTCCTCGTCCGCGAGATACCGTTCAACGGCTTCGTTCGTCAGGAACGATTTGCTGCGCCGGGTGACGGTCGCCAGCCGATCAAGGCGTTCCTTCACGTTGGGTGAAGTATGGAAAGTGACGGTCGCACGGTTGACCATGGTCACATGTTCGCTTGGTTGATTCATATGTACACATGATAACACATCGAACCGACAAGACAAGCCAAGGTGGCTGGTCAGGCTGACGGTGCCTTGCATCAGGCACACCACAGTCTGCGCCGGCACGGGACAGGCGAAAAAGGCCGTCAGAGGTTAAAATTCCGGTTAACATCGGCTTAACATCGGGGGCGCGAATGTTAACTTAGCTTAACATAACCACATAAACCTTGTCCAAAATGTTAAAGTGACAGCTAATTTGTGCCACGAAATGCATGTTCTGGTGACGAAACGCGCATCAAATGTTAAGGTGCGATCGCAACAAAACGCTTGTTTCATTGGATTCAGCGTGGATGGATTAACACAAACGTAACATTTTTTGAGGCAGATTTTTATTTTTCCGCATCATAGCCACTGAGCGAAGAGGTTCTTCGAAACATAATCCACGTCAAAGCGGTCTTCCGCGGCATCAAAACGAGGCCAGGAAAAGATCGCGGAAATCAATTTTGACCCGACGGAACAGAATTTACAGGCGCCCAGACCCAGCGTGCAATTGGAAGATCTACGGGATCGCACAGGAGGGGCCCAGACGGTCATCTGTCAGGTGCATCGAGCCCACACCAACAGAGATATCGAAGAAGCACCTCAGCGGCCACCCCAAGGAGTCGCAGTGGTATTGCAGTGTGCTGTCGAGAGACGGCCATCAAACCTTGATGCTCCGAGAAATCGAAAGCATGGACTGATGCCGTGCGCTGCAGTCGTCTTGCCCACGCCCATCTGCGCCCTTGATCCTCCACCTCCCATGGCAAGGTTGATCTGGGTAGAGAACCAAGCAGGTTTCTTGCACGGATGCAGAACCTCAAATTCATGTAGCAAGCGCCAGAACTCGGTGTCTTCAAAGGATCAAGAGCGCACGCGCGCATCATGACCCATGCCATGTACATCCGCCAACGCGCCGAGCTGGCGACACAGGGAAGGTGACACTTCAACTTGGCTCAGAGGGGACATGTCGCCTTTGCGCCTGTAGAAAGCGATCTGATAATTTATCTTATGTTAAATATTGTTGAAACTGCGGAAACGCTCGTGGATCCAGTCTCTTCACCAAAGACGGTGCTCTGTCCGTCGTCGACGTCAGCGCCTTCACATCTCCGGCGCAACTTTTCGGAATTGGCGCAGTGGGCTCTGACGCAATCTGGTCAAGGTCGATCCCAGACTCGGGAAGCTGAAAAAAACCGATGCTGCTGGCCGGGTTGGGTGATCTGGCCGCCCTTTATGCATCCTCGGGCGCGACCCGCCCCCGCGGATCGATCAACAAGGCCAGCACCCAGCCAGAGGCAAAGCCGCCCAGATGGGTTTCCCAGGCCAGTTGCCCATCCAGCGCCCACCACAGCGCCAGATTGATCGCCACCAGAAACAGCGCCATCCGCGCCACCGGCCACAGCCGCGCGCGCAAGGTGAAACGGTCGATGTAGTCCCAGGCCAGCAGCCCGCCCGCCAACCCGAACAGTGCGCCGGATGCCCCCACCATCGGACTATAGGTTTCCGCCAGCAGGCCGAACCCCCCTGCCCCCCCCAGCATCGACCCGGCATACAGCACCGCCAGCCCGCGCACCCCGATCCGTTCGGCCACCAACGGGCCCAACGACAGCAGGGTCAGCATGTTCGTGATCATGTGCACCGGACCGCCATGCAGAAACCCGTAGGTGACAAACATCACCCAACCCTGTCCCGGGAAGTTGGGCTGCCAGCCACCCCGCACCAGACCCGGCCAGAAGGCGCCGTTTTCAAAAACTGTCTGCCGCAGCCGGGCAACACCCGAAAGCCCGTAATCGCCTAGGGTCAGGGCCACCTCGATCAGCACGCAAATCCCGATCAGCGACCAGATCAGCCAATGGCCGGGACGATCCTTGGACGGATGATCCTTGGGGGGGGGCGCGGCCTCAGGGCCGGAAGAGGAAGCGGCGCTCGACATTCAGCGACAGCGTGGTGATGCTGGTCCCGCGGACCCCGTCCTGATAGATCAGGCGCTGGTTCAATCCGGCCGACAGATCCCAATCCTTGGTCAGGGCATGGCTGTAACCGACGCCAAGATCGATCCGCTGGTTGTCGCCCGTCCCGCCCTGCACATCGGTATCGGCAAAACCCAGATTGATGTTCCAGCGTGACGCCTCGTTGATCTGCTGGTCATAGCCCAGCGTCAATCGGGTGCGCAGGGTATCCTGATCGTCGGCATTCACCGTCGCCGTGCGTTGCAGGCTGGCATTCAGCACCGAGGTCGGCGTCAGCTGGCGGTTCAACGACAAGGATGCCACCGGCGACGTTTCGCCATTTTCAAACCGCACCACACCCAGCGACGCCGCCAGGTTGCCGTTGCGCAATGTCATACTGCGACCGACGTCCAGAACGGTGCGCCCGCCCGTCACCGCGAATTCGCGGCGCAGGCCAAAGGTCAGGTTGCCGTTTTCCAGCGCGCGCGCCAGTTGGAACGCGCCATCCAGACCGTCGGCCGAGGTCGTGACCCGGGGACCGGGCACCAGCGGATCGCGGATCGTCTCGATCTTGACGGTGCTCAAATCCGCCGACAGGCTCCAGACCGGATCGATCTGCGTATCGGCACCGACGCCGAACTGCGTCGTGGTCCGATCGGTGCGCAGGGTATCCTCGTCATCGCGCAGAACCTGGCTGGCCGTCAGACGCAACCGCGCGGTCGGCGTGACGTCAAAACGCAACGTGGTCTCGGCGCGGGTGGTGGTCGAGGCAAAGAGGTTCGGGTTGATGGTGTCGGCATAGTCGCGCCGCGACCAGGACAGCAGCGTGTCGGTGCCGAACAGCGCATCCTTGCCGGTCACCAGCCGCACACTGGCCGAGGCCGAGGTGCGGCGCCCGATATTGGCGATGACCTCGTCATCCACCTCGATCTGGTCGACGGTGTTGTTGTCCAGCTCGATCTCGGAATAAGCGGTGTCGAATGACAGGTCCGCTGTGCGCGATGACAGCAGGTAAGCAAGGCTGGCGTTTGGCCGGACCAGATCGACGCCGTTGCGATCAAGTTCCAGATCGGCCCCGCCACGGATGCGGAACACCTGATTACGGGTGGTGCTGTTCAGGCCGAACGACAACCCCGCGCGGGCAGTCACATCTTCCGATGCGGCATTTCCGGTTCTACCGATCAGCCCGGCAGAAAAATCGATCTGGGCAAACAGACCGCCGGCCTCGTTGTTTTGCGCCAGCGCCAGGCTTCCCGCGCAGAAGCAGCCGACACTCAGGACAGTGGCACCCGCAACAAGCGGCCGGCGCCATACTGTCATCCTGCCTCTGACCACTGCCGTCATGTTTTGCCCTCTGCCCATGTCGGGACGGGTCTGTTGACCTCGTCGCCCCGGAGGGGACCTTTGCGGACCCGCCCAGCCTTTATAGTCCGGCCCTCGTCGTATGGCCTGCGTCGTACGGCCTTCTTATTCGAACAGGCGCCGTTCGGGAACCAGGATCACGTCGCCATCGGCCAGAACGACATCGCGCGCCATCGACGCGCCATTCGCCAGCGCCTTGTAGTCAAACTGATACAGCGTCTGCTGACCGGTGGCCGGATTGGTCCGGCGCAGCTGCACGCGTTTTGTTGCCGCAAAATTGTTGAACCCGCCGCCCTGCGCCAGCGCCTGCAACAGCGTGGTGCCGGGCTTGAGCTCGGCCAGACCGGGCTTGGCCACGGCGCCCAGGAAATAGATGCTGATCGTCACCGGCGGTGCCGCGGCCTGCGCTGCGGCGGCAACCACCGGGCGCAACTGGCGCACTGTCACAAAGACATTGGGCGGGCTGGCGAAATTCGATGCGATCTTGCTGGAGATGGTGCTGGCGACCTCGACCGTGGTCAGGCCGCGGGCCGCCACGGTTCCGGCGAACGGAAAGCTGAAGCGGCCATCCGGCAGCACCAGAACCTCGCGGTTCAGGGTCGTATCCTCGAACACCTCGATCGACAGCACGTCGCCGCTGTTGACCCGGTAATCACTCTGCGCCACCGCGGCACCAGCGAAGACGATGGCGAAAATGGCCAGAAGAATCGCGCGCATGGCCTGTTCCTTGTGCAATTGCTGCCCCTTAATGCCTTGTCCCGCATGGCAGCAGAAGAGGTTTTATCCACAACGCCGCAAATTCCGCCGCTGATGTTCCCCTTGGGCCACGCAGGCCCCGGCAGGCATCCGCTGCTGCATGTGCCGCAAGTTTGCCAATCTTTAACCAAATTTTAATGATTCCTTAAGGATTGTGACAAACAAGGAATTCCCATGCTGCATCAATCCCACCTGATCCCGGCGCAGGCGCTGTCCGTTCGGGGCTCCATTCCGCGCGAAATACCCCATGACATCCGGGGCACGCGACAGGCAATCTTCTTTCTGCTGCGGCGCGCGGCAGTCCCGTCTGGCCAACCGATGACGCCGCCAGCCCGGGCCCCGCTGATGGATGCCGACAACTTCGTGTTTCAATTCTGACCGGACAATTCTGACTGGACAATTCTGATCGGACCGGCCTGACGCAGCACCGCGGTCAAGGGTGTCTTGCGGTGATCAGGGGCCGTGATGTGCCAGAAAGACGCGCAAGTTCAGTGTAAGGTATTGCGATATGCAAGACCGCGTGTCCTCATGATGGACGAAGCGATCAAGGCGATCTTGCGTGCTGTCAGCCGTGAAACAACAGCCTGGCGCAGAGGGCTTCCCCCAATACAAACGATGTGCAAGAGCGCTTCACCGGCATTCTCCAGTACCGCGCGCAGCGCCCCCGCGGTCGACCGCCAGCCCGAGGAAGAACCCGAAGCAGCCCAAATTATTGATGAGCATCGATATTCCTGGCTCTGGGCTTATTTGGGCTCGCGCCCACGCATGTTCAACGCGCATGTTCAAATTGTGCAAGGCGGCGGCCCGGGCAGGTCTGGACTACGAGGCGATGGCATTTCGTGGGAAACTTTTCCGTTCAACACTTCGCATCATCGCCGGTGGCGCCCGAGGCCAATAAATGAAGGTGGCCCGTAAATGAAGGTGGCAAGAAATAGCGACGTATACGCCACACCCGAAACGGAGACTGTCCCTGACAGCAAGGGATTTAAACCAAACCGATATGACGCCGCGACGTATTACCCTGCGGCCCGATCAGGCACTTCTTTGGCCCATTGGTTCAGGCTTTTGCCCGACACCGCGGCGGCCAGTGCGGCCTTGCGGTGAACCCCGGGGTTGACCCGGAGCATGACCTGCGCCCCGTTTAACCCAGACGCCGCATTCCAGACGGATCAGGGCTTGACGGGCGGCGGGATCAGGGCTTCCAGCCGGGTGATCTCGGCGCGGGCATTGGCAATTTGCGGTCGGGTATCGGCGGGGCCGGCCACATCCAGCGCCTTGCGCAGCTGGCGCAGGGCATCCTCTGGCCGCTCCAGTCCGGCATAGACCATGCCGAGGTGATATTGCACCACCGCATCCTGCGCCAGCGCCGCGGCGGCGGGTTCCAGATGGGTCAGGGCTTCGTCCAGCTGTCCCCGACGATAGGCGATCCAGCCATAGGTATCCTGGAATGGTGCCACCGTCGCCCCGCGCAACCGCCGGGCCACGGTCCAGGCCCGGTCCAGACTGCCGGGATCATCACGCCAGGTGGACAGCAGGCTGGCCAGGTTGTTGGCGATGATCGGCGAATCCGGGTTTTTCGCATACAGGTCTTCGTAGATCGCGATGGCACCTTCGATATTGCCATCGCGTTCCTGATACCCCGCCTCGGCCCACAGGAAATCGGGCACCTCGGGCAAGACCGCCCGTGCATCCGTCAGGACGGTGCGGGCGGCAGCACTGTCGCCCTGCATTTCCTTCAGCCGGATCAGTTCCAGCCAGGCCCGCACCAGCGCCGGATCAGCTGCGAGCGCATCGCGGTAAATCGTCTCTGCGCCGGTCAGATCACCCGATATCACCCGCACCGCGGCAAGCGACAGGCGCAGGCCGACATTGTCCGGCAGGGCCGTGACCGCATCTTCGGCCGTGTTGAGCGCACCGGGGACATCGCCCTGGGTCAGGCGGGCCTGCATCAGCGCAATGCGCGCGCTCGCGTCACCGGCATTGTCGGTGGCCAGCCCTTCCAGAAAGGTGATGCTGTCTGCGGTCCGGCCTTGCGCGATCAGCCGTCCGGCCCGCAGGCCGTCGGCGGTGCGGATCTGTTCCGGATCACCGCTGCGGCGCAGGGTCTGTTCGACCTGCTCGGTCCGCGGCCAATCCTTCATCTGGACATAAAGCTGGCCCAGCCGGGTCAGCAGTTCGGCATTGCCGGGCGCCTGGCGCAGGGCCCGGACCAGCACGTCCTCGGCCGGCAGCAGCCGTTCGTCTTCCAGCAGGGCCGCGGCATAGCGCAGGCTGGGTTCCGGGGCCGCATTCGACGCCTCGACCGCCAGCGACAGAAAATCGCGCGCCAGATCGCGGTTACCGTTGCGGGCATGGGCGGCGGCCGAGATGGTCAGGGCCTGCACATCCTGCGAGTTCTGATCCAGCGCCTGCCGTAGCAAACCGATCGCCTCGTCGGCCTTGTCTTCGTCAATCAGCCAGACGGCCTTCATGCGCAACGCCTCGACCTCGGTCGCGTCCTCGGCCAGCACCTCTTCGACCAGACGGCGCGCGCCGACCGGATTGTCGACGGCAATCAGCATCCGCGACAGCGCCACCTTGATCCGGCGTGTTTCGACAGAGGGGGTAGCCTGCTGCAGCAGTGCTTCCATGTCGGCGATGGCGACGTCACGCGCCCCCTCGTCGAACATCAGCCCGGCCCGCACCACCCGGAACAGGGTGGCGGCGCTCAAACCCGTGCCCGCATCCGTTGCGGCATCGGCGGCGGGCGCCATGGCGGCCAGCAGCGCATCGACCTCGGCCAACGCGGCGGGGCGGCCTTTGGTGTCGGACAGGAAACGCACCAGAACGGCCTGCAGATCCTGTTTGCGGGCCGGATCGGCCTCGACTGCGATCACCTCGCGCAGGAACGCCTCGGCGCGGTCAGGCTGGCCGCGCACGACATAGAACCGCAACAGCGTCGCGGTCAGCTCGTCATCGGTGGGAAAGCGCGTGCGCATCTCCTTCAGCAGGGCTTCGACCTCGTCGAGCCGCTGCGCCTCGATCAACAGGCTCAGGCGGGTGTTCCACAACACGCGGTTCTCGGGGTCGAGCGTGATCGCCTGGTCCAGCGCCGCCAGTGCCGCTGGCGTGTCGCGGTCGCGCACCGCGGCATCGACAAGAATACGGTACAGCGACAGTCTGTCAGGCTCCGGTGCCGCCTGCGCCGTCAGCTTTTCCTGCGCTTCTGCCGCCACGGCCCGGCGACGGACCGGATCATCGGCCTCGACCGCATCAAGGTAGCGCAGGTTCAGATCGATCAGAAACGATTGCGGATCGTCAGGGGCCACCGTCATCAGACGAGGTCCATAAAGCCGGAGGGTTTTCCAGTCCTGCGCATCGAGCGCAAGGGTGGACAGGGCAGTCAGCGCTTCGAGATCGTTGGGGATCTGCTCGGCCAGACGCAGGTACTGTGCAAACGCCTGATCGCGCCGGCCCATCGTGCGCAGGGTCCGGGCAAAGTCGCGCCGCGCCGCAACGTTGGTGGCATCCAGCCGGAACACATTGCGCAGTTCGACCAGCGCGCGATCCAGATCACCCTTTTCGATCAGTTCCAGCGCGGATTTGTGATGTTTCGCGGCCCGTTCTTCCGATGATTCACAGGCCGCCAGAAACAGGCCGGACACCAGCAACATCGTGCCAAGGCGCAGGGCGAAAGGTAGTCTGGAAAACGCGGTCATTGGCACTCCGGGACGATGAAAGTTCCGGCAAACAGTATCATTGCGGAACTATGCTTCGAAAGGGAAAACGCCGCCCGGGGATACCGGACGGTCACGTTTCCGTTCGCTATTGGCCGGTGATTATGGCGTATCCGTGACGATCAGCAGCCTGTCAGCAGCCGGTGCCGCGCAACACCACTGCGACAGTGCGCCACAACAAGCGCAGATCACCGGTGAAAGACACGACCCGATCGTATTCGTCGTCATGCCGCACGCGATCGACGAATTCGCTTTCGTGACGGTCCGACACCTGCCACGGCCCGGTAACGCCGGGGCGCAGCCGGAAATAGGCCCGGCCCGGATACAGCACCTGCTGGCAAACCATCATGGGGCGCGGACCGACCAGGCTCATGTCACCGCGCAGCACGTTCCAGAACTGCGGCAGTTCATCCAGCGATGTCTTGCGCAGGATGCGCCCGATGCGCGTCACCCGCGGGTCGCATTTCAGTTTCTGCGATGCGTCCCATTCTGCGCAGGCGGCCGGGTCGGCCTCCAGATGCGCGGCCAGAAGCGCATCGGCATTCGTCACCATCGTGCGCAATTTCAAGATGCGGAACACCCGCCCGCCCTGCCCTACCCGGGACTGGACATAGAACGGACGTCCCCCTTCCAGCGCACCGAACAGCGCCAGAACGAGAACCAGCGGCACCACGACAGGTGCGCTGAGCAGGACAAGGGCGATATCAAGCGCACGTTTTCCCAGGGTACGATAAAAGCCTTGCCGTCTGACGACGCGGGAAAACGCGGAGCTTGCTGTAAGGTCGGGAATAATATTCGAAGATTGAAGCGTCATGAAATTAACTCGTTATTTAGGCCTCAGAAAAACAGCATGCCGACACATCACGTGTCGCCAGCGGCGGCGGTGAGCGAACCCAAAAACATCCCAAAGAAAGCAGCATGGACGACAATGTCGCCCTGACCCCTTATAGCGCGACTAGAGCAAGAAGTTTAGACAAATTCCTGCCATAATTTGGTACAACTTTGGGGGTATGTTGGTTAAGTCCATGAAAACCCACGATGTTTACATTTCGGAAACAGTACATTGCTAAATTTCCGCCTCAGCTTTGAGCGGGATCATGCTGCTGTTGCACATATTTCCGCGTCGCAGCATCATGATACCGCCCCCTCGTACGTGTCCCGGCCCCTGATCCGGCCGGTGTTCCGGTCCGTCCGATTCGCCCCAGGTGCTGAACATCGCCCGCCGGAAATTGTAAATAGCCATAAACTTGCCCATATACTGGTGTCTGTCGATCAGAATGATTCGTCTCTTCAGGCGCTTGGACCCCGACAGTTGAAAGCAGGATCGGCGATGACCACGCGCATGGCGGACTCGGAAATGTTCGCAGCTTTCTTCGGCCTGAAGGAACGTCCCTTCACGCTGCTGCCCGATCCGGATTTCCTGTACTGGTCGCCCCTGCACAAACGCGCCTTCGCGGTGCTGGAATATGGGCTTGTGACCCGCGCCCCGATCACCGTGGTCACCGGCGAGGTCGGCACCGGAAAGACCACGCTGCTGCAGGCTCTGCTGGGCATTCTGGATGAGCAGGCGGTGGTTGCGCTGATCTCGAACGCGCAGGGCAACCGGGGTGAGCTGTTGCAATGGGTGATCGCCGCGCTGGACATCCCCTGCGCGCTGGATGCGCCCTATGTGACGAAATTCCAGCGGCTGCAGGCCTTTGTGATCGAACAGTATTCGCAGGGCCGGCGCGTGATCATCATCATCGACGAGGCGCAGAACCTGTCGATCGAAGGACTGGAAGAACTGCGGATGCTGACCAACATCAACTCGAACAAGGACGAGTTGCTGCAGTTGATCCTGATGGGCCAGCCAGAACTGCGCAAGATGATCCTGCGTCCCGAACTGCGGCAGTTTGCACAGCGCGTGACGGCAAGCTATCATATCCATCCCATGGATCTGGCCACCACCACAGAGTATATCGGCCATCGCCTGCGGCACGCCGGCGGCACGGGCGCGGAATTTTCCGACGCCGCGATTGCGCTGATCCATTCCCGCAGTGGCGGCATTCCCCGGCTGGTGAACAAACTGTGTGATTTTGCGATGGTCTACGCCTATTCGAACGAAACACCGATCGTCGACGCTCCGATCGTGCGTGAAGTTCTGGCCGATGGCATCTATCTGTCTTCGCTCGACATGATCGAAGATGCGCCGACAGAGGATGCCGCCCAATGAACATGAGTGTCGCGCTGTACTGGCGGCTTTTCCTGCGCCGTCTGCCGGCCATGCTGGCGCTGTTCCTGCTGGCCACCGGGATCGGCCTGGTGCTGGCCATGCGCCTGCCCACGACCTATCAGGCCAATGCCCGGCTGCTGGTCGAAGGCCAGCAGATCCCCGACCGGTTGGCGACGGCGACGGTCAGTACCGAAGCCAACGAAGAAATCCAGATCATCCGGGAACAGCTGCTGACCCGCACCAACCTGATCGAGATCGCCAACCGCTTTGCCGTCATCCCCGATATCTCCAGGGTCGACCCCAACGAGGTGGTGCGCAAGATGCGCGCGGACACGCGGATCACGACATCTAATGCCCGCGTCCAGCCGATCATCGTCACCGTCGCGTTTTCGGCACCAACGGGCCAGATCGCGGCCGATGTGGTGAACGAATATGTCACCCGGATCATTTCGGCAAATATCGCCCAGCGTCAGGGTCAGGCCGGCAAGACGCTGGATTTCTTTCAGCAGGAAGTGACCAGGCTGTCAGAGGAACTGGACCGGCGCAGCACCGCCATTGCCACATTCCAGAGCCAGAACGCGAATGCCTTGCCCAGCGAACAGCCGTTCCGCCTGACGCGCCAGTCGCAACTGCAGGAACGCCTGGCCGCCACCGAACGGCAGCGCACATCGTTGATCGAACAGAAGAGCCGTCTGGCGCAGGTCTATGAGGCGACCGGCCAGATCGCCGCCGACACCACCGTGGCATTGAGCCCGGACCAGCAGCAGTTGCGGGCGCTGCAGTCCGAATTGTCCGCGGCTCTGGCCATCTATTCCGACACCAACCCCCGCGTGTCGATCCTGAAAAGCCGCATCGCCCAGCTGGAGCGTCAGATCGCAGCGGCGGTCCCGGCTGATGGTACCGCCCAGACCCCCAATGCGACCGGCACCTTGACGCTTTACGACATGCAGGTGGCCCAGATCGACAGCCAGATCGGCACGCTCGACGCCGAGATCGCGACGGTCCAGGGCGAACTGGCGACGCTTGCCACCGCCATTTCCAGCAGCCCCGCCAATGCCATCGCGTTGCAGGCGCTGCAGCGCGATTTCGACAACAGCCAGAGCCAGTATAACGAAGCGGTCAAGCGCCTTGCCACTGCCAGCACGGGCGAGCGGATCGAGCTGTCGGCCCAAGGCCAGCGCATCAGCCAGATCGAATCGGCCTCCGTACCATCGGAACCGGCCAGCCCGAACCGGCCGGTGATCGCTGCTGGCGGAGCTGCGGTCGGGGTCGGGCTGGCCGGGATGCTGTTCGGGCTGCTTGAGATTCTGAACCGGTCGATCCGGATTCCTTCGGACATCACCCGGAAACTCGGGATCATCCCGCTGGCCACCATCCCCTACATGGAAACCCGGTCGCATCTGATGATGCGGCGGGCCCTGCAGGTGACGCTCATGATCCTCGTGCTGGTTGGTATTCCGGCAGGTCTCTGGGCGCTTGACCGTTTTTACCTGCCGCTTGACCTTCTGGCGGCAATGGTTCTCGACCGGATCGGTCTGGGCTGAAACACGTAATTCTGTGACGTCATCCGGGCCAGGGCGCGTCCGGGACGCACCCAAGAGAAAGACGCCGTTCACATGGAGAAATTACAGATAGCCCTGCGCAAGGCCCGCGAGACGCGCAGCATGCGCGATGCGCGGGTGGACGGATTGCCTGTCGGTGCGGGGCTGGACAGTGATGTTGCCGCGCAGGGCACGCCGGCGGAACGGATGGCGTCCGATTATGATCTTGCCTGGCGCGCGCTTGCCCCCGCCGAGATCGACCCTGCACATCTGGTCCGCAATCGTGTGGTGGCGCTTGATTCCGTTCAGGCCGCCAGCCCCTTCGACGTCTTGCGCACCAAGATCTTCCTGATGATGCGCAAGAACGGCTGGACCCGCCTTGCCATCACCTCGCCGGGACCGGGCTGTGGCAAAAGCACCCTCGCCTGCAACCTCGCCGCCGGCTTTACCCGTCAGCCCGACCTGCGGACCATGCTGATCGAACTGGATCTGCGGCGCCCCACCATCGCCAAGACCTTGGGGATCACCCCGCCGCATGATGTGTCATCGATGCTGGGGGGGCAGTTCAGCTTTGCCGAACAGGCGCTGCGTCTGCGCGACAATGTCGCCATCGCCGCCGCAAGACGGCCCTCGAAGGACCCGACGAGTCTGCTGCTCAGCCGCAGCACCGAAACAGCTCTGAGCGAGATCGAGACGCTTTATGCCCCCGATCTGATGATCTTTGACCTGCCGCCCATCCTGTTGGGCGATGACACCCGCGCGTTCCTCAAGCAGACGGATTGCGCGCTGATCGTGGCGCGGGCGAATGTGACCACAGCGCCTCAGATCGCCGCCTGCGAACAGGAAATCTCGGAACACACGAATGTTCTGGGCGTGGCGCTGAACCAGTGCCGGCACATCGACCCCGACACCGGCTACGGCAGCGATTACGGCTACTGAACGGCCCCCCGTCACGGGGCACCCCGAACCAGGACCAAGGCCCCAAGAACAGGGCCCCAAAGCCGGGCCCCAGGCCCGGGCCCTGCCCCAAATAGTGCTGGCCTGCCATGATCAGTTTTACGCTCTGAAGGCTGATTCTTTCGGGAACGATTCTCTCGCAGACCGATTCCGATGCCGTGCAATAACATCGGGGCTGGCTGCGCCCTGCGCTCTCAGCCACGGCCAAGCCACAAAACCACCTTTATTTAAGGCTGTTTCTGCCCCGCTTCGGGCCGGGCTGAGCAAGGTTTCGCCAGATTCGCGTGGAATAACCCCAAACAGGGTTCGTTCGGAACGCAGACGGTGTACTTTGGAGCGGTAGCAATACTAACCCGCTTTGCAACGCAAAGGCACGACTGCATCGAGAAAGCACCGAATGCCAGGACACACAAACAGCAAAGCGAGATTGATGATGGCGATCGTTTGGGGAATGACGCAGGTGGGCGCTGGTGCTGCGGTGGCGGATCAGTTGCCAGGCACAACAGTATCAAGCGTCACGACCGGCCGTGTCAGTGTGTTTTCGCATGACGACGCGACAGGCAAGAAGGTCGCCGCGATCAGCATCCTGACGGATGTCGCCGAAGGCCGTCTCACGGTCAATCCCGACAAGAGTTTCGCGCTGGTGCTGACGGAAACCGACCATATCGGCAAACTGGCATTTTCCTATCAGGTCACCTACGAGGACGGCACGACCGCCAAGTTCACCTCGAACGTCAACACTGTGGCGGGGACGCAGGCCGCGGGCTGGAGCCTGGGCGACGGCTATATGCTGGAAACTGGCGCCAACGATTCCGTGATCGTCGAACATGGCGACAACCACCGCAAAGTCTATATCTCGATGGATGATGCGGCGCTGTCGCTGGCAGATATCGCCGCGCGCGAAAAGGTCAGCGTCGACAAGATCACCAGCAAGTTCCTGGCGGACCGTCCCGAATACGGCAGCAGCCCTGAGATGGCGCTGCAGCCTGATGCGGGCATGAAGCTGTGGCGGGCAATCACCGGCTCGGACAGCGAACCCTCCTCGAACTGGCTGCTGTTCGAACGCGGTCATTCCTATGCGACCGGCGACCTGCTGGACAGCGGAACGGCGGGCGAATCTGCCCTGCATCCGATCTATGTCGGCGCTTGGGGCACGGGCGACAAGCCCGAGCTCCTGGACTCGTCCAGTCTCACCCGTATCGGCAATGCCCATATCGTGATCCAGGATCTGCATTTCTCGGACGGGTTGCGGGTACTGAACGGCACCAACATCCTGTTCGATGATCTGCTGATGACAGGTGGCGAGACCGGCATCCAGAACGTCACCAATTTCACGCTGCGGAATTCAGACTTCATCGATGTAATCAAGGAAGCACCGAACGGCGATCACTGGGCCCCGCATTCGTCGCGCATCTCTGGGCTTTTTATTGCGGACACAGAGAACATCACGATCGAAAACAACTTTTTCGATCACAGCGGCTGGGCTGACGACTATCGCTATGACCTGTCGCTGGCCGGCGGCCAGCCCCCCAGCAAGTACAGCCACAACGTCTATCTTCAATATAACAACGAAGACATCACCTTCCGCGACAACATCGTGATGCGCGCGGCGGGGACGGGCACACAGGTGCGCTCGGGAGGATTTGTCGAGGATAACATATTCATCGACAACAACGGCGCGCTGATGGTTGGCGCCGGAGGAATGTCTGACGACAAGACCTTCGGCTATGGCAATTATTCGCTGGTCAGCGGCAATGTCATCACCTCAGGTGCACACAAGGATGCTGCTGAAGGCATCGGTTCGCTGACTGCCGGACTGACCAACTTGGGGTACGGTGCCACGTTGATCGACAACATCGTCACCAATCTGGCCAATCCGGCTGATGCCAAGGAACTGGCAGCCAAACCGATTGCTCATGACAGCGTCCAGTCTCGGCATGACACCGCCTATGACGACACAATCGTGCATAACTGGATCGGATCCAAACCGCTCGGTGCCAAGTCCAGCACCATCGTCGAACAAAACACCGACGACCTTTCCGCAACGAAACTCGACGTGACCACGATCCAGAATTTCGCTGCCAAGCTGTTGGGCAAGCCGACTGCCTCGATTGCGGATCTGGCGAATTACCTGCGCGCCGAAGCGGAGGGAAAACTGAACGATGTGGTCGATGCCGACATCATCAATGCCTATTTCAAGGTCGCCTTTGGGCTCGACACGACGATCCGCGGCGCCGAGACCACGCTGCGGTTCATCCCGAATGAACTGGGCGACGGTGTCCGTTGGGACAACCGGCTGAACTGGTCCACCGGTGACCTGCCCGGGGTTCAGGATGGCGACAGCGTCGATCTGGGCGGCAACTGGGTGCGCGGGTCTTCGGCGACCACCCGGATCGAAAACCTTGACCTAGGCACGGGCGGGAAACTGACCCTCACATCTGGCAAACTGACCGTCGAGGGCGAGCTTGTGGTCGGGGCAAAGGGTGGCACGCTGATCATCGACAATGCCGGCCAGTTCTGGACCGATGGCTACAAGGATACCGAGGGCCTGACGATCGACATCGACGGCGGGCGCTTCGTGAATACGGGCCTGTTCACCGGCTTTGCCCAGATTCAGGCCTCGGGTGATGCCCAGGTGATCCTGGCCACCAGCAAATCCGCCACGGATCTGCG
The DNA here is from genome assembly GCA_038205135.1 of Rhodobacterales bacterium. Taxonomy (GTDB): domain Bacteria; phylum Pseudomonadota; class Alphaproteobacteria; order Rhodobacterales; family Rhodobacteraceae; genus UBA9554. The sequence continues at coordinate 41,695 of JBBRCF010000007.1, forward strand.
CAACGGGTCGATCCTCGACATCACGGGCGCGAATACAAAGGTCGGTTTTGACGGCGATGGCGGCATGGCGCTGCTGCGGATGCATGATGGCGCCACGCTGCGCTTCGAAGCACAGGATGGCCGTCTTGGCAGCATCGGGGAATTCCGTTCGGGGGCGTTCAATAGTGTCGACGATCTGACGTCCGGCATTCGCCTGAATGGACAGCTGACATTGGCCCTGAGCGACATCGGCAGCAGCGGATCAAAATGGGTTCTGGCCTCGGCCGACGAGATCACCGGCAGTTTCGACAGGATCGTCGCCCAGAACCTTGGCACCGACCGCGATATCCAGCTGACGATCGATTACGATGCCGACCTCGTGACATTGGTGGTTGGCGCAGCAGGTTCGGGCACCGGCAAGGTGAAAACCTCGATTATCGGCGATGAAGACGGTTTTGCCTCCACTTTGGGCGGTGCGGCGCTGTTGCAAGCCTTGCACGACTCATTCGGTACGATCACGCCGCTCCCTGTTGCCGGAACCACCTTGCGTTTCAGCCCGAGCGGCCTTGGCGATGCGACCCGCTGGGACAACGCGTCGAACTGGTCCACCGGCGATCTGCCGGGGGCGCGGGACGACGACAGTGTCAACCTGAACGGTCATTTTGTGCGCGGTATTTCCGGGACCGCCACGCTGCAGAACCTCGATCTGGGCGAAGGCGGAAGGCTGAACGTGATAACTGGCAAACTGATCATCGACGGCGAACTGGCGGTCGGGGCAAAGGGCGGCACGCTGTTCGTCGACAAACCCGGCGAGATCTGGACCAATGGCTATTCGGACAGCGACACCCTGACGGTCATCGCCGACGGTGGGCGCTTTGTGAACACCGGCCTGTTTACAGGAATGGCCAAAATCCGGGCAGCGGATGATGGGCAGCTGATCCTGGCGACCGACGGGGCCGCGATGGATCTGCGCAATGGCGCATCGCTGACCATTCAGGGCGCCAGGACCAAGGTCGGCTTTGACGGGGATGACGGCACGGCGCTGCTACGGATGCAGGACGGGGCCACGCTGCGTTTCGACGCACAGGATGGCAAGATCGGCACTATCGGGGAATTCCACTCGGGCGTCTTCGATGACGACGATGATATCATCTCGGGCATCCATCTGGATGGCCAACTGACCCTGGGTCTGAAAAACATCGGCATCGCCGCGTCCAAATGGGTTCTTGCGTCAGCCGATGAGATCACTGGCAGATTTGACAATATCGTCGCTCTAGGCCTGGACAAGATCCGCGATATCAAGGTGACCATCGACTATGACGCCGACCTCGTGACATTGTTGGTCGGCGCATCGGGCAAGGGCAGCGGCAAGATCACCACCTCCTACATCGGCGATGAAGACGGCTTTGTCTCGGCCTCCGGTGGTGCGTTGCTGTGGCAGGCCTTGCATGACACATCGGGCACCGCGGTGGCAGACCCGATCCTGTCCACGCTCGATGACTTCCAACTCTCCTGGATGATCTGATCCCTGCCCTGGCGTGAAACGCCCGCCCCAATCAGGGCGGGCGTTTTCGCATGCGAAAATTAGGTGCCCATCACCCTGTCAGGCACGCGCGGCCAACCAGGCCCGAAGATCGGCCAGAAATGCGTCGGTCACGCCGGCCCCTTTAACCATCACCTTGCCCACACCGCCGGAAACCTGAATTGTGTCCCCTGAGGGTTTTGCCAACCCTGATCGGGCAACCGTCTCTGTCACTGCCTTTCGTGACGTTTTCGCAGGTCGCAACGCCTGTTCCAGAACCACCCGCTCGGTCTGCGCATCGCGGCAATCTGCGCCTGCCAACGCCGTTTTCAGCCGTTTGGCAAATTGGGAATCCGCCCCGATCGCCGCCGCAAGCGCCAGACCCAGCCGTTCCGGGATCGCCTCGGGAAAACGCAGGGCATCACCCAAGGCGTCATGCACTGCAACGAACGACAGTATCTTGGATCGCCGCGAAGGCGTGGTATTGGCGAACAGGTGTTTGACTGCCGCAGATGCCCCGTCATACACACCCAAGCGGGCCGCCTCGGCCACCAGCCGCCCGCGTTCGTAGAACGACACATCAGCGCGGATCTCGTTTTCTTCGACCATGGCCAGATAGGCGTCAGGCGCTGCGGCATGGGACCGGATCAGAGCCTGTATCTGCCCGAAACGTGGATCCTGCGTTTCTTTCAGCAACTCTTGCAGCGCCATCAGGCGCCGCGCCCCCGAAATCAGCCCATAGCGCCCGCCCCCAAGGTCCACCACCTCGATCGGGGTTTGCTGGCCGCGGGCGCGCAGGCTGGCCTTCAGGGCGGCCATGTCATCAGTATCATAGACCATGCGGTCACGCAGCAGATGCGCTGCCGCGATGGATGCCAGCGGCAGGTCCAGCACGATCCGACCGCCCTGCCGGGCGGCCTGTATCTCGGCCGACAATTCAGCCAAGGCGGCCTGCGCAGCCGCATCGCCGGCGACCTGGGCAACCGGCGGCAACCTGACAAAACCTGACCTCGGAACCGTTGCGGGCATCATCCCATCCTGCGGCGTTTCGGCCGTCATGGCCGATGGGGTCAGGCGTTTGCGTTTGGCCATGGGTCAATCTTTCCTTGCGGTTTCTTCCCCAACAGATCGGGTCTAATCCGCCATGACAGAGCCGATATGTGCCTTGGCGCCATCACTGGGCTGCCCCGGCCTGCGCCGCGCTGCGCGCCAGATCTTCGCGGCGCCAGATGCCCAGCAGCAGCGTCTTGAACGCGGCATAGGTGGCGTCGAACGTTTCGCGGCCGCGGGCATAGGTCTCGCGGTTGAAATCGCGGTAATCAGCCTCGTAGATGCCATGCACCTGTTCGCCGGCCTGCCCGATCAGCGCGGTGAAATCCTGCCGGTGCGGTGACAGGGTACGCCCCATCCAGGACTGGATCAGCCCCGCCATTTCAGCCTGCTGGCTGGCATCATAGCGCGTCAGCACCGCGCGCACCGCATCCCATTCAAACCGGATTTCCGGCCGCCCCAAGGCGCGGGCTGCCAGGTTTTCGCTTTCCTCGATCGAATGAAACGTGGCGTGCAGCATGTCGAAGAACCGCCCCGTCGAGTCAAACTCCAGAAACGACGCACCGAACGGCACCAGCAGGATATCCGCCGCTGCAAGCCCGTTGATCGTCAGATAGCCAAGCGCCGGCGGGGTGTCGATGAACACCAGGTCATAGGTCTGCAGCACGCCATCTGCATCCAGCATTTCGGTCAGGGCATCCCACAGCTTCCATCCGCGGGTCTGCATGCGCCAGACGGGGATCTGGAACTCGGCCCAGTACAGGTTCAGCTGTGCGCCAATCAGGTCGATATTGGGCCAGTGCGTGGGTCGGATGACATCCTGCGCCTTGATCTTCAGCGCCTCGGTCAGCGTCTCGTCCATGGCCAGGGGGGGCTCGCCGCGATCGCTGCGGCGCTGGTTTTCCGCCCGCAGCGTCAAGGCATGATGGCGCGCGATCAACGGGAACACGGTTTCCCATTCATCGGCGATCTGCGCGCCAAAGATCGACGACATCGACCCCTGGCTGTCCAGATCGATGACCAGCACGCGGTAGCCGTCCAGCGCCGCCGACATCGCCAGATGCGCGGCCGTGGACGTCTTGCCGACCCCGCCTTTGAAATTCGCCACCGCCACGATCTTGGCCGGCAGACCCGGGGGGCGATAGGGCAGGTATTCCTTGGCCTTAGATCCTTCGGCGCCGAAATGCGCCCGCAGCCGCAACACCTCGTCGAGCGTGAACCATTTTGCCCCACCGTCGCTTTCCGACCGGCCCTGCGGCAAGTCCGGATTGGCCCGCAGCACGCGGCGGAAATGCTGGGACGCGACAGGGATCAGGTACTTGGTGATTTCCCAGGTCGAGAACAGCCGCAACTGCCGCCGGCCTGTTTCATCAAGGCCCCGGTTGGCCAGATCCGTCCTGCCACGCTGGCAGGCTTCTGCGATGGCCGCGAAATCGCTGGTCCCTGATGGTGCGCCGAGTGTCGAAAGCGCCCGGTCCGGTGAAATGTTGAAATAGGGAGGAAGGTCGTCGCCGCTCATGTCCCGCCACCCATATGATCACTGATGTATCGCGTTTTCCCGAGTGTACCCTGAAACATGGCACATGCCAAGATAAAGCGATCATCATTGCTTTTCACTGCAAAATCATAGGCTTGTTCGCGTGGTACCGTCAGTGGGTTGTGTCCTGCAGGACACGTCTACCCAAGAATATCTAAGTTAATTTATGTTATTCAGTAGTTAAGCACGCTTTGATCCAAAAAAATCTGCTGCAACCATCTGATTTGGCGTGGTTTCCCGTCATGTCAAAAACATCCTGCGATTCCGATACCACGAAACAGCGACTCTCAAACCCCGATCACACGACTCTGATCCCCCGTTGGCCATGGTGGACGCCGTGGCTGTGGATAACTATCCTTGCCGTCAATGAAACGACGAATCTCCGTGCAAGAGATTCGCATTGAGGCAGCGTCCGGTGAATTGGCGTCCGGGGTCCCGATCCGGGCCCTGATACGACACGGACAAGGGCAGAAAAGGCAGGGCCATGGCACATCCTCCGGGACCAAGGCAGACGGCTGTCGCCGTCACACATGATTTTTTCGTCTGCGATTTTTTCGCGGCCGTCCCCAAACACGATCTTGCGTCGATGGAACATCCGATTTTCTCGCTGTCGACCCGGCCTGATCGTCGGGTGATCTGCTATGACCATAACGGCACCACATTGACCGTCACACCCAGCGTGAAGGGCCGCGCGACGATCTTTGACGCCGACATCCTGATCTTTTGCATCAGCCAGTTGATGGCCGCACTGAATGCCGGTCGTGCCGTATCGCGCCGCCTGACGCTGACGGCGCATGACCTCTTGCTGGCCACCAACCGCGAGACCTCGGGCGATGGCTATGCCCGGCTGCGCGAAGCCTTCGAACGGCTCTCGGGCACCCGGATCACCACGAATATCGTCACCGGCGACACCGAGATCACCCGGGGTTTCGGCCTGATCGAATCCTGGGAAATCGTGCGCCGCACCCGCGCTGGCCGGATGGTCGCCGTCACGGTGACGTTGTCGGAATGGCTGTTCGATGCGGTGCTGGCGCGATCGGTGCTGACGCTTAGCCGCGATTACTTTCGCATGCGAAAGCCGCTGGAACGGCGGGTCTACGAACTGGCGCGCAAACATTGCGGCCGTCAGCAGGAATGGCGCATATCGGTCGCGGTGCTGGCCAAGAAATCCGGCACCGCCAGCCCGCTGCGGGTGTTTCGCGCCATGCTGCGCGAGATGATCCGGGAAAACCGCCTGCCGGATTACATTCTGGCCGAGGAGCCCGGCGATATCCTGCTGGTCACCCCGCGCGCGGCGGTGATCGAGGCCGGCGGACTGCCCGGCCCGCTGCTGGAACCAGACACCCTGGACGAAGCGCGCCGGCTGCTGCCCGGGGCCGATGTTCATGCGCTGGCCGCGGAATGGCGCGCCTGGTGGCAGTCCTCCGGCTGTCCCCGCCTGCGCTCGGCCGATCGCGCCTTTCTGGGCTGGGTCCGCACGCGGGAGGGGCGCTGAGGTCTCAGAGTTTCCAGAAATCCGCGGGTTTGCCACAATGGACAAGAAGCGCGGCCGCATCGGGGCCGATCTCTGCCGTGATCTGGTCGTGCACCCCGGGCGAGAAACGTGGCTTTTCGACAAGTGTGTCCGTCAGGAACCGATTGCGGAGCGTTTGCCGCAGACCCTTGGGGGCCAATTTCTTCAGCCGCTTTACAAACGGCAGGCCGTTCAGCAAGGCATGCAGCCTGTTCGGCACCTTCTTGCCCGCGCTCGGGTTCACATGGCCGCGCCGGATTTCGGGGGCGAGGGGCAGATTGAGGAAGGCGCAGAGCCGGGCAAAGAACGCGGGTTGGTCAGCCTCCATGTCTTCCATGAACCCGACAAAGATCTGCGCATCGGGAAACACCGCCCGGTAGCGTGACAGGTTTTCCCAGTACAGGCTCTGGCCAAGATAGCGGTCTGGCATTTCCGTGACCGCCCGGTCCAGCGTGGGCGGGATGCGGTTGCCAAAATTCACGCGGTTCTGCACCCATGCCGAGGTCATCCGCGCGATCGGATGGCGCACCATGTAGATGATCTTCACGGCGGGCTGGTAGGCGGCCATCCGTGTGGCGCTTTGGGGGTAAAGCCGGCCCGAGGCGTAATCGTTCGAGCCCTCGCCGCACAACCTTTGCCCCGCATGGCCGTCGAAATGGCGCGCGTACCAGTCGGGGCCATGGGCGAAATTCTCGTCATGGCTGAAGTAGTTGGGCTCGCCGTTCGGGACCATGAAGACATCGGGATGGTCTTCCAGATAGGCGCAGACCGTCGAGGTGCCGCATTTCATGGCGCCGATCACGATCAAGTCGGGTTTCAAGGGAAATATCCTCCAGAACAATGCGTGCGCGGTCAGGTACCCGCAGGCAGGATGTCACCATGGCCGGCGGCCCTGAGGGTGGCATGGATTTCGGCCAGATTGGTGATCACCATCCGGCCCGCGACCCGTTCCAGATCCGCCCGCACCGGGCCGGGTGGCAGACCCAGGGTGGCGCAGATCCGGTCCACCGTCGGTTGATGGCAGTCAGGCCGCGCAAGGTCGGCCTCGTAATCGACTACCAGATGGGGCAGGGGGGCCAGCAACGCGGTTTCATAGTCCAGCAGGGCGCGGTTCCAGGTGATTTGCCGCAGGAACAGGGTCGGATCCAGCGTGATCTGCCGCGCAGGCGTATCCGCGCCGCCCGCGTCGGCGCGGATGTGATACTGCTGCACCGCCTGCGCGGTCGACAGCGACAGGCACTGCGCATAGGTGCCACGCCGGATGTGGATCAGGTGAAAGCCGTCGGCGACCAGTCCCTCCAGAAAGGCGGCATGATCTGGGATCCGCTGCACCTCGAACATCTGATAGGTGATCAGCTTGGCCCCCCAGGCCCGCGCCTGCTTGATCGACGCGAGGCGGTTCAGGAACAGCCGCGGCGCCAGTACGGCATGATGCAGCACCTCACCGTCGCAATGCAGCCCCGGCACCTGCCGCAGCAGGCGGTACAGCAGGGTGGTGCCGGACCGGGGCCGGCCCAGCATCAGGAACTTGTCGGGATGGTTCCGCCCCAGCAGCGCCTTCAGATGCACCCGCGCCTCGAACGCATAGCCGCTGAGCGCCGCGCGGTCCTTGTGCCACAGCCCGAAACGATAGGGATCCCCCACCGGCGGAATGCCATGCACGGCATGGTCGTGCAGGCGCAGGCGATCGGGGCTGGGTGACGCCATCGGATGGCCTTTTTTCTGCATTGCGGCGCTGACAATCCTTTCCTGTGCCTTCCGGACTGTCAATCGGCTGCGGCCAATCGGCCCCGGCGATCTTGACCGGGGCCTGCCCCCTTGGGTTAGGCCGTATTTGCGGGCATAGACTGCAACGAACAGGCGGTGGACCATGCGGCAACCGATGGGTGTCGGCAGGCAGGAGACGGGTGATGGGTATTTTGGGGCGTATCATGGCAGGCGCAGCGGTATTGGCGCTTGCGGCGGGCGGTACCTTTGTCTGGGGCTGGTACAGCCACAAGGGCGCCGAGCCACCGTTGCACCGGATCATGACCCGGATCGACGCAAAACTGTTTCCTGAAACCTCGGCCGCACAGTTGACGGAACGGTTGACCCGCCGGATCGAAAGCACCTTTCTGCGGCTCGAAGGCGAGGTCTGGGAAATTCCCGACAATGATTTCATCAATGGTGGCGGGATGACCACCTGGGGCGCTCAGCTGCTGGTGATGAACCATGCCGGCCTGATACATCTGTTCGAAGACGGCAAGGGATTGACGCGCACGGCCATCACGCCACCGGACAACGGTCTGGCCGCCTATCTGGTAGCCGCCGCCTCCGAAAAATACCGTGACTATACCCATCGCCCTGACAAGATGCGGTTCAACGACATCGTTTTTGTCGATGCGGATGACCTGCATGGTCTTGCGCTGTCCTACACGTTCTATGACGCGGCGCGGGAATGCTATGGCACCCGGATCGCCTTTCTGGACCTGCCCCGTGACGCGGCCCCGGCAACAGTGACGGTCGGCGCGGGCGACTGGCGGGTGGTGTTCGACACCTACCCCTGCCTTGCGCTGAACCCCGACTATATCGCCATGAACGCGATCCAGGCCGGCGGGCGGATCCTGTTTCAGGCGCCGTCCACGCTGTATCTGGGGTCAGGCGATTACGGGCTCGACGGCATTTACACCTATGATGGCGGCCTGCAATCTGACGACAATGCCTATGGCAAGGTCATGGCCGTGGACCTGCGCACCGGTGCATCGCGCATCGTGTCCAAGGGGCACCGCAACATCACCGGTCTGGCTTTCGACCCGCAGGGCCGGTTGTGGGCGGTCGAACATGCCGAACGCGGCGGCGACGAGTTGAACCTGATCGTCGAAGGCGAGAATTACGGCTGGCCGAAACAGTCTCTGGGCACGCTGTATTCCGGGCAACCGCTGCCGACCGAAGGCACCTATGGCCGCCACGATCTGTACCGCCCGCCGGTCTTTGCCTGGCTGCCGTCGGCTGGGATCTCGGCGTTGACCGCGATCCGCGGCATTGATCCGTCATGGGATGGTAGCCTGCTGGCCGGGTCACTGTCGTCCGAGGATTTCGGCCAGAGCCTGTGGCATATCCGGCTGGAAGGCGACCGTGTGCTGTTTGCCGAACGCATCCGCCTGAAACGCCGCATCCGCCATCTGGTGCAGCATGGCGAACAGATCGCGGTCTGGCTGGATACCAACGAATTGGTGCTGCTGACTGCCATGCGCCGGCCCGATCCGCTGGGGGCGACGCTGGCCTGGGTGGCCAAGGAATTCGACCCTGTTCTGGCTGGACAGGTCACTGCAACGCTGCAGGCCTGCGCGCAATGCCATTCCTTTGAACAGAACGTGCAGATGGCTGGCCCGTCGTTGAACGGGGTGGTGGGGCGCGGCATCGGCGGCGCCCCGTTCGAAGGCTATGGCGCGGCGCTTGCGGCGATGGACGGCGTCTGGGACACGACCAGCCTGACGGCCTATCTGACCAACCCGGCCGGCTTTGCCCCCGGCACGACGATGCCCGACCCCGGGCTGGCGGGACAGGACGCGCTGATCGACGGCGTGATCCGGGCGCTAGTCCAGACCGACAGCAGCGCCGCTCCGGATCTGCGTTACGACTGAGGCGGCACGGAGGCCGGTTTCATCGTGTGCCCGGCCGGTACCATGGGCCGGCTGGGACGGAACCGCCGGAACCAGGCTTCGAGCGTGCGAAAGCTCAGTTCGGCAATCAGATAGGTCAGTACGAAATAGAGCGGCAGGGTCACCCAGCCGTTGACCTGATCCATCTCCGTGCCTGTCACCATGGCGAGGCTGCGTCTGGTGATGTCGAGCGCGATCAGGTGATACAGATACATGCCATAGCTGACCATGCCGACACGGGTGATGATCGGCAGGGTCAGAAAGCCGCTGAGCGGCGTTCTTTCCCGCATCACCAGGCTCATCACCAGCAGGGTCATCAGGCTGTGGACCAACAGGTTGGGCAGGCCCAGCAGGTTGCGGACGCCAAAATGCAGATAGCCGACCAGAAGGACCGCGATCACCACCGACGCCATGCGGGCACCAAGCACGGGCCGCATCATGTCAAAGCTGTTCCGGCGGTGCAGCAGGATGGCCGCCAGCGATCCCATGATGATCGGCGCATAGGTGGCATTCGGCAGCCGGAACAGCAGCGGCCCGACTGCAACAGGCTCTATTCCAAGCAAACCCATGACCCCAAGCACATTGACCGCGATCAGCGCCAGACAGACGGGGACCAGGAACCGCGCGGGCAACAGCAGCATCAACAGCGGCCAGATCATGTAATACTGTTCTTCGACCGCCAGTGACCAGGTGATGGTCAGCAGCGGGATGTTATCGACCAGAAAATTCGACAGGAAGAGATAGTAGAACGGCAGCAGTTCCAGCAACTCATGCCGGCCCTTCACGCCGATGTAATAGGCTGCGACGCAGGTCACGACAAAGAAATAGACCGGCACGATGCGGATGATCCGCCGGATATAGAAATTGCGCAGTGAGAACGCGCCGTAATCCTCGGCCTCGCGCAGCAACAGCGTGGTGATCAGGAACCCGCTGAGGATGAAAAACAGGTCCACGCCCAGAAACCCCCGGTCCAGCAGGCGGTAGGTGTCCGAGTTGAACGGTTGTGCATGGTGCCACAGCACCATCAGGATGCAGACAAAGCGCAACCCGTCCAGATTGGCGAAATGCGACCGCGCGCGGTAGTTCTGATGCGACGGTTCAACGGGCGTTTTGGCTGTATCAGTCACGAATCTAACCTTTGCAAAGCTGATGCAAGCGGCACGGGTTTTTCGCCGCCCTCCAGCACCCAGTCATAGATGGTGCGGATCTGGCGCGCCTTGGCGGCCCAAGTGAAATCCTGTGCGATCCGGGCGCGGCCGGCGGCGGCCATGGCGGGCAGGGCGGTGCGGTCGCCGGCCAGCGCTTCCAGCCGCGCGCGCATGCCCATGATCAGATCGGCGCGGCCGGTGAAGGGGATGCGAAACCCTGTCGCATCCGACACCAGTTCGGCAGGCCCCGCATAATCGGCCACCACCGGCACCACGCCAAGCGCCATCGCCTCCAGCACCACGCCGCCACCGAATTCGCGGATCGACGGAAAGGCCATCACATGCGCCGTGGCCGCCACATCCTGCACCGCCTGATGCGGCAGGTTGCCGTGCAGCCGCAGGTCGGCCTCGGGGCAGTTTCGCATGCGAAACTCTTCCAGCGCCGCACGCATCGGTCCATCGCCGATGATGTCGATCGCGATCCTGCCCGTTTTCAGCAGGGGCAGAGCCGCTTCCAGCAGCATGTCCGGGCCTTTGTAGGGTACCAGGCGGCCGATGAAACAGGCCCGCAGCGGGCCGTTCGGATCTTGGGTCGCGATGCGGTTGAACCGGGCGGGGTCGATCGCGTTTTCCGGCAGCCAGATCACCTTGTCGGCAAAACGCGCCGGGATTTCCGAGGCGGTATGGGCGGATCCGGCGATGATGGCCCGGGCCGCCCGCAACATCCGCCCGCGCGCCGGATTGATCCGATAGGCCCCCCGCACGTAGGACAGCCATTCCCGTTCGCGCCAGCGTTCCGCCTCGAAACCCGGTGGCCAGGGCACGCCGCCATTCAGCGGGCCCAGCAGGAACGGCACCCCGGCCGCGGCCACCTTGGGTGCCAGCGGGGATGCGATGGTCGGGCTCAGCGGGGTCAACCGGTGCACGATGTCATAATCGCCCGCGTGGATCGCCGGGCCGAACTGTTGCCACAGCAGCCGTTCGAACCACGGATAGGAAACGGCGGAAATCGCGGTGGCCAGCGTCCAGGCCTTGCCGGTACCCCGGCGCAGCAGGTTCGAAAGCTGGTGCAACGGTTTTGCGACTGCCTCGGAATCCAGCGCGGTGAAATCCTGCCCCTCGATCAGGCCGGCGCGCAGGATCGCGGCACGGTTGCGTACCTGGGTGACGATATGCACATCGGCCACGTCGCGCAGCGCATGCGCCAGCGACCAGCCCACTAATGGCACGCTGACCCATTCCGGGTTGGCAGCTTCGGCGATGACAAGCACGCGTGGGCGGCGGTCGGGCATCTTGCGGTCCTTTGCGACAGCGGTCCAGGTCCTGATTGGCCCTTCATAGCGGGGAAATCGGGCAGGAAAAGGCAATGGACCGGGTTCGGTCACAGTGGCGTCATTTTCTTATCCCAGGAAACCCGTTATGTTCGTGACATTTAATGACCTGCCGAGGTTCCGCTTTCCATGACAATGACATCGCAGTCCGCCATTTCAGGTGCGCATCTTCTTGACCGCGGGATTGGCCGTTATCTGACGCCGGGCCTTTTGTGGTTTGTGCTGGCCTGCCTTGCGGCGGGGCTGTTTTTCTGGCCGGGGCTTGATGCGCTGTTCGCGGCCTGGGCGCGACCGGAATACAGCCATGGACCGCTGATCCCGGTGCTGTCGGCGCTGCTGTTCCTGCGGCAGTTGAAAGAAGTGCCGGTCAACGCCGGCCCGGTCAACGACCGCTGGCCCGGCGTCATACTGGTGCTGTTCGCGCTGTTTTGCGGTGCGCTTGGCCGGATGGCCAACATTTCCGACATCGTGGCCTATGCGACGATCCTCTGGGTGGGCGGGCTGCTGCTGATTTCCTTCGGCTGGCGCACCGGCAAGCATTTCTGGCCGCCGGTCCTGCATCTGGTCTACATGCTGCCGCTGCCGGGGGTCATTTACTACAAGCTGTCGACCTGGCTGCAGCATGTCTCGTCCGAGCTTGGGGTCTGGTTCCTGCGCCTGCTGGATGTGCCGGTGTTTCTGGACGGCAACATCATCGATCTGGGCGTGCTGCGGTTGCATGTGGCCGAGGCCTGTTCCGGCCTGCGCTATCTGTTCCCGATCCTGTCGTTCAGCTATATTTTTGCCGTGCTGTATCGCGGGCCGATGTGGCACAAGGCGATCCTGCTGATCTCGGCCGCACCGATCACGGTCGTGATGAATTCGGTCCGGATCGCCATGGCGGGCAAGATCGCCAATACCTGGGGCGTCGAGTGGCTGGAGGGGTTCACCCATTTCTTCGAGGGCTGGGTGATCTTTGTCGCCTGTATCGTGCTGCTGTTCGGGCTGGCGCGGGTCATGCTGTTCCTGCATCCGTCGAAGATGGGGCTGGTCGAGGCGCTGGATCTGGATACCGATGGTGTGTTCCCCCAGCTACGCCGGGTCCAGCTGGTGCGGGCATCGGGCGCGCTGATCGTGGCGGTCGTGGCGGCTTTTCTGGCGGTCGGGGCGTTCTTTGTCCTGCCGGACCGTAACACCACCCAGATTGTGCGCGATCCCTTTGGCGTCTTCCCGCGCGAATTCGGTGACTGGCGACAGGCCGGCCCGGCCGAACGGCTGGAGGCGTCGGTCGAAAAGGCGTTGAAGGCCGACGATTACCATCAGATCACGCTGTTCAATCAGAATGAACGCACCGAGGTGGGCCTGTTCATGGCCTGGTATGCCGACCAGAGCGAAGGTGGCATCCATTCGCCCGAGATCTGCCTGCCCGGTTCGGGCTGGGAAATCGCCTGGCTGGAGCGGACGGATGTGGCGGCAAGTCTGGGGCAGGACCGGCCTTTCAACCTGAACCGTGCGATCATCCAGAAGGGCGAGACCCGGATGATGGTCTATTACTGGTTCCAGCAACGGGATCGCCGCATCGCCTGGGATTTTGCTGCCAAGTTCTACCTGCTGCTGGACGGGGTGATGACTGGCCGCACCGACGGCGCACTGGTGCGCCTGACAACGCTGATCCGCCCCGGCGAGACCGACGCCGCTGCCGAGGCGCGGCTGAACGACGTGCTGTCGCGCGTGGCGGTTTCGATGCCGCGCTTCATTCCCGAAACCTGAGGCGGCGGCGTGAACATCCTTTTCGTCCAGCACGGCGATTATGCCGAGGCGCA
>JBBRCF010000008.1:0-54395 GCA_038205135.1 Rhodobacterales bacterium
CACGTAATCGCCGGGGCTATCCATCATCCGCACGATGCGGGCCTGCACATCCGGGGCGATATCGGCGATTTCGTCGATCAGCAGCGTACCGCCCTTGACGCGGGCCAACACGCGCGCCGGCCCTTCGATGTCGGCAAGTTCGGTGCCGACAACCGTGACAAAGGGCAAGGTCCGGCGGTCGGAAAAATCATGGATGGCGCGCGCGATCAATGATTTGCCGGTGCCCGATTCGCCGGTGATCAGCACCGGCAGGTCGGTATTCATCACCCGCGCCACCAGCCGGTACAGCGCCTGCATCGCCGGCGTGCGACCAACAAGCGGCAGGTCGTCCGGGCGTTCGACCTCGTCGGCCACCGGGCGCGACGGCGCGCGGTTGCGGCGGCTTTCCAGTGCGCGCGCGGTGCGTTTCATCAGGTCGGGCAGGTCAAAGGGTTTCGGCAGATAATCATAGGCCTCGGCCTCGTTGGCCTGAATAGCTGTCATGATGGTGTTTTGCGCCGAAATCACGATCACCGGCAGGCCGGGCCGATCCTGATGGATTTTCGGCAGCATTTCCAGACCGTTACCATCTGGCATCATCACGTCGGATATCACGACGTCGCCTTTTCCTTCGGCGATCCAGCGCATCAGCGTGGTCAGGGATGACGTCGCATGCACCTTGCACCCTGCCCGCGTCAGCGCCTGCGTCAGCACCGTGCGGATCGTACGGTCGTCATCTGCGACCAGAACCGTGCCATCCATCAGTTACCTGCCTTTCTGTTCTGTTTCGGGCTATCGGCTTTCGAAGTGTCGTTTCTAGCGGCGTCCGGTTTTGTCTTGTTCGGCTTGTCGCTGTCCGGTTTCGGCGGTTTCGGTGCCATTGGCAGTGAAAGGCGGAACACTGTTCGCCCGGGCACCGAATTGACGCCGATCCAGCCATCATGGTCGGAAATGATCTTGGCGGTCAGCGCCAGACCCAGACCGGTGCCGTTTTCGCGCCCCGACACGAAGGGTTCGAAAATTTCGCCGGCGATTCCGGGCGGAATGCCGGGGCCGTCGTCGATGATTTCGATCTGCAACGGCAGCGAAATGCCCGCCCCATCCGCCCGGCGCAACCGGAACGAATGATCGTAATACGATCGCAGCGTGATGATTCCGCCATTCGGATCAGCGGCTTCCGAAGCATTTTTCACCAAGTTCAGGATCACCTGCAGCAATTGGTCGGGGTCGCCCCAAGCCAGCGGCAGCGAGGGGTCGTAGTTTTCCATGATCCGCATATGGGCCCCGAACCCCAACAGCGCAGACCGCCGTGCGCGGTCCAGCACGTCATGCACATTGACCTCGCGCCGGTCCGGCGGCGACAAGTTGCCGAACTGTTCCACCTGTTCCAGCAGTTTGACGATGCGGCGGCTTTCCTCGACGATCAGGTCGGTCAGTTCGCGGTCGGCGGCGCTGAGGCCCATCGACAGCAGTTGTGCCGCCCCGGTGATCCCGGCCAGTGGGTTCTTGATTTCATGCGCCAGCATTTCGGCCATGCCGATGGCGGACCGGGCCGCCGATTTGACCCCGTCGCGCTGTATCACCCGACCCGCCAGTTCGCGGGGCGAGATCAGCACCAGCATGTGCCCCGGTTGGCCCTGCATCGGGCCGATCTGCAACATGCAGCGGATCGGCGCTCGTTCGCCGGTCGTGACGTCGACGTCGTTGACGAACAGCGGTGTTTCGCTGGCGCGCGACCGGCCAAACGCTTCTTCCAGCGGTGCATCCACCATGATGCGGTCCCAGACCGGCTGGCCTTCCAGCATGCGGGCCGAGGCGTTCAGGAACAGTTCGGCGGCCGGGTTCGCATCGGCGATGCAATCCGTCGGATCAAGGATCAGCGCCGGAACCGGCAGCGACAGCCAGATCGCGTCGGTCATGCCGCCCTCCGGGTGCTGGTGGGGATGTCGGCGATCAGCCGCAGCACGGCGGCCGGGTCGCGCGTCGTCAGGACGGCCCGGCGCAGGTCGGCCCCGGTTCCCGCGCGGTCCATGTACCACCCCAGATGCTTGCGCGCGACGCGGGCGCCCAGATCATGACCGTAGAACATCAATATTGCATCGTAATGCGTTGAGATCATTTCTGACAACGCCGCGCCTGACGGTACCGCCGGCACGGGTCCGCCATGCAGTGCCGCGATTATTTCGGCCAGCACCCAGGGCGCGCCCTGCGCCCCGCGCCCGATCATCACGCCATCGGCCCCCGATGCGCGCAAGGCCGCACGCGCGGTCGCCGCATCGGTGATGTCGCCGTTGGCGATGACCGGGATCGTCACCGCGTCCTTCACTGCGCGGATCGCGGCCCAGTCGGCCTGTCCGCCATAGAACTGACAGCGGGTGCGGCCGTGGATGACCACCATGCGCACGCCCGCCGCTTCGGCCCGCCGCGCCAGATCCGGGGCGACGGTCGCGCTGTCGTCCCAGCCCAGCCGGGTTTTCAGCGTCACCGGCACCTTGACCGCCGCAACCACCGCATCGATCAGGCGCAAGGCATGGTCCAGATCGCGCAGCAGCGCCGACCCGGAATAGCCGCCGGTCACCTTTTTGGCCGGGCAGCCCATGTTGATGTCGATGGCCCGCGCGCCCAAGTCTTCGACGATGCGGGCGCAGTCGGCCATCATCGTGGCTTCGCGCCCGGCGATCTGGACAGAGGTGTTTGCAATGCCCGCGCCCAGTTCGGCCTTTTCGCGGGTGCCGGGGCGACCGGTCATGAATTCACCGCTGGTGACCATTTCCGACACCACCAGACCTGCCCCGAACCCCTGTACCACATTGCGGAACGGCAGATCGGTGATGCCAGCCATCGGCGCCAGAAACACCGGCGGGTTCAGCCGCAATCGATCCGATAGCGAAATCACATGCCCAATCCTTGTGCGTTACAATGGTGCTACCGCAAGGGGTGTGACGGCTCAATGACATGCAAGGATTACAGGCGGTCAAACTGTCACTTTTGCACAAAAAACAGGCGAATACCATGGATTGCCTGTTGCTGTCGCGCGTCCTATCCCTGATGCGGCAACCGGAGTGCCCGCATGACCCTTGCCGTTCTGATCGTCGCTGCGGGGCGTGGCACCCGTGCCGGGGGTGGTCTGCCCAAACAGTGGCAGGCGCTGGCGGGCGCGCGGGTCATCGACCACACGCTGGCACGGTTTCGCGCGCTGCCCGCGGTCAATGCGATCTGTGTGGTGCTGCATCCCGATGACATGGGCCTGTTGGGCGATGACGTGATCAAGGCTGCGGGCGGTGCGACGCGGGACGCATCGGTGCGCGCCGGGCTGGCGGCGCTGGCGGGGCGCGGCATTACCCGCGTGCTGGTGCATGACGCGGCCCGGCCCTGTACGCCTCTGGCGGTGATCCATGCGGTGATTGCGGCGCTGGATCATGGGCCGGCGGCCGCCCCGGCCATCCCGGTGACGGATGCGCTGTGGCATGGTGCCTGCGATCGCGTGACCGGCGTGCATCCCCGCGAAGGGTTGTACCGGGCGCAAACGCCGCAGGGGTTTCATTATGCCGCGCTGATTGCTGCGCATGCAGCCCATCCGGGCGGCGCGGCAGATGATGTCGCGGTCGCGCGCGCCGCCGGGCTGGACGTCACGATCGTTCCGGGCCATGAAGACAACCTGAAAATCACCCTGCCTGCGGATTTTGCGCGGGCGGAACGCATTTTGCGAGGCGATATGGATATCCGGCTGGGCAACGGGTTTGACGTGCATCGGTTCTGTCCGGGCGATCACGTCTGGCTATGCGGGGTCAAGGTGCCGCACGGCGCCGCGCTGGACGGCCATTCCGACGCCGATGTGGGGCTGCATGCGCTGGCCGACGCGATCTATGGCGCGCTGGCCCAAGGCGATATCGGCCGGCATTTCCCGCCCAGTGATCCGCAGTGGAAAGGCGCAGAAAGCCATATCTTTCTGTCGCATGCCGCCGAATTGGCGCGGACCATGGGATACACGATTTCCAACGTCGATTGCACGCTGGTCTGCGAACGTCCAAAGATCACGCCGCATGCGGACGCGATGCGCGCCCGCGTCGCCGCGATCCTGCGGATCGATGTCGCGCGCGTGTCGGTCAAGGCGACCACGTCGGAACGGCTGGGGTTCACTGGCCGCGAAGAAGGCATCGCGGCTCTGACCACCGCCTGTCTGGTAAAGGTATGACCATGGACAGACTGATCTGCACCGCGTTCGGACTGGGCTATCTGCGCCCGGCGTCCGGCACCATCGCGTCTGCCGTAGCCATCGTGATCGGGGTCGCGGTGTATCAGGCCGGTGCGGGCTGGGCCATTCCGGTGCTGGCCATGTTTGCCGTGCTGGCGGGGTTCTGGGCAGTGCCGCGGATGATCGCCGGGATGACAGACACCGACCCGTCTGAGATTGTCATCGACGAATTCGCCGGCCAATGGATCGCGCTGACGTTCACCGCCCTGCCCCTGATGTCGCGCGATATTTCGATGCTGGCGGCCTGGCCGGCCTATGTCGCGCCGTTCCTGCTGTTTCGGTTGTTCGACATCTGGAAACCCTGGGTGATCGGCCGCGCGGACCGGCGCGGCGACGCCACGGGGGTCATGCTGGACGATATTCTGGCTGGGTTGGCTGCGGGCATCGTTTCGGTGATCCTTGCCGGCGTCTATCACGGGATCATCCTGCGATGAGCGCTGTGGCGGTTTTGCAGGCTTGTCGCGCGCGCGAGTGGCGCATCGCAACCGCCGAAAGCTGCACCGGTGGGCTGATCATCGGCGCGCTGACGGATATTCCGGGGTCATCCGATGTGGTCGACCGGGGCTTTGTCACCTATTCCAATGCCGCCAAGGTGCAGATGCTGGGGGTGTTTCCTGCTACGCTGGATGCGCATGGCGCGGTCAGCGAGCAGGTGGCGCAGCAGATGGTGCTGGGTGCGCTGGAACGGTCCGACGCGCATGTGGCGGTGGCGGTCACCGGTATTGCGGGCCCCGGCGGGTCGGAATTCAAGCCTGAGGGGCGGGTGTGTTTCGGGCTGGCCACGCTTGACGGATGCCAGACCGAAACGGTGGATTTCGGCCCTTTGGGACGCGCGCAGGTCCGCGCGGCGACAGTCGCCCATGCGCTGGCGCTGATCCTGCGCGCCGCGCAGGCGTGATCAGCCGCGCAGGGCTGCGCCGATCACATCCGGACCGACACCATTTGTGATTTCGTGCCAGAGAATTGCGGCGCGATCCTCACCCATCAGGGATGCCGCCTTGGCGCGCACCTTGGCGGCGCGTGCGTCCACCGTCAGCGGGGTTTCCAGATCGAAGGTCGCCGTGCGTTTGGTGTTGTCGCGCAGCGTCACCGTCAGATGCGTGGCGGTTTCGGCGACGCTGTCATCCCCCGTGACCTGCACCCGCGCGCGCAAGGTCTGCACCGCCGGATCGGCGCAGACCGCGTCGCAATAGCTGTCCAGCCGCGCGGTGTCATGCCCGAGGATCGCCATCGGCAGCACGGTTGTGTAGCTGAATTTGGCCCCCAGCCCCGTCGTGGGGGCGGGCTGGTTGCACACGGTCATCCACCGCGGATGGGTGCGCACGGCGATGCCCGCGATCTTTGCGGGGTCCAGCGGCAGCAGCGTCGCCAAGGCCTCGAGGCTGGCATGCAAGCCATGGCAGCAGGCGTGAAATTTGTGGCTGACGCCGGTGAACAGCCAGTCCTGCCCAAGCCCGTCCAGCGCGGTAAGGTCCGCCACCCCGGCATGGGTCGGGCCAAAGCCCTGCGGCGATTCCAGCGCGTCGGGGTTGGCGATGAACCCACGCGCGACCAGCAGCGCGGCCTCGACGCCATTTGCTGCCGCGATCCCGGCGTTGAACGGTTTGCCCATGGTCCCGAACTGCGATTTCAGGCCTGACGCGCGGGTGGCCAACAACCCAAGTACCATCGCCGCCTGATCGGCTGACAGGCCCAGCAGGCGCGCACAGGCCAGACCCGCGCCGAAGGCGCCCGCCGTTGCCGTCTGGTGGAACCCGGTCTGGTAATGCGCCCGGCCCAGCCAGACGCCCACACGCACCGACGCCTCGACCCCCACAAGGGCGGCATCCTGAAAATCCGCACCTGATGCCCCGACCCGTTCCGCCATTGCCAGCGCCGCCGGGATCACCGCCACGGATGGGTGGCCGATATGGGCGAAATGCGTGTCGTCGTAATCCAGCGCATGAGAGGCCGTGCCATTCGCCAGCGCCGCCGCCCGCGCCGGCAGGCGAACGGGCAGCCCCAGCACCGACGCCTCCGCCCGCCCGGCTTCGTCGGCCAGCATGTCGCGGGTGATCTGCGCGACGGGTTCATTGCGCCCCGCCCGCGCCACCGCCAGCCAATCCAGCAGCGACAGACGCACCACCTGCATGGCGTCGTGATGCCCGGTCAGCGGGGCCACGGCGAACCGGGCAAGGTGGCGGGTCACGGTCATCGGTGGCTCCTCTTGTGCCGCGCGACCCTAACCGATCACACGGTGGCGTAAAGCACCGCCGCGCGGGCTTCGAACGCCCGCACGACGCGCAGCATCGCTTCGTTGAACACCAGCCCGATCACGCCTTGCAGGATTGCGTTGCGAAATTCGAAATCGACAAAGAACCGCACCTCGCAGCCGCCCGGTCTGTCGCTGAAATCCCAGGTGCTGCGCATATGGCGAAACGGGCCGTCCAGATACTCGGTGCCGACATGATGCCGGGCGGGGTCAAGGATCACCCGGCTGCCGAATTTTTCGCGAAACACCTTGAAGGAAATCACCAGATCCGCCAGCATTTCTTCCTGCCCGTCACCCAACGGCGTCACGGACCGGATGCGCGCGGCCGCCGTCCATGGCAGAAATTGCGGATAGCTCGCCACATCCGCCACCAGATCGTACATCTGCTGTGCGCTGTAGGGCAG
Source organism: Rhodobacterales bacterium (assembly GCA_038205135.1). Classification (GTDB taxonomy): domain Bacteria; phylum Pseudomonadota; class Alphaproteobacteria; order Rhodobacterales; family Rhodobacteraceae; genus UBA9554. The sequence continues at coordinate 6,890 of JBBRCF010000008.1, forward strand.
GAAACGGGTTTCGGCATGGGTGGTCATCTGGGTTCGGGTGCGTTCCACATTTACAGTGGACCGGGATGTCGTAAATTGAGCCGCCGAATGCAAGCGAAAGCCAAAGCCAACCATGTCGCAGCGACCGTATGTCATAGATCAGATGATTTCCGCCAAATCGATCGCAGCGCGGGTCGAGGCGCTGGCGGCCGAAATCGCGGTGGAATTCGCGGGCACCGACAAGCTGGTGGTGGTGGGGCTGTTGCGCGGGTCGTTCGTGTTCATCGCGGATCTTGTCCGCGAGCTGGACCTGCCGGTCGAGGTCGATTTTCTGGAGGCGTCATCCTACGGCAACGCCACCGAATCCTCGCGCGAGGTGCGCATCCTGAAGGATCTGCGGTCGCCGGTCGAAGGCCGCGATGTGCTGGTGGTCGAGGATATCGTCGATACCGGCCACACGTTGCACCATGTCACGGGGCTGTTGCGATCCCGCAATCCCCGGCGGTTGAAGACCATCGCCCTGTTGGACAAACCGTCGCGGCGCGAAGCGCCATTCAAGGCCGACTGGATCGGGTTTGAAATCCCGGATGAATTCGTGGTGGGCTACGGCATCGACTATGCGCAGCGCAACCGCAATCTGCCCTTCATCGGCAAGGTGCGTTTCACTGGCTGAAGTTTCACCGGCTGAAACGGCCGGCTGACGGCCGGCGCCGGGGTCAGAAATCCGCGGCCAACTGTTGCGCCGTGGCGCGGTCACCGTCGGTTTGTTGCGCGGCCAACGTGTCACAGGCGCCTGTCAGCGCGGGGTCCGCGCGCATGGCCCAGACGCAATAAGCCAACCCCTGCACCGGGTTGTACCAATAGCTGCCTTCGACCGTCATCATTCCGGCCAGCGCCACCGCGCCATCCGGCGACCCGAGGCTGACGGCTTCCTGCAACAGGGTATAGGCCGCAACCGGGTCGGTGATGCCGCCGATGCCGTCCAGATACAGCATGGCCAGCCGGGTCATCGCAGCGCCGTCACCCATGGCCGCACCGCGTGCCAGCAAGGCGCGCGCCCGGGCCGCATCCGTGTCGGGCTGGGACAGCAGCAGATCCGCCATCCGCAGCGCCACACCCGTATCGCCCAATTCCAGCGCCACGCCATACAGCGCCAGCGCCCCGCCGGGGTCGGCATCGGTGCTGCCCAGTCCGACGGCCATCAGGTCGGCCCGCCGGCGAAATGCCGCAACATGGCCTTTGGTCATCGCGCGGTCCAGCCAAGTGATGGCCGCTGTCACATTGCCATCGGACAGGTCCATGTCAGCCAACGCCAAGGCCGCCCGCGCGTCGCCCTGACCCGCGGCCTTACCCAGCCAGTCGCGCGCCAGCCGCCGGTCAGGGTCGCGTCCCTGTCCCTGCCGGTACGCCTCGCCCAGCAGATACTGCGCCAGCGGCTGGCCGCGCCGCGCCTCGGGCAGAATGACTTTCAGGGCGGCGAAGGGGTCGTTCGGCATCAAGGCCTCGGCGGTCAACAGCGCCACGGGCACGGCCGCGTCCTGTGCCATGCCTGCCACAGCCAGCGGACAGGCCAGCGCGACGCCCAGCAAGATCATCCGAATCGCGCGTGTCGTCTGCACCATCGCCCTACCCCGCCACATCGGGCTGATCAGTATCCGTGTCAGACCCAATAAACAAAGTGAATTTGGTGGTAGTGCATCAACGCAACCGACATTATTGTGATCACATTGCCGGATTTTTCCGCGTTATGCTTAAGCTCTCAACCTATGTCATCAAGGAGACCCCGATGCGCGTCGTTCGTTCCGCCCTGATCTTTAGTGTGCTGTCACTGGCGGCAGCCCCCGTTCTGGCCCAGGATTTCTCGGGCGCGGTCAAGGCCCGTCAGGGTCAGTTCAACATCATGGCGATCAACTTGGGTATTCTGGGTGGCATGGCCAAGGGCACCACGCCATTCGACGCCGCCGCATTGAAGCGTTCCGCCGATACGCTGGCCGCCGTTTCGATGATCGATCAGACCCCGCTCTGGCCCAAAGGGTCGGACAACATGGCGATCGAAGGCACCCGCGCGCTGCCTGCGATCTGGGACAATCCCGCTGATCTGGGCGCCAAATGGGCCGCGTTCGGGGCCGCGGTTCCGGCCGTGCAGGCGGCGACCGATCCAGCGACCCTCGGCGCGGCATTGGGTGCTATTGGTGCCACCTGCAGCGCATGCCACGACGCAAACCGGGCGCCGGGCTGATCTGCCATGCGCCGCCTGATCCGGTTTGCCGTTGGTCTGGTGGCGCTGGCCGCGCTGGGGGGCTTGGTTCTGACCCGGCCCGCAGCCTTGCCTGACGCCGCATTTGCCGGAGTGACAGCAGACGCCGGGCGTGGCGCTGCCGTGTTCTGGGCCTCGGGCTGTGCGTCCTGCCATGTCGCGCCAGCATCCGCCGCCACGGACCGTCCGATACTGGTCGGCGGACAGGTGTTTCCCTCCGATTTCGGCACCTTCCGCGCGCCGAACATATCGCCCGACCCGGTGCATGGCATCGGCGCATGGTCGGTGTCGGACCTTGGCAACGCGATGATCCACGGCGTGTCGCCCGATGGTGCGCATTACTACCCCGCGTTTCCCTATACCGCCTATCAGCACACCACGCTGCAGGATGTGGCCGATCTGCACGCGTACCTGTTGACGTTGCCGCCGGATGCGACCCCCAGCATGGCCCATGAGGTCGGGTTTCCGTTCAACATCCGTCGTGCAGTGGGCGTTTGGAAGCTGTTGTTCCTGAAAGACGATTATGTGCTGACTGACGCCGCGACACCCCAGATCGACCGGGGCCGCTATCTGGTCGAAGGGTTGGGCCATTGCGCGGAATGCCACACGCCGCGCAATGCACTGGGTGCGTTGGACCGGGCGCAATGGATGAAAGGTGCGCCGAACCCGTCCGGACCGGGACGCATCCCGGCAATTGATCCGGTCAGTCTGAAATGGACCGAACAGGACATCGCCTATTATCTGGAAACCGGGTTCACGCCCGAGTTTGACAGCGCGGGCGGGCACATGGCGCGCGTGGTCGGCAATTTCGCTAGATTGCCAGCATCCGACCGGCAGGCGGTGGCGGCTTATCTCAAGGCCCTGCCGGGCTAGGGCTCAGGACACCGGCTGCGTGCATCCGGGTGTGCTGTCTGGCAGCGCTTTCGCAAGGTCCGGCAGCGTCTCACGCAGGATCGCATCCGTCTGCGGTTTGCCAAGTCCTTGGGCGAACCACGCGCGCCCATCGTTGAAGATCAGAAACAGCGAACAGGTTTCGGGAAAAGGGGTCCGTCCCACGCGTTGCATCTGCACCCGGAACGGCACGATGCCCCAGCGGATGTCTTGCGCGGTAGTGCCGAAAATTGCGCCGCCCGGCACCGGCTGATGGATCAATACGTCCAGCATGGCGGTGGACATGGCGTAGCCCGCGCGGATGCGCCGATCCATTTCGTCAAGGGCAACGCCGAGTTCTTTGGCCGATGCGATGCGGATGGCGGGATGCGTTCTGGGCTGTATCCAGTCCATACCGGTTTCAGAGCGGATGGCCTGCCCCAGTTCGTCAGCAAGCGTCAGCACCTCGGCGTGCCACGCCTTGTCCTGTGCCAGAGCCGGTCCCGCCCAGATCAGGGCCGCTGCCACAAGACCCCGAATCATGCCCCCGAAACCTTGGCCAGCCGCGCCGCGCGCAGCCGGGTGAAATCCGCGCCTGCGTGATAGGACGACCGGGTCAGCGGCGTGGCCGATACCATCAGGAACCCCTTGGCATAGGCCGCCGCCTCGAAGGTGGCGAATTCCTCGGGCGGGACGAACCGCGCCACCGCATGGTGTTTCGGGCTGGGTTGCAGGTATTGCCCGATGGTCAGGAAATCGACATCGGCGGCGCGCATGTCATCCATCACCTGACGCACGGCGGGGGCGTCTTCGCCCAGACCCACCATCATGCCGGATTTGGTAAAGATGGCCGGATCCAGTTCCTTGACCCGCTGCAACAGCCGCAGCGAATGGAAATAACGCGCGCCGGGCCGCACCTCGGCATACAGGCCCGGCACGGTTTCCAGATTGTGGTTGAACACGTCCGGTTTCGCCGCGACCACGGTTTCCAGCGCATCCGGCCCGCATTTCAGGAAATCGGGCACCAGCACCTCGATGGTGGTAGCGGGTGCGCGGTGGCGGATGGCGCGGATGGTCTGGGCGAAATGCGCTGCCCCGCCGTCGGCCAGATCATCGCGGTCAACGGATGTGATCACCACATGCGCCAGACCCAGTTTCGAAACCGCATCGGCCACACGCCCGGGCTCGAACGCGTCCAGCGCATTTGGCTTGCCGGTCGCGATGTTGCAGAACGTGCAGCCCCGTGTGCAGATGTCGCCCATGATCATCATGGTCGCATGGCCCTGCGCCCAGCATTCGCCGGCGTTGGGGCAACCCGCCTCTTCACAGACCGTGACCAGTTTGTGTTCGCGGATGATACGATGGGTTTCGCGGTAACCCTCGGATGTGGGGGCCTTTACCCTGATCCAAGACGGCTTCTTGGGCTGTGGCTGGTCGGGGCGATGCGCCTTTTCGGGGTGGCGCTGATCGGGTATTTTCAGGTCGCGCACGGGCTTACTCCTGTGATCTGCAACACAGATAGCACTGGCCGGGACAAAAGGAAATTAGTCCTGCCCCTGCCCGGCTCCGGCCGCTAGGATGATCCCGCAGTCGCCGCCCCGCTGCCCAACCGTCAGGATGCCATGCCCGCGCCACGCCTTGACCGCATCCAGGAATACCTCAAACCCATCGTGTATGGCGGCAACGACGGCATCGTCACGACCTTTGCGATTGTCGCTGGGTTTGCTGGTGCGGGGGCCGACGGGGTCGGCGGCGTCGGGGCGCTGGCGGTGCTGGTGTTCGGGCTGGCCAATCTGTTTGCTGATGCAGTTTCGATGGGGCTGGGCGAATTTCTGTCGGCCCGGTCTGCCGCCGATCTGCATGCCGCACGCCGCAACGCCATCGATGACCGCATCCGCCAGAACCCGGCGGCCGCCGAGGGCGATCTGCGGGCGATCCTGCACCAGCGCGGTTTGCCGCCTGACGCGGCAGCAGAGGCCGCCCGCGCGGTGATCGGCACGCCGACGGCGGCGGCGGCGCTGGTGTTGGCCTGGGGTGAAAATCTGCCCGACCCCGCACAGGACAACCCGGCCGCCAACGGGGTGGCGACGACCCTGTCGTTCATGGTGTTCGGCATTCTGCCGCTGGCGCCCTATCTGCTGCGGCCGGCCGACCAGTTGTCCTTGCAAATGTCGGTCGGCTTTTCGCTGCTGGCGCTGTTTGCGCTGGGGGTGTTGCGATGGCGCGCGACCGGCGGCTCGGCGCTGCGCGCCGTCGCGGAAACCATGCTGGTGGGCAGCATCTGCGGCTGCGTCGCCTTTGGCGTCGGCTGGGTGGTCGGGTCCTGACTTCGCGGCGATCCTGACCGTCAGCCGATCATGGCCGCCTCGGGGCCCAGCCCGGCGTAATGGCGTTCCAGCCGGATCAGCGCGATGCGCAGCACTACCTTGCCGGACCGCGCTGCCCAGCCCAGATCGCGTTCGGTGGTTTCCAGCCCCTCCATGTGACAGCAACAGCGCAGCGCGACATGGCCCAGACCGGGGCCCAGATCGCACAGCGCCGCTGCAACACGTGCGCGCGCGGCGTCGGTGCCGCGCGGGGTGCGTCGCACCGGTTGCGGCACGGGGGCGCCCGCCAGCACCGATTCCCAGTCCACCTTGTCGCCCGCCGCCATCAAGGCCAGTTCGAAATCCTCACGCAGCCGTTCGCCGGCGCGCAGTTGCGCGTCCGTCAGAAATGGTGCGCCGTCCTTGTCGCGCCGCCGTGCCAGCGTCAGCAGCGGCGATTCGGGCGCTCCATATCGGTGGCCGCGGCGCCCGCCGTCTTCGTCAGCATCCGGCACCGGCGTGCCCGTCATAAAGGGCGCCTGTGCTTCTGCCAGGCCGCGCAAGCCTTGGGTTTCGGTCTGCGCCATCAACGCCATCAGCGCCGCCCGCCCCGTCGCGCTGATCTGATAGCGGGCGATGCGGCCAGGGTGCTGGCAGATGATCCAGTCCTTCAAGGCCATCGCCTCGGCCAAGGCGCGCGGCACGGTCAGATCGCGCTGCCCGCTGTCGCGCACCACCACCGCCATTTCCATGTCCGCCGCCACCGCCAGCAGGGTGCCCGGTTCCGCCAGCCGCCGCAGTACCGGGGCTGCATCGCGCCGCAGCCGGGATTCGTTTTCCACCGCGCCGACAGGGCCGCGGCAGTCCTTGCCGGAATGTTCGATCATCGCATCATGCTCCTTCGTGACCTCAGGGTGCCGGGGACTGCGGCGTTGCAGCGGACCCAGCCGCTGCAGCGCCAATTCCACCAGAATGTCATCCCGGCGCAGTTCGATACGCCGGATCTGGCGCAGCACGGTGGACGCATGGCACCCTGCCCCCCGCGCCAGTTCGCGGATGGATTGCCCGCATTCGGTATGGGCCAGATAGCGCCACGCCGCTTCGGGAACCCATTCCGGCACCCCTCTTTCCCTGAGTGTCGCAGTCATCCTTGGCCCCTTCTCGTCGGCTTTGCCGTCATTCTTGTCCACAGGGTTATCCCCCGAGCCCCACACAACCATTGCGAGAAATCGTTACCTGTCGGTTAATGCTTCCAACTCGTTTACGATTGTTTTCAAATGATAAACAACAAGATGACCGGGCGCGCGCTGGTCAGCACGGGTCAGGCAACACCCCTTTAGGTTGCAATAGGTCGAAGGGGTCAACGATCTGCGAAAGGACCATGACGATGCGGGATCTCTTGAGCATTATCCGGGATTTGCGGCGGCCCGGCCTGTTGTTGCGGGCGGCGCGCGCCGGTGTGCCGGACTATCGCCGCGACGGCCATCTGCGGCGTTTGCTGGGGCCGGGGCGCACGCCAGCCGCCGGCGTGGCGCTGGCGCGGCTGTTGCAGGATGAAGATGACGTGGAACAATGCCGCCGGGATGGGCAGCCGGGCTACTCAGCGGTGCGGCATGTCGATCTGTTGATTGCCATCAGGGCCGAGGCGCGCCTGTTGCGCGCCGTGACCACCGGGGGCGACGGCAACGCGCCCGGCATCAGCTAGCCGCCGGCGCACCGGTTCAGACAAAGGCGTCCGGCATCGACGCCTTGCGGGTGGCGACGTAATCTTCCAGCCCTTGCCGGAGGCCGTCGTCCAGGGGTGGCGCGACATAGTCCGCCAGCAGTTTCGCCACCCGTTCGCCCGCCAGCGCCATGGTGTCGCGGCTGCCTTCGTCGGCCCAGGTTTCATAGGGTTTGTAGTCGAACAGGTCCGACCGCCAGAAGGCGGATTTGAAATTCGCCTGCGTATGCGCGCAGCCCAGATAATGCCCGCCGGGGCCGACTTCGCGGATCGCGTCCAGCGCCTGTGCGTTGGTGTCGATCTCGATCCCGCGCGCCATGTGGTGCAGGATGCCCAACTGGTCCGCGTCCATCACGAATTTCTCGTAGGATGACACCAGCCCGCCTTCCAGCCAGCCACAGGCGTGCAGCATGAAATTGACGCCCGACAGCAACCCCATGTTCAGGCTGTTGGCGGATTCGTAGGCAGCCTGCGCATCGGGCAGTTTCGATCCGCAGAACGCGCCGGCGCTGCGGTATGGCAACCCCATGCGCCGCGCCAGTTGCCCCGCGCCATAGGTGATCAGGCTGGCCTCGGGCGTGCCAAAGGTGGGCGCGCCCGAATTCATGTCGATCGAGGCGACGAAGGCGCCAAAGATCACCGGCGCACCGGGACGGACCAATTGGGAATAAGCGATGCCCGCCAGCACTTCAGCCAATACCTGCGTCAGGGTGCCGGCCACGGAAACCGGCGCCATCGCGCCACCGACGATGAAGGGCGAAATGATCGCGGCCTGATTGTTGGCGGCGTAAACCTCCAAAGCGCCCATCATGGTGTCGTCAAAGGTCATCGGCGAGTTGATGTTGATCAGCGACGTCATCACGGCGTTGGCCTGCACGAAATCGGCCCCGAACAGGATCGACGCCATATCGACCGAATCCTGTGCGCGACTGGGTTCCGTGACCGACCCCATGAACGGCTTGTCCGACAGGGTCATATGCGCCAGCAGCATGTCCAGATGGCGTTTGTTGACCGCGACATCCGTGGGTTCGCAGACGGTGCCCCCCGAATGGTGCAGCCATTTCGACATGTAGGCCAGTTTCACGAAATTGCGGAAATCCTCCATCGTCGCATAGCGGCGGCCGCCTTGCGCGTCCTGCACGAAGGGCGGGCCATAGACCGGCGCAAGCACCAGGTTCTTGCCGCCGACCTCGACGTTGCGGGCGGGGTTGCGGGCATGTTGGGTATAGGACGAGGGGGCGGTCGCACACAGCGCGCGGGCCAGACCACGCGGGATATGGACGCGTTCGCCTTCAACCTCGGCCCCTGCTGCCCGCCACAGCGCCAATGCGCCGGGGTTGTTGACGAAGTTCACCCCGATTTCCCACAGGATGGTGTCGGCATTCGCCTCGATGATCGCCAGCGCCTCGTCGTTCAGCACCTCGAAATTCGGGATGTTGCGGCGGATGTAGCTGGCGGTTTCAAACGATATCGCACCGCGTTCTGCCCGCCGCACCGCGCCGCCGCCACCCCGCACGCGCCGGGTCGAAGTATCTGGGCCTGCGTCTGTAAGGGTCATGGGGGGCTCCGGGTCGGATTGCGTTGTGTCTTGTGATACCCGCCACACCGCGCAGCCTTCGCCGCGATTCCGGCCTTTCCGTGACAAACGCGACATCTGTAGCATGGCAGCGACGTTGCAGACTGGTCTGCGCCTTATGCACACTGCCATCATCGGCCAAAACCGGAAAGACATTTCATGCCCCGCACCACCACCATCGCCGCCGCCCGCGCCATGTTCGATGACGGGCGTTTCACCGCGCGGCTGTCGGAACTGGTCGCGATCCCGTCCGAAAGCCAGAACCCTGCGGCCGCGCCACATCTGCGCGCCTATCTGGATCACATCGCGCCGGCCTATGCCGCAGCCGGTTTCACGACCGAGGTGGTGGAAAACCCCGTCGCCGGCGCGCCGCCGCTGTTGTTGGCCGAACGGATCGAGGGCGCAGACCTGCCCACCATCCTGACCTATGGGCATGGCGATGTGATCCGCGCGCAGACGGCGCAATGGCGTGACGGGTTGGCGCCGTTTCGTCTGACGACCGAGGGCGACAGGATCTACGGGCGCGGCACGGCGGACAACAAGGGCCAGCATCTGATCAACCTGATGGCGCTGGAGGCGGTCATCGCCGCGCGCGGGCATCTGGGCTTCAATGTCAAGCTGATGCTGGAAACGGGCGAGGAAACCGGCTCGCCCGGGTTGGCCGAAACCGCGCGCCTGCATCGTGACCGGCTGGCCGCCGATGTGCTGATCGCGTCCGACGGTCCGCGCCTGCAACCCGATGTGGCCACGATGTTCATGGGATCGCGCGGCGGGTTGAATTTTGACCTGCGGGTCGATCTGCGCGACGGCGCGCATCATTCCGGCAACTGGGGCGGGCTGCTGGCCGACCCGGCGATGATTTTGGTACAGGCGCTATCAACCATCACAGATGCGCGCGGGCAGATCCGGGTGCCGGACTGGCGGCCGACATCGCTGACGCCTGCGGTGCGCGCGGCGCTGGCGGGTCTGCCGCTGGACGATGCCACGGGGACGCAGATTGATCCCGACTGGGGCGAAACATCGCTGACACCGGCGGAACGTGCCTATGGCTGGAACAGTTTTGCCGTACTGGCGATGATGTCGGGCAACCCCGATGCGCCGGTCAATGCGATTTCCGGGTCCGCGCGCGCCACCTGCCAGTTGCGATTCGTGGTGGGCACGGACCCGGCGATGATCCTGCCCGCGCTGCGCCGCCATCTGGATGCGCAGGGGTTTGCGCAGGTCCGCATCGTGGAACATGATCGCGGCTGGTTCGCGGCCACGCGGCTGGACCCCGACGCGCCCTGGGTACGGTTCGTGGCGGGTTCGCTGGAACGGACCGCAGGCCGCGCGCCGCATGTGCTGCCCAATCTGGCCGGATCGCTGCCGAACGATGTGTTCGCCGATATCCTTGGCCTGCCGACCGTGTGGGTGCCGCACAGCTATCGCGCCTGTTCGCAACATGCCCCCGATGAACATGTGCTGGGCCCGGTGTGCCGAGATGCGCTAGGCCTCATGGCGGGTCTGTTCTGGGATATCGGCGACGGCGCGCCCTGACGATGGCAGACACGGAAAAGCCAGTGCGCTGCACGCTCATGTAGTAAATTTCTGGTAACGGTCACGGCACCGGGTTGTGATCCCTGTTGATTAGGGATCGCACCCGGTCCGGCCATAGCTTGCGACCATGCGTAAATTTGGCGCTGTCATGGGAGTTGGCAAAAATGATGACTTCGAAACGCCTGACCGGCGTGCTGGGTACCACATTGATCATGTCTGCACTTCTGGCTGGCGCTGCGTCCGCAGCGACAGTCTCGGTTACGATCCGGAATAACCAGCCCGACGTCGGTCTGTATCTGACCCCGCTGTTCGTGGCGTTTCACGACGGCAGCTACGACGCGTTCAATGCCGGTGAGACTGCAAGCGCAGGGGTGACCCTGATCGCCGAAGAAGGCGATGTGAGCGTTGAAATTGCGAACGCCCAAAGCCAGGGTGCCAAGACCGGCGTCATCACTTCGCCGGGTGGTTTTGCCGGCGCTCCGGTCATCGATCCGGGCGAAACCGCGACGTTCCAGATCGATCTGGACCGCCTCAACGACCGCTTCTTCACTTTTCTGTCGATGGTGATTCCGTCGAATGACAACTTCATCGGCAACGACAACCCGTTTGCCTTTGAAATTTTCGATGTCCTTGGCAAATTCACCAATCTGGGTCGGATCAGCATTCTGGGCGGCAATGTCTGGGATGCCGGCACCGAGGTGAACAACAACATCGGGGCCGCCTTCAATGCTTCCGGCGGTTCCGGTACCGATGAAAATGGTGTGATCAGCCTGCAGGCGAACCTTGATTTCCTGCTGGGTTCGCCGACGTTTGATGGAACGACCGTATCCTTCGTTCCGGGGGCCCGCGACGTGCTGGCCACGATCGAACTGGCGTTGATCTCTCCTGTTCCTGTGCCGGCGTCCTTGCCCATTCTGGCCACCGGACTTGGCTTGTTCGGTCTGCTGAAGCGGCGTCGCCGCCAGCGGTAATCCTGCAAAATGCGCGTGGACGGTCCGCAGTTCGGGCCGTCCGCCGTCACGCTGCAAACGTGACTGCATGCGACTTGCACCGCCGGATTGCCCGCGTTATGCGGTCGCATGTCACATCAGCGCCTCTTGATCATCGATTTCGGCAGCCAGGTCACGCAGCTGATCGCGCGCCGCCTGCGCGAATTGCGCATCTATTGCGAAATCCATCCCTACCAGCAGGTCACCGACGCGTTTCTGCGCGATTTCGCCCCTAGGGCGGTGATTTTCTCGGGGGGGCCCGCGTCGGTGTTCACCGATGGCGCGCCGATGCCGCCTGCGGGGGTGTTCGCGCTGGGCGTGCCCATTCTGGGCATCTGCTACGGCCAGCAGGTCATGATGCAGATGCTGGGTGGCAAGGTGGAACGCGGGCACGGCACCGCCGAGTTTGGCCGCGCCTATGTGACGCCTGCGGGCGACAGCCTCGATCTGCTGGACGGCTGGTTTGCGGATGACACCGCACAAGGGGGCCGCGAACAGGTCTGGATGAGCCACGGCGACCATGTGTCCGCCATCGCCCCCGGTTTTCAGGTCTATGGCAACTCGCCCAATGCGCCGTTTGCGATCACCGCCGATCCGGCGCGGCAGTTCTACGCCGTGCAGTTCCACCCCGAGGTGCACCACACCCCCAAGGGCGCGCAGCTATACGCCAATTTCGTTCGTCTGGCCGGGTTCACCGGCGACTGGACCATGGGCGCCTATCGTGCAGAGGCGATTGCGAAAATCCGCGCACAGGTCGGCAATAAACGCGTGATCTGCGGGTTGTCCGGTGGGGTCGACAGTTCTGTCGCCGCCGTGCTGATCCACGAGGCGATCGGCGACGCGCTGACCTGCGTGTTCGTGGACCACGGCCTGTTGCGGCAGGGTGAGGCCGAAGAGGTCGTAACCATGTTCCGCGACCACTACAACATCCCGCTGATCCACGCCGAGGAATCCGAGCTGTTTCTGGGCGCGCTGGACGGCGTCAGCGACCCCGAAGTGAAACGCAAGACCATCGGGCGGCTGTTCATCGACGTGTTCCAGCGCGAGGCGTCGCGCATCGACGGGGCCGAATTTCTGGCCCAGGGCACGCTGTACCCCGACGTGATCGAAAGCGTGTCGTTCAGCGGCGGGCCGTCCGTCACCATCAAATCGCACCACAACGTGGGCGGGTTGCCGGAAAAGATGGGCCTGAAACTGGTCGAACCCTTGCGCGAACTGTTCAAGGACGAGGTGCGCGCGCTGGGCCGTGAACTGGGCCTGCCGGCAAGCTTCATCGGCCGCCACCCGTTTCCCGGTCCAGGCCTTGCGATCCGCTGCCCCGGCGAGATCACGCGCGAAAAGCTGGCGATCCTGCGGCAGGCAGATGCCGTGTTCATCGACCAGATCCGCCGCCACGGGTTGTATGACGATATCTGGCAGGCGTTCGTGGCGATCCTGCCGGTGCGCACCGTGGGCGTGATGGGCGACGGGCGCACCTATGATTTTGCCTGCGCGCTGCGCGCCGTCACCTCGGTGGATGGCATGACTGCGGATTACTATCCGTTCAGCCACGAATTTCTGGGCGAAACCGCCACCCGGATCATCAACGAAGTGGCCGGCATCAACCGCGTCACCTATGACATCACGTCGAAACCGCCCGGGACCATCGAGTGGGAGTGACCCACGGGCCTAGGCCATTGTGATGCCCTTGCTGCTCGGTTAGCACGGGCGACGAGGGAGGCACGCATGCCACAACAGACCACCGGCAACGTCCTGCGCGCCGCGATGTGGATGAGCGGCGCGATCTTGTCCCTGTCGGTGATGGCGGTCGCGGGGCGCGCGGCGGCGTTTGACCTCGATACATTCGAAATCATGCTCTACCGGTCCATTCTTGGGCTGGTAATCGTGCTGGTAGTTGCGGGCGCGCTGGGGCGGTTGACTGAAATTCGCGCCACGAAACTGGGGCTGCACGCGGTCCGCAATCTGGCGCATTTTACCGGGCAGAACCTGTGGTTCTATGCCATCACCGTGATCCCGCTGGCGCAGGTGTTCGCGCTGGAATTTTCGTCGCCGCTGTGGGTGTTGCTGTTGTCGCCGCTGATCCTGGGCGAACGGCTGACTGCGCTGCGCGCGCTGGCCGGGGCCATCGGGTTTCTGGGGGTGCTGATCGTGGCGCGCCCGTCGCCGGAAACGCTGAACCCCGGCGTGATCTCGGCGGCGCTGTCGGCCATCGGTTTCGCGCTGTCGGTGATCCTGACGAAACGGCTGACGCGCACGGAAACCATCACCGGCATCCTGTTCTGGCTGGTGGCCATGCAGGGCGTCATGGGGCTGATCGCGGCGGGCTGGGATGGCGATATCGCGTGGCCCGGGCAACGGTCCGCGCTGCCTTTGGTGCTGATTGGCGTCGGTGGGCTGGTGGCGCATCTGTGCCTGACCATCGCCCTGTCCATCGCGCCGGCCACGGTCGTGGTGCCGATCGATTTCGTCCGCCTGCCCGCCATCGCGATTATCGGCGCGCTGTTTTACAACGAAGCCATTGATATCTGGGTGTTCTTCGGGGCCGTGGTGATCTTTGGCGCGAATTATTTCAATATATGGCTGGAAACCCGCCGTGTCACGGTCTGAACCGGGGTCTGACCACGGCGCGGACGATGATCTGCGTCAGGGCGCGTTGTCGGCGGCCCCGCGTCCCAGACTCGGCTCCGGGCGGCCGGTGCAGAAATCCATCCCGCCGCTGGCATGGGCCGGGATCGCGTTGCTGGGCCTGATCTGGGGCGCGTCGTTCCTGTCGAACGTCATTCTGCTGCGCGAAATCGGCGTGCTGACCACCGTTGCGGCCCGGGTCACACTCGCGTCGCTGGCGCTGTGGGTCTATGTCGCGTATGCCGGGTTGCCGGTTCCCGGCAGCCTGCGGGCGTGGCGCGATTTTGCGGTGATGGGGATGTTTAACGTCGCGCTGCCGTTTTCGCTGATCGTCTGGGCGCAGGTGCATGTGGCGTCGGGTCTGGCATCGATCCTGAACGCCGCCACAGCGATTTTCGGCGTGCTGGTCGCGGCGCTGGTGTTTGCCGATGAACGGTTGACCGGGCAAAAGGCCGCCGGCGTCGCGCTGGGGTTCGCGGGTGTTGCGACCGTGATCGGCCCTCAGGCCCTGACCCGGTTTGATCCGACCAGTCTGGCGCAGCTGGCGCTGATCGTGTCGTCGATATCTTACGGGTTCGGCGGGGCGTGGGCGCGGGCTCGGCTGACCGGACACAAGCCGCAGGTCGCGGCCGCCGGGATGCTGACCATGGCGGCGGTCATCATGATCCCTTATGCGCTGTGGGTCGAAGGCGTGCCGACATTTGCCTATCGTGCGGCCACCTGGGGGGCGATGGCCTACCTCAGCCTGTTCGCCACGGCGGGGGCATTTCTGATGTATTACCGCATTATGCCGGTGGTGGGCGCGGGCAACATGAGCCTTGTGACCCTGCTGGTCAGCCCGGTTGCCATCGTGCTGGGAACGGTTTTCCTTGGCGAAACACTCGACCCGCGCGCCTATCTGGGGTTTGCGCTGCTGGCGGCGGGTCTGATGGTGATCGACGGGCGGCTGTTGCGGGTGTTCCGCAGGGTTTGACGGCCCGGCCCGGCCCCGCTATCCCTGCCCGGACCCTGCGCGCGGAGGCCCGGATGATCTACCCCACCCCAAAGGACTGGACCGGCGCCGCGCACAAACGCGTGCTGCTGTTCGGTATGTCCGGTCTGGGCAAGACTTGGCTTGCCACCATGTTGCGGGGTGCGGGGCCGTGGTTCCATTACAGCATCGATTACCGCATCGGCACGCGGTACATGGGCGAATACATCGCCGACAATGCCAAGGCCCACGCGATGCAGGTGCCGTTCCTGCGCGAATTGCTGATGACCGATTCGATCTACATCGGGTCCAACATCTCGTTCCATAATCTCAGCCCGGTTTCGACCTATCTGGGCAAACCGGGCGACCCGGCCAAGGGCGGGCTGGCCTACGCCGAATATACCCGGCGGCAGGGGCAATTCCGCGCGGCCGAAATCGCGGCGCTGATGGATACAGGTTATTTCATCGACCGGGCGGAACGGCTGTACGGCTATCCGCATTTCATCTGTGATACCGGCGGGTCGATCTGCGAATGGGTGGACCCGGATGATGCGGCCGACCCCGTCCTGACCGCGCTGGCCGATCACACCCTGATGGTCTGGATCGAAGGATCCGAGGCCCATACCGCCGAGTTGATCCGCCGGTTCGACCGCGCGCCAAAACCGATGTCCTATCGCGCCGATTTTCTGGACCGGGTGTGGCATGACTATCTGCAACGCCACGACGGCGACGCGGCCTGTGTCGATCCCGACGCCTTCATCCGGTTCACCTATGCGCAGGCGCTAGCGCATCGCCAGCCGATCTATGCCGCCATGGCACAGAAATGGGGCGTTCGGGTGACCGCCGATGCGGTGGCGGCCGTCACGTCGCCTGCCGACTTCGACGCGCTGATTGCGCGCGCCATCGCCGACCGCGCCGCCTGACCTGCAAAGGAACGTTCATGCCCATCACCCTGCCCGCCGATCTGCCCGCCTATACCGTGCTTGCCCGCGAAGGCGTCATGGTGCTGTCGGATGACCGGGCGATGCGGCAGGACATCCGGCCGCTGCGGATCGGGCTGTTGAACCTGATGCCGAAAAAGATCCAGACCGAAACGCAATTTGCCCGGCTGATCGGGGCCACGCCGTTGCAGATCGAACTGTCGCTGATCCGCATGACCGAACATCAGACAAAGAACACCGCCGCCGAACACATGGAGGCGTTCTATCGCCCGTTTGCCGAGGTCGCGGCAACGGGCGAGAAATTCGACGGGTTGATCATCACCGGGGCTCCGATCGAACATCTGCCATACGAATCGGTGACTTACTGGCAGGAACTGACCCGCGTCTTCGCCTGGACCCAGACCCATGTGCATGCCACCTTTGGCGTCTGCTGGGGCGGCATGGCGATGCTGTGGCATTTCCACCGCGTGCCCAAGACGGCTCTGGACGCCAAGGCGTTCGGCTGTGTGCGCCACCGCAACTGCGCGCCCGCTTCGCCCTATCTGCGTGGGTTTTCCGACGATCTGGTGATGCCGGTGTCGCGCTGGACCGAAATCCGCCGCGATGACATCTTTGCCGTGCCGGACCTGCAGGTTCTGCTGGACAGTCCGGACACCGGACCCGCGCTGGTCGAGGACCCGGCGCATCGCGCGCTGTATATCTTCAACCATTTCGAATACGACAGCGGCACGTTGAAAGAAGAATACGATCGTGACGTTGCGGCGCAAAAACCCATCCACGTCCCAGCGAACTATTATCCTGATGATGACCCTACGCGCGCGCCGCTGAACCGGTGGCGCAGCCACGCGCATCTGTTGTACGGGAACTGGATCAATGAGATTTACCAGACCACACCGTTCGATCCCGCGCAGATCGGCAGCTAGAATGATCCTAGCGGGGTTCAGTGCGGTTGTGCTGACGGCGGGTTGCGGGTTTGTTGCCGTCCGCGCCGATCTTAACGAGGCAAAGGCCGAAGCGCGCTATCCCGCCACCGGGCAATTCCTGACCGTCGACGGCCAGCTGATCCATGCCCATGTCGAAGGCGACGGCCCGGACGTGGTGCTGATCCATGGCGCCTCTGGCAATACGCGCGATTTCACCTTTGCGCTGACGCGCGCGCTGGCGCGCGATTACCGGGTCATCGCGTTCGACCGGCCCGGTCTTGGCTGGTCCGAACGCGCGTCGGGCAATTTCGGCGGCGCGTTCAACCCCCGGTCCGAAAGCCCGCGCGAACAGGCCCGGTTCCTGCAAGCGGCCGCCGACCAGTTGGGCGTGACGCGGCCTGTGGTGCTGGGCCATTCCTATGGCGGGGCGGTTGCGCTGGCCTGGGGGCTGGAACGCCCAAGTGACACCGGGGCGCTGGTGCTGGTGGCGGGTGTGGCGCTGCCGTGGCCGGGGCGACTGGACCCGATGTACCGCGTGACCTCGTCCCGGATCGGCGCGGCCACGGTGGTGCCGCTGATTACCGCCTTTGCGCCGGAGGCCCGCGTGCAGCAGGCGGTCGCGGGCATCTTTGCGCCCAATCCGGTGCCGCCCGGCTATCTGCGCCATGTCGGTGCCGGGCTGACGCTGCGGCGCGAAAGCTTTCGTGCCAATGCGCGGCAGGTCAATGCGTTGCGCCCGCATATGGTGGATATGGAACGCGACTATGCCCGCCTGACCATGCCGGTGGAAATCCTGCATGGCACCGCCGACACCATCGTGCCGGCCAGCATCCATGCCGAACCGCTGGCGCGCCGGTTGCCGGATGCCCGGCTGACCTTGCTGGAGGGTATCGGGCACATGCCGCACCATGCCGCACCGGAAGCCGTGATCGCCGCGATCCGTCGCGCGGCCGGGAATGCCCGATAACCTGGTGGTGCAACCTTGCCTTTCGGCCTTGCCCGGCGATACTGCCACAAACCCGGGAGAAACCATGCAAATGCCTTTCAACGGTGCGATCAGCACCTATTTCGAAACCGAAGCCCCCGTGCTGATCCGCGACGCGATCCGCCGCGCCGAGGCCGAGGATATCCTGTCCGATACCTATCCGCACAGCGAACGACTGGGCAAGAAAACCTACGAAAAACATATGGATGCCTTGCAGATCGAATTGGTGAAGCTGCAAAGCTGGGTCAAGGCGACCGGCGCGCGGGTTTGCGTGGTGTTCGAGGGGCGGGATGCGGCGGGCAAAGGCGGCACCATCGGCGCGTTCCGCGAACACCTGAACCCGCGCGGCGCGCGCGTCGTGGCCTTGGCGACACCCAGTGAAATCGAGGCCGGGCAATGGTATTTCCAGCGTTATATCAGTCACCTGCCGAGTGCGGGCGAAATCGTGCTGTTCGACCGGTCCTGGTACAACCGTGGCGTTGTGGAACATGTGTTTGATTTCTGCACCGATGCACAGCGGGAACAGTTCTTTGCCCAGGTGCCGGATTTCGAACGCATGCTGGTGGATGATGGCATCCTGTTCTTCAAACTGTGGCTGAACGTCAGCCGCGCCGAACAGCTGGTCCGGTTCATATCGCGTGAACAAGACCCGCTAAAACACTGGAAGCTATCGAAAATAGATATCAATGGGCTGGGGTTGTGGGATGCCTATACCCGCGCCATCACCGAAACGCTGCACCGCAGCCACCGCGTCACCTCGCCGTGGACGGTGGTGCTGTCGGATGACAAGCGCCGCGCGCGGCTGCAGGCGATCCGGCGCGTGCTGGCGGCGATCCCCTATACCGGGCGTGATGACAAGGCGCTGGGGCCTCCCGACCCGCTGATCTGCGGTGGGCTAGAGCTGTGGGATGCGTAAACAGGGCTATCACCACGGCAATCTGCGGCAGGCGCTGGTCACGGCCTGTCTGGACCTTATCCAGCAAAACGGCCCCACCGGGTTCACCCTGTCCGAGGCGGCGCGCGAGGCGGGCGTGACCCCCGCTGCCGTCTATCGCCATTTCGAAGGCCGTGAGGATCTGATCGCCGAGGCGGCCCGCCAAGGCTATGCGATCTTTGCCGATGTGATGGAGTTTGCCTATGCCGACGGGCAACCGTCCGCATTGGCGGCGTTTTCCGCGACCGGGCGGGCCTATCTGGCCTTTGCGCGGCAATACCCCGGCCATTACATTGCGATGTTCGAAAGCGGCATCAGCGTCAACCGGACCGCTGATCTGGCCGCCGAGGCCGCCCGCGCCCGCGCCGTTCTGGAACGCGCGGCAACCGATCTGTCGCGCCACATCCCGGCGGCAAAACGCCCGCCCGCCAGCATGGTGTCGGCGCATGTCTGGGCCTTGAGCCATGGGGTCGTGGAACTGTTCGCCCGCAACAGCCCCGGAACGCAAAGCCCGTTTGCGCCCGAAGACTTGCTCGAATCAGCGATGGGCATCTACCTGCGCGGTCTGGGTGTGATTGGACCGGACACTTGGGTAGAGTGATTAAATTTCAACCATTTAATTGATCAAAACGGTAACCTTCGGCAAAAATTAAGCTGTTAATGTAACATTTTTCTGACGGCAACTCGGAAACTTGCTGCCGCCATTGCTGCATCGCAGCATGAGACATAGCATTTCCCTATGCCCGCCTGAACAAACCGGCCGGCCAACAACCAACTTTTTCAAAGGAACATCGGGATGAAACGGATCCTTCTGGGCGCAAGCCTGGCGTTGATGCCTGTTGTCGCATCGGCCCAAGGTATCAATCTGACCGGCGGAGTCGCCGTCGAGTCGGCCTACGATCTGACGACGAATGCCGGAACCGAAGCGGAATATCCGCTTTCGTTCTATATCAATGCCGAAAAGAACGACTTCTTTGCCCAGTTGTGGTTTGGCACCCTGCCCGGGACGTCAGCGCCGGATCAAGTCGAAATGGACATCGCGCTTGGTTACAGCACGCGGCTGGCCTCGGGTCTGGGACTGGAATTGGCCTATTGGGCCTATTTCCTGAATGATACCGGTTATGCGACCGCCGAAGTCATCGGCACGGTGTCTTACAATGTGACCGACAAGCTGGGCGTATCGCTGGAAGTCGGCTACGATGTCGAAGCCGAAGAAACCTATACCGAACTGGGTTTTGATTATGAACTGACCGACAAATGGTCGGTGCAGGCGGTCGCAGCCTATGAAACCGCCGCTGATTCAAATTATTACGAACTGGGCGTCACCTATGCCATCAATGACGAAGTCGCGTTCAATGTGCTTTACGAGGATGATGACGTGACCGGCAACGACGGTCTGCTGACCTTCACAATGACCTACGATTTCAACATTTCGGGCAACTGATCCGTTCCCTCGATGCAGACCCGTCAGGGGGCGTCCCGCTTGGGCGCCCCCATTTTCATGGCAGCTGGCCTTTCCAGCCCCCAGCCCCCACACCGGGATGAAGCGGAGGGCGGCCTGAAGTATGGGCCGCATGGAAAAGGGGCGCCCCGCAGGACGCCCCTTTTGCCGATCTGGAGGAAATCAGCGCTTCGAGAACTGGAAGCTGCGGCGCGCCTTGCGCTTGCCGTACTTCTTGCGTTCCACCACGCGGCTGTCGCGGGTCAGGAAACCGGCCGCTTTCAGCGCGGCGCGGTGGCTGGGTTCGTACAGTTGCAGGGCCTTGGAAATCCCGTGCTTGACCGCACCCGCCTGCCCCGACAGACCGCCACCGGCGACGGTAGCTACCACATCGAACTGGCCTTCGACATTCACGATCTGGAACGGCTGACGCAGGATCATCTGCAACACCGGCCGCGCGAAATAGGCGGAGTAGTCGATGAACTCGCCCTTGTTGTTCCGGATCAGGAACTTGCCGGTGCCGGGCTTGATCCAGACGCGGGCGACCGCGTCCTTGCGCTTGCCGGTGGCATAGGACCGGCCCAGCGAATCACGCACCGGTTCACGGGGTTTTTCGATCACGACAGGGGCAATGGTGCCCGAGACGCGCGCCAGATCTTCCAGCGAATTGATTTGGTCAGCCATCATTACACCCGGGTATTCTTGGAGTTCATGGTTTTCACATCCAGCACTTCTGGGCTTTGCGCCTCGTGGGGATGCTTGTCACCGGCATAGACGCGCAGGTTGGTCAGGATGTGCCGCGCAAGAATGTTCTTGGGCAGCATCCGTTTCACCGCAGCGGTGACGACGCGTTCGGGAAACTTGCCTTCCAGCAGCTGTTCGGCGGTGCGGTTCTTGATCCCGCCCGGATAGCCGGTGTGCCAGTAATACACCTTGTCGGTGCGCTTGTTGCCGGTCATCTGCACCTTGTCGGCGTTGATGATGATCACGTTGTCACCGCAATCCATGTGCGGGGTAAAGATCGGCTTGTGCTTGCCGCGCAGGCGCATGGCGACGATCGAGGCAAGACGGCCCAGAACCACGCCTTCGGCGTCGATCACGATCCATTTCTTTTCGATGTCTGCGGGGGTCGCAGAAAAGGTTTTCATTGTGGGTGGCCCTTTGGTTGTCTGGCACGGGACCGGGTACATACCCATCCCCGAAATGCGATTGGCGGGTTATACAGGGGCCCCGCGGGCAGTCAAGCGCAAGATGAAGCCATTAATTAAGCAAAATCAATGGGTTATAAAAACGGTAACATAATACCCCAATGATTTACCGCGCAGGTGGGATGGCATAGGTCATTGATGCCCGCGCCACCGGGTCCGGCATGCCTTCGGAATACAACAGCGCATCGCCCACCGACAGCGACCGGCCCAGTTTCAACAGCCGGGTTTCCGCGATCAGGTCGACACCTGCCGCGGGTTTGCGCAGGAAATCCATCGCGATGTTGGTGGTGACCGCCAACGCCTGCGGGCCGATCATCGCCAGCGTCGCCAGGTAGACCGCCACATCGGCCAGCGCGAACATCGACGGCCCCGACACCGTGCCTCCGGGCCGCAAATGGCGTTCGGCGACCTTCAGCCGCACGCGGATGCGCATCGGCCCGACATCCTCGATGATGAAATCGGCATGCACTTGCGGGAATTCCCGTTCCATGAACGCGGTCAAGTCTGCGACGGTCATCACCGTCTGGCGGCTGTGCATGGGTTTCCTCCTGCGTATACCGGCGCTAGAGTTGCCAAGAACGAGGGAGAGAACAAGATGGCGATCATGGAACGTAGCGACACGGTCAGCACAACGGGTGCGGTGGCGCACCTGCAACTGAACATGGGCGACAAGCTGAACCCGCTGTCGGATGCGATGATCGCGGCGTTGCATGGCGAATTCGACCGGCTCGCGGATGATCGCTCGATCCGCGCGGTGATCCTGTCGGGCGCGGGCAAGGTGTTCTGTGCCGGCCATGATCTGCGGGAAATGCAGGCGAAACGGCAGGCCGACGATCAGGGCCGCGCCGCCCTGAAAGACCTGTTCGACCGTTGCGCCGCGATGATGCTGGCGATCCGCCGGATGCCACAGCCGGTGATCGCGCAGGTGCATGGCATCGCCACCGCCGCCGGTTGCCAGTTGGTCGCGTCCTGCGACATGGCCGTGGCCGCCGAGGGTACGCGGTTCGGGGTCAACGGCGTGAACATCGGCTTGTTCTGTTCGACGCCGATGGTGGCCCTGTCGCGCAACGTTCCCGCCAAGATGGCGTTTGAAATGCTGACCACCGGCCAGTTCATCGACGCCGACCGTGCGCAGGCGATCGGTCTGGTCAACCGCGTCGTGCCGAAAGATGATCTGGTGGCGGAAACGCTGGCGCTGGCGGAAACCGTGGCTGGAAAACTCGCCTCTGCAGTCAAGATCGGCAAATCGGCGTTCTATGATCAGGCCGAGATGGATATCGCCGCTGCCTATGCCTTTGCCGGCGATGTGATGGTGGAAAACATGCTTTGGCGTGACACCGAAGAAGGCATCAACGCCTTTCTGGAAAAGCGCCACCCCGACTGGGCTCAATGACACGGTGCGCGCTGCGGTCCTGATCTTTGCTGTCTTGCCACTGGCAGCCTCCGCCGCACCGGTGACGGTCCCGGTTGACGCGTTTGCCGACGTCGATGCGGAACTGGCGCTGCTGGGTCGTGACCTGTTCTTTGACCCGGTGCTGTCAGGCAACCGCAATGTCGCCTGCGCCACCTGCCACCACCCGCGGATGGCCGGCGCTGATGCGATGTCGCTGGGCCTGGGTGAAGGCACCTTTGGGCTGGGGCCCGCCCGTGCGCCGCTGCCTGCACAGATCCCGACGGCCCGGATCGCCCGCAATGCGCCGGCGCTGTGGAACCTTGGCGCGGCCGAATTCACCGTGATGTTCCACGACGGGCGTGTGACGGCCGACCCCGCTGCGCCCTTTGGGTTCCGCATGCCGTCGGGGCGCGCCCTGCCCGGCCCGGTCACCTCGGCGCTGGCGGCGCAGGCCGTGTTGCCGGTGATCGCAGCCGATGAAATGGCGGGGCAACCGGGCGAAAACCCTATCGCCGATGCGGTCGCCATCGAACATATTCAGGGCGATGCCGGGGCCTGGGCGTTGATCGCCAACCGCGTCGCCGACGTGCCCGATTACGCCGCGCGGTTTCGGGCCGTGACCGGGGCCGCCCCCGAAATGACCGGCATCGCCAATGCGCTGGCTGCCTTTATCGCTACCGAATTTCGCGCCGATGACAGCCCGTGGGACCGCCATCTTGCGGGCGAGGTCGGGGCCATTTCGGCGGCAGCACAGCGGGGCGCGGACCTGTTCCACGGCCATGCCGGTTGCGCGACCTGTCATGCGGGCCCGTTCCAGACCGATCACGGCTTTCACGCCATCGGCATGCCGCAGCTTGGCCCCGGCAAATCCACCGGCGGCGACCGCCCGCTGTATTCCGATCCCGGACGCCTGCTGGTGACCGGCGACAATGACGACCGCTACCGGTTTCGCACCCCATCCCTGCGGATGGTGGCAGAAACCGGCCCCTGGGGGCACGCTGGCGCCTATACGACGCTGGAGGCCGCCGTGCGCCACCATCTGGACCCCATCGGCAGCCTGCTGACATATGACCGCGTGCAGGCCCGGTTGCATGCGGTCGATCTGGGCCCTGATGCCGTGCCAGACTGGGCCGCGCTGGACGATCAGGAGGAACTGTTGAACATCGCCGAGGCGGTGGAACTGCCGCCCCTGCGCCTGTCGGATGCCGAGGTGGCCGATATCCTCGCCTTTCTTGCCGCGCTGACAGACAAAGGCGCGCTGAACGGGCGGCTGGCTATTCCGGACACCGTGCCATCACGCCTGCCGGTTGACCGCTAGACGCGGCCGGGCATCTGCCCTATCTCCGCGATCATGGACAATATTCTGAATATCGTCGGCGGCGGCATGGCTGGATCAGAAGCCGCCTGGCAGGCCGCCAATCTGGGTGTGCGGGTGGTGATCCACGAAATGCGGCCCCGCATCGGCACATTTGCGCATCGCACCGGCGATCTGGCCGAAATGGTCTGTTCGAATTCGTTCCGGTCCGATGACCATGAACAGAACGCCGTCGGATTGCTGCATTGGGAAATGCGCACCGCCGGATCGCTGATCATGGATATGGCGACCCGGCACCGCCTGCCTGCGGGTGGCGCGCTGGCGGTGGACCGCGACCCGTTCGCCGCGTCTGCAACCGCCGCGCTGATGGCGCATCCGATGATCACCCGCGTGGACGCCGAAATCACCGAATTGCCCAGCGGAGGCCATTGGATCATCGCCACCGGCCCGCTGACATCCGACGCGCTGGGGCAGGCCATCGCGCGTGAAACCGGACGTGACGCGCTGGCGTTCTTTGATGCCATCGCGCCCATCGTTCATGCCGACAGCATCGACATGAGCATGGCCTGGGAACAATCCCGTTACGACAAGGGAGAAACGCTGGCCGAACAAAAGGCCTACATCAACTGCCCGATGGACCGCGCGCAGTATGACGCCTTCATCGAGGCTCTGCTGGCAGCGGACAAGACCGAGTTCCACGACGGTGAAACCGCCAGCTATTTCGACGGCTGCCTGCCGATCGAGGTGATGGCCGAACGTGGCCGCGAAACCCTGCGTCACGGGCCGATGAAACCTGTCGGCCTGACCAATGCGCACCACCCCGACGTCAAGGCCCATGCAGTGGTGCAACTGCGTCGCGACAATGCGCTAGGGACGCTTTACAACATCGTGGGTTTCCAGACAAAGATGAAGTATGGTGCGCAAACTTCTGTTTTCCGGATGATACCGGGTCTGGAAAATGCGATGTTCGCCCGGCTTGGCGGCATCCATCGCAACACGTTCCTGAATTCACCCACCCTGCTGGACGGGCAGATGCGGCTGAAATCGCGTCCGCATATCCGGTTCGCAGGTCAGGTCACCGGCGTCGAAGGCTATGTCGAAAGTGCGGCGATGGGGCTGTTGGCCGGGCGGATGGCGGCGGCGGAAATCCTCGGGCGCGACCTGTCCCCGGTGCCTGCTGACAGCGCGCATGGCGCGTTGGTGCACCACATCACCGGCGGCGCGGATGCCAAAACGTTCCAGCCGATGAATGTCAACTTTGGCCTGTTCCGGCCGATTGATGCTGACGAAGGCGTCCGGGGCGGACGGCGCGGCCGCAAGGACCGTTACAAGGCCTATACCGACCGGGCAAAGGACGCGTTCACGCAATGGCTGGTCACCTGACCCATCCCGTTGCCACGCCCCGCCCCGGACGTGATCCGGGGCCTCTGACCCGCGGCATGCGTCCGGACAGCCGGGAGGTCCCGGGTCAAGCCCGGGACACCGGCGGATTGACGACGCGCTTTGCACCTTCGCCGACCGGGCCGCTGCATCTGGGACATGCCTTTGCCGCGCTGACAGCGCAGCGGATTGCGCGCGGCAGCGGCGGGCGTTTCCTGCTGCGGATCGAGGATATCGACCGCGCCCGCTGCCGACCCGTCTGGGAACAGGCGATCCTTGATGACCTCGACTGGCTGGGCATCCCGCCCGATGCGCCTCCGATCCGGCAATCGGAACGCATGAATATCTACGTGGAAACGCTTGATAATATGTGGAATAGCGGCCTGTTGTACCCATGTTTCTGCAACCGCCGAGACATCATGGTCGCGCTGGATGCCCCGCAGGAAGGCGTGCCATCCGGTCCCGATGGCCCGGTTTACCCCGGCACCTGCCGGCATCGCCCGCGCCCCAAACAGCGCCCCGTCGATACTGTGTTGCGGCTGGATATGCGGGCGGCGCTGACCGGGCTTGGCCCGCTGCCATTCACCGAAACCGCGCATCCCGATCACTGCGATCAGAACATCATCACTGTGGCGCAACTAATTGATGAAACAGGCGATATCGTGTTGGCGCGGCGCGACATGGGCACGTCCTATCACCTGTCTGTGGTGATCGACGACGCGGCGCAGGGGATCACTATGGTCACGCGTGGCGCGGACCTGTTCGACGCGACGCGCATCCATGTGCTGTTGCAGGCGCTGCTGGGCTTGCCCACGCCGCGCTATCATCATCACCGCCTGATCCGCGATGATCAGGGCAAACGGCTGGCCAAACGCGATGATGCGCGCGCGCTGGCGACCTATCGGGCCGCCGGGGCAACGCCGCAGACCATCCGCGATCTGGTCAACCTGTGACGGTCACTTGATTGGGGCCATCAACTCGACCTCGGTGTCGCCGCGAACGGCTGTATAGAAACACGACCGCCGATTAGTGTGGCAGGCCGGGCCGGTCTGATCCACCAGCACCAGCAGGCAATCGCGGTCGCAATCGACGCGCAGTTCCACCAGCCGCTGCACATGCCCCGAGGTTTCACCTTTGATCCAGAACGCCTGCCGCGACCGGCTCCAATAGGTCACGCGGCCGGTTGCCAGCGTCTGCGCTACGGCCGCCGCGTTCATCCACGCCAGCATCAGCACTTCGCCCGATGCGGCATCTTGCGCGATCGCCGGGATCAGCCCCGCCGCGTCATAGGTCAGTTCCGCCGGATCGAACGCCATCACCGCCCCCTTTGCCATTCACTGCGCGTCGGCCTATCTTTGGATCAATCAAAGGACAAGACATGAGCGACAGCGATCTGATCAAGCTATATTCGCAACGCATTCTGGCGTTGGCGGCCGATGTGCCGCATGTCGGGCGGCTGACCGCACCCGGGGCGTCGGTGCGCAAACGATCACCCCTGTGCGGATCGGCGGTGACGGTGGATGTGGTCGTGCAGGACGGGCGCATCGCGGACTATGCCCAAGAGGTGCGCGCCTGCGCGCTGGGTCAGGCGGCGGCGGCGGTATTGGGACAGGTCGTGCTGGGCCGTACGCGGGCTGAAATCGAAGCCGGCCGTGACGCGCTGCGCGCCATGCTGAAGGACGGAGCGCCACCGCCTGCGTCACCTTTTGACGGCTACGCCGCACTGCAACCCGCGCGCGATTACAAGAACCGTCATGCGTCGATCCTGCTGGCGATCGAGGCGACCGCCGAGGCGATGGCACAGGCTGAAACCACGACGTAAAAAACCGCCGCGCACCCGGCGGGGTGGCGGCGGCAGTCAAGGTCCATCCCGAGGCACGCGGCGCGGCCCTGAAACCGGGAACAGGCTGTCAGTCGGGCTTTCGGGGATGAAAGGCAGGACAACGCCGCAGAGACGGACCCGGCGGAAAAACGTCAGGCAGAATCTCTAAAGCACCGGCAGATGCAGCGCGCCGACCAGCATGACCAATAGCGCGGTCACGCCGACCAGATCGGCCAGCAAGGTGTCCTGCGCGCGGCGGGCGATGGCAACAATATCGTTCAGCATCGGCAGTCTCCTGTTCGCGGTCTGTTATGTTGCTGCTTTGTTCTCATAATGTGCGAGATCTGTAAAGAACTTTTTAAGAACATTCTGCGCGCCGGGCCGTCACCCGACCTGAATCAGCCGAATCGCCTGATCCTGTTCCATCAGCCACAGCAGCATCCGGGCGGCCTGCCCGCGTGGACTGACCAAGGTCGGATCATATGACAGCAGCCTGCGCGCATCGCTTTGCGCAACCTCCATCAGCGCGGCCTGCCGTTCCAGATCGGCAACCCGGAACCGCGGCAGGCCGGATTGCGCCGTGCCTATCAGGTCGCCCGCACCGCGCATTTCAAGATCCACCTCGGAAATGCGGAACCCGTCTTCGGTATCGCGAAGCGTGGTCAGCCGCCGCGCCGCCGCTTCGCCCAAGGGTGTCTGATACAGCAGCAGGCACGTCGAAGCTGCCGTCCCTCGCCCGACCCGGCCGCGCAATTGGTGCAACTGCGCCAGACCAAAGATTTCCGCCCGCTCGATCACCATGATGGTTGCCTCGGGCACATTCACGCCGACTTCGATCACCGTGGTGGCCACCAGAACCTGTGTACGGCCCGCGACGAAATTGGCCATCGCCGCGTCCTTGTCTGCGGGCGGCATCTGGCCATGCACCAGCCCCACCACACCTTCGCCCAGCGTGGCACGCAGACGCTGAAACCGGTCTTCGGCGGCGGTCAGGTCGATGACCTCTGATTCCTCGACCAGCGGACAGACCCAATAGGCGCGTTGTCCGCCCGCAACAGCCGCGCGCAGGCGTTCGACCACCTGATCCAGCCGGTCTGTCGGCACCAGCGCGGTCCGGATCGGCTGCCGTCCGGGCGGCTTTTCATCCAGCACCGACACATCCATGTCGCCGTATTGCGCCAATGCCAGACTGCGCGGGATCGGCGTGGCGGTCATCACCAGCACATCGGCACCGATGCCCTTTTGCCCCAGTTCCAACCGCTGACGCACGCCAAAGCGGTGCTGTTCGTCGACGATGGCCAGCCGCAGGTCGTGAAACACCACATCCTTCTGAAACACCGCATGGGTGCCGACAAGGATCTGCAACCGTCCGTCCGCCAGCGCTGCCAATTTTGCGGCACGCTCTGCGCTTTTGTCGCGCCCGGTGAGGATATCCAGCGTGACGCCGGCAGATGCCGCAAGCGGCCGCAGCCCCTCCAGATGCTGGCGGGCCAGGATTTCGGTGGGGGCCATCATCACCCCCTGGCCGCCCGCCTCGACCGCAATCAGCAGCGCCATCAGGGCCACCAGCGTCTTCCCTGCCCCGACATCACCCTGCAACAGCCGGTTCATCCGGGTTTCCGACGCCATATCGGCGGCAATTTCGGCCACCGCACGGGTCTGTGCACCCGTCGGCGCATAGGGCAACGTCTGCAGCACCCGCGCGCGCAACTGCCCGTCGCCGCACGTCGCCCGGCCTTTGGCCCGGCGCAACTGGCTGCGGGCCAGCGCCAGCGTCAGTTGATGGGCCATCAATTCGTCATAGGCCAGACGCGCGCGGGCGGGCGCGGTCGCCAGCAGGTCTGCGGGGCCGGCGGGGGCATGGGCCGCGGCCATCGCCTGCGCCCAGTCGGGCCAACCGGCGCGGTGTTTCTGTTCCGGGTCGATCCATTCGGGCAGATCGACGGCGCGGATCATTGCGGCCTGCACGGCCTTGGCGATCACCCGCTGACCCATACCATGGGTGGCGGGATAGACCGGTTCGAAATCGGGGATCTGATCCGCGTCTTCGGGACGCAGCACATGGTCCGGATGCACCATCTGGGCGATGCCGTCGAACAGTTCAACCCGTCCCGACACCACCCGTTCCTGTCCGAATGGCAGCATTTGCGCCAGATAATCGCCACGGGCATGGAAATAGACCAGCTGGAACGCCGTCTGCGCATCGTCGACCGTGATCCGGTAGGCGCCGGATTTGGTGCGGGACGGTTTGTGCGCGCCGATACGCACGCGCACCGTGACATGGCCGGGCAGATCGGCGCCCTGCACTGTGTCGCGGCGCTGCCGGATGATGCCCGATTGTGGCAGGGTCAACAGCAGGTCGCGCGGGCGCGTCACGCCGATCTGCGCGAACAGCTTTGCAATTTTAGGCCCCACCCCCGGCAGCGTTTCGATGTCGGCAAAGAGCGGAAACAGGATCGGAGGCCGCCCGCTCATGCGCCGATCAACGCGAGCCACTCCGCCTCGTCCATCACCTGCACGCCCAGTTCGGCGGCCTTGGTCGCCTTGGATCCTGCGCCGGGGCCCGCCACGAGGATATCGGTCTTGGCGCTGACCGAGCCTGCGACCTTTGCCCCCAACGCCTCTGCGCGGGCCTTGGCTTCGGCCCGGGTCATGCGGTCCAGCGTGCCGGTGAACACCACGGTCTTGCCCGCCACCGGGCTGCCTGCGGCCACGCGCCAGATCACCGGTTCGACCTCGGTCAGTTCGGCCACCAGCGCGTCGATGGCGGCGCGTTCGGCGGGATTGGCAAAGGCCGCGATCAGGCTGTCGGCCATCACCGCGCCGACACCGTCGATCGCCAGCAGATCATCGCGCACGGCAGGGTCGGTCACCGCGCGTTCAAACGCGGGCCAGGTGCCGAAATGCCGTGCAAGCGTGGTCGCCGCCACCTCGCCTGTATGGCGGATACCCAGGGCAAAGATCAGCCGGTCCAGCGCGATCCGGCGTCGCGCGTCGATGGCGGCAAACAGTTTCGTGACGGAGGTTGCACCGAAACCTTCGCGGTTTTTCAGTTTTTGCAACGGGTTGGCGGCGTCTCTTGCTGAAAGGGTAAAGATGTCGGCGGGGGATTTCACCGGCAGGTTGGCGTCATGGAAGAACATTTCGATCTGTTTTGCGCCCAGGCCTTCGATGTCAAACGCTCCCCGGCTGACGAAATGTTTCAACCGTTCGACGCCTTGGGCCGGGCAGATCAGCCCGCCGGTGCAGCGGCGCACCGCGTCACCGGGTTCGCGGATCGCGGGGCTGCCACATTCGGGGCAAAGAGTCGGAAATTCATAGGGTTGCGCGGCGCTGTCGCGGCGCGACACATCGACATCGGCGATTTTCGGGATCACGTCGCCCGCGCGGTAGACCTGCACCCGGTCGCCCACGCGAATGTCGCGGCCATCGCGGATGGGCAGGCCTTTGGCGTCGCGCCCGGCGATGTAATCTTCGTTGTGCAGCGTAGCGTTCGACACCACCACACCGCCCACCGTCACCGGCTGCAACCGGGCGACAGGGCTTAGCGCACCGGTGCGGCCGACCTGGATGTCGATGGATAACAAGCGCGTCCACGCTGTTTCGGCCGGGAATTTATGCGCAATCGCCCAGCGGGGCGTGGTGGACCGGAACCCGAGGCGGGCCTGCAAGGCCAGATCATCGACCTTGTAGACCACGCCGTCGATATCATAGCCCAGCATCGCCCGATCCGCCGCGATGCGGGCATAATGCGCCAGCAGGGCCTCTGGGCCATCGCAGCGCCGGGTCAGCGGGTTGGTCTGAAACCCGAGCGCCGCAAGCCGCGCAAGGGACGCGGATTGCAAAGGCCCCAGCGGCGCAGACAACGCGCCCCAGGAATAGGCAAAGAACCGCAGCGGCCGCGCAGCGGTGATGGCGGGATCGAGTTGGCGCAGCGATCCGGCGGCGGCGTTGCGTGGGTTGGCAAAAGTCTTTTCGGCTTTGGCCGTCTGGCGCGCGTTCAGCGCGGCGAAATCGGCGAGGCTCATATACACCTCGCCCCGCACTTCCAGCAGGTCAGGCGCGCCGGTCAGGGTTTGGGGAATATCCCTGATGGTACGGGCGTTTGGCGTGACATCTTCGCCTATGTCGCCATCGCCGCGTGTCGCGGCCTGCACCAGCGCGCCATGGTCATAGCGCAGGGACAACGACAGCCCGTCAATCTTTGGTTCCGCCGTGTAGGTCAGGGGCGCATCCGGTCCGAGGTTCAGGAATTTGCGGATACCCACGTCGAATTCGGCAACATCGGCGTCTGCAAAGGCATTGGCTAGCGACAGCATCGGCATGCTGTGGCGGATCTTGCCGAACCCCTCTGCCGGGGCCGCTCCCACCTGGTCCATCGGGCTGTCGGCGCGTTTCAGATGCGGAAACCGCGCTTCGATCGCGGCATAGCGGTGTTTCAGCGCGTCAAAAGCGGCGTCCGTCAGGTCGGGGGCATCTTCCGTGTGATACTGGCGATTGGCTCGCGCGATGCGTGCTGCAAGGTCGGCCAGTTGCTGTGCCGCCTCTGATGCTGACAACACTTCGACTGCAACATCAACCGGACCTGCGGGCGCCATGTCGCCCGGCACATCACCCTTTGGATTTTTCGAACCGTCGCCAGCCGTCATTTCTGCCCCCGCCTGTGTGCGGCTACAGATAGGCAACTGACCGCGTCCGGTCCAGTCATCCGACGTTTGCGCAGGTGATCAGGCGCAGGTGATCAGGCGCGGTTGTTCAGGCGCCGATGGCGATCCGCCGCGGTTCGACCTGTGGCGACGGATCGCGCAGCACATAGCCGCGGCCCCAGACCGTTTCGATGTAATTGTCGCCCTCGGTCGCCAGCGCCAGTTTCTTGCGCAGTTTGCAGATGAACACATCGATGATTTTCAGTTCCGGCTCGTCCATCCCGCCATAAAGGTGGTTCAGGAACATTTCCTTGGTCAGGGTCGTGCCCTTGCGCAGCGACAACAGTTCCAGCATCTGGTATTCCTTGCCGGTCAGATGCACCGGCAGGCCCCCGGCCTCGACCGTCTTCGCATCCAGATTGACCGCGACCTTGCCGGTGCGAATCACCGATTGCGAATGGCCCTTTGACCGGCGGATGATGGCGTGGATCCGGGCCACCAGTTCGTCACGGTGAAACGGTTTGGTCAGATAGTCATCGGCACCATAGCCGAACCCCTTGACCTTGTTGTCGGTGTCATCGGCCCCGGACAAGATCAGGATGGGAGTTTCGACCCTTGCGATCCGCAATTGACGCAACACGTCATGGCCGTGCATGTCCGGCAGGCCAAGATCCAGCAGGATCAGATCGTAATCATAGAGTTTTGCGAGGTCGATGCCCTCTTCACCCAGATCGGTCGTGTAAACGTTAAGGTTGGCATGTGTCAGCATCATTTCGATGCTTTTCGCGGTCGCGGGATCGTCTTCGACAAGCAGGATGCGCATCAGCGGTTTCTCCGAAATCAATACCTATGGTGATACTGCGGCAAAATAGTTAACCACATGTTACCCGGTTCCAGATCAAGCGCAACTCTTCTTAAAGTTGTTTATTGTTTTATCTTAATAACCTGCGGACCGGAATTTTCGGGCGTTGGCCGGGGCGGCGGTCGTGGCACCGGAAGCCGTCGAACCCGTGACGCCCGGTTTATCCGGATTGTGGCGGTGCCGGCGGGCCATGCCGAACCGTCGCCTTCAGCGCGGCGGGGCCGTGTTCGGTGATGGCCACCACCCATCCGGTGAATTCCTCGACCGACAGGGCATACCGTTCCAGCGCCTCTTCCTGGGTCAGCAGGCCATACAGCACGCCGCGCACCACGGCGGCCTTGCGCGACGCGACCCAGCGTTTGGTGTCGGATTGCGGCAGATCGGCGCGGGTAAACACGCGCCCATCAGGCAAGGTGACCGCACGCGGTCCTTCGACCTTTTTCAGATACATTTCCGTTTCCCCTGGCTTGGCCCGGCGTTTCAAGGCCAATCTGTCGGCAGCGGCTTAACGGCGGATGAAACCCGTGCTTGTGGATAATGAGGATTTTCCTATATTCTGGGAGACCTTCAGGAGATGTGCCATGCCGCGCGACGCGATCGCAAAGTTGAATTCATTGGGTTTCCCTAGACCACCGGCAGACACGCGGGTGGTGGTGGCGATGTCGGGCGGCGTTGATTCCTCTGTCGTTGCCGCGATGCTGAAGGACGAAGGCTACGACGTCGTCGGCGTCACTCTGCAACTGTATGATCACGGCGCCGCGCTGGCCAAGAAAGGCGCCTGCTGTGCGGGTCTGGACATCCACGATGCGCGGCGCGTGGCGGAAACCATGGGTTTTCCGCACTATGTGCTGGATTACGAAAACACCTTTCGTGCCGCCGTGATGGACGATTTTGCCGACAGCTATCTGGCGGGCGCGACGCCGGTGCCCTGCATCCGGTGCAACGAACGTGTCAAGTTCAAGGACCTGCTGGAAACCGCGCGCGATCTGGATGCCGATTGCATGGCGACCGGGCATTACATCCAGCGCAAGTCGGGCAATATGGGCCCCGAACTGCACAGCGCGGCGGATGCGGGCCGCGATCAAAGCTATTTCCTGTTTTCCACCACCCCGGATCAGTTGGATTTTCTGCGTTTTCCGCTGGGCCATCTGGCGTCGAAACGTGAAACCCGGGCGTTGGCGGCACGTTATGGCCTGTCGGTCGCGGACAAGCCCGACAGTCAGGACATCTGTTTCGTGCCCAATGGCGACTACGCGGCGGTGATCGAAAAACTGCGGCCCGGTGCGGCGGACCCGGGCGACATCGTGCATGTCGATGGCACCGTGCTGGGCACCCATCCCGGCGTCATCCATTACACCATCGGACAGCGGCGCGGGCTGGGGATTTCCGGTCAGGTCGACCCGTTGTTCGTGGTGCGGCTGGATGTAAACGCCCGCCATGTCATCGTCGGCCCACGCGACATGCTGGCCACGCGGGTGATCCCGATCCGCGAGATCAACTGGCTGGGCGATGTGCCGTTCGACAGTCGCCCCGAATGGCACCTGTCGGTCAAGATCCGGTCCACCCGCCCGCCGCAAGAGGCCGTTGTGCGGCCGCAGTCGGCGACGACCGCCGAGGTGACGCTGTTTGCGGCCGAGGAAGGCGTCAGCCCGGGGCAGGCCTGCGTGTTCTACGAAACGGCGGGCAGCCGGATTTATGGCGGCGGCTGGATCTGGAAGGGCTGATCGCGTCCGTTCACGGCAGGCGCGCCAGCACGGCACGGGCAGCGCGCAGGCCCGGGGGTTCACCGCCCTGCCCCAGCCGCTGCATGGTCAGATGCATCGCGTCGCGCTGGCGGTCCGGGTGGGCCAGCGTGTCCAGCACCGCCGGCGCGATCAGGTCGGCGCGACACCGCGCGCCGATGAATTCCGGGATCACACGGGTGTCCGATACCAGGTTCACCAGTGTCACGGTGTCGATCAACAGCAACCGCGCCATCAGGAACCGCGTCAGCGGCGCCATGTCATAGGCAATGACCATCGGCGTTGCGCTGGCGGCGAGTTCAAGGCTGACGGTGCCGGAGGCGGCAAGCGCCACATCGGCTGCGGCAAAAGCCGCGCGTTTCTGCGCCAGATACGAATCGAGCGGCAGGTTTCGGGGATCGAGGATCAGTGGTGCCAGCGGCCAATCGCGCGTGCCGTCGATGACAAGTTGGGTGACATTAGGGGTGGTCGGGATCACCACGCGGGCGGCGGGATGGCGGGTGGCGATCTGCGCCAGCGTCGCGGCAAAGACCGGCATCAGGCGCGTCACCTCGGACCGGCGTGAACCGGGCAAGGCGAGGATCAGCGGCACGCCATCGGCCAGCGCAAGCGGGGCGCGAAAGGCTGCGGCCTGTTCCGCCGTGGCCACGGGTTCGCTGACCACGGGGTGGCCAACGAAATCACACTCCATGCCGGCGGCCTGCATGTAGGGCGGCTCGAACGGCAACAAGGCCAGCACATGGTCGATCACGCGCGCCATCTTTTTCGCACGTCCGGGTCGCCAGGCCCAGACCGACGGGGCCACGTAATGCACCGTGCGGATCTGTGCGCGCGCCATGACG
This sequence comes from Rhodobacterales bacterium, assembly GCA_038205135.1. GTDB lineage: Bacteria > Pseudomonadota > Alphaproteobacteria > Rhodobacterales > Rhodobacteraceae > UBA9554. The sequence continues at coordinate 42,155 of JBBRCF010000008.1, forward strand.
CGAGCCGCGACGCGCAGGCAGAAATCCGGGCTGTCGATGGTGATCAGCACATCAGGCGCGACGCGCAGCACATCCGCCGCGGTTTCGGCAATCCGGCGTTTCAGGTCGAAATATTTCGGCAGGATTTCCGCCAGCCCCATGACCGACAATTCGTCCATCGGAAACAGGCTGGTCATGCCATGGGCCTGCATCTGTGGCCCGGCGATGCCGTGGAATGTCACACCGGGGGCCAGTTGCCGCAACCCCGCCATCAGCGCGGCCCCCAGCCGGTCGCCCGATGCCTCGCCCGCGATCAGATAGACCTTCAACGGACCCACAGAAACAACCCCGCCGCATCCAGCGTGGCGATCACCGCAGCGCGGTCGAACACGAAAACCCGGCCAGCGTCGATCACGATGCCGTCCAGCCGCGCCGCGACGGCCTTTTGCGCAGTGATCAGACCGATGGCGGGCAGGTCGGCGCGCAGATCCTGCGTCGGTTTCGGGGCCTTACACAGGATACCGCCTGCGCGCACCGGGACGTCCGGCCCGGACAGCCAATCGGCGGCCGTGTCCAGCAGGTCGCCGATCTGGTCGGTGCTCCATGAAAAGGGGTCTTCATCATCGCCGGCGACGCGCCCCGCGATCACATCGTCCAGCATGGCGTCAGTGCCGCGCGCATCTTCCCGGGCGATCACGGTGGCGCCCCGGATCACGCAGGCCTGCCCCTGATCCGCAGCACCCATCCGGGCCAGCGTCAGCGTGCCCAACCGGGCGTCAGTGGCATGCCCGACCGAGGGCTGTGCGCGGGTCGGAATGCCGGCGGGCAGCGCCAGATCGGGGCACAGGTCATGCGCGGCATGGACGGTGAAACCGGCCGCTTCGAACACCGCCATGACAGTGCGCAGCGCACCATCGTCACCGCTGCGTAGCGCTTGCATCAGATGCGGCAGCAGGGGGCGGGTGGCCGCGTCGATCCGCGCCGGGTCCACACCGGGGCGCGACACCGCCCCGGCCATGCAGATACCGGTCACGCCACGCGCCTGCAGGGTCGCCAGCAGGGTGCCCAGTTCCTCCAGCCGGAAAGTCAGGTCGGGGATCAACCGGTCCGGTGGTTGGCCGTCCAGCGCCGCAATCAGGACCCGCCCGGCCAGAGCCGCGGCCACATGGTCGGGCAGCGGGCCCCGGCCCGCAATCAGCGCGATCAGGGGCGGCGCGGTCAGCGATGGCGTGGTCATGGGGTCAGAAAGCTGCGGTCGCTGTCGGCGGTCACGAAGTCGGCGATCTGGCGGACATAGTCGCTGGCGGCGTCTTCGCCCAGACGGCGGGCGCGTTCGACAAAGGTGCCTTCGCCCTGTGCCAGCATCTGGAATGCGGCGCGCAGCGCGGTGATCTCGTCCCGCGGCACGCCCCGGCGTTTCAGTCCGACCAGATTCAACCCGTCCAGCTTGCCGCGCGGGCCCTGCACCAGACCGTAGGGGATCACGTCGTTGGTCACCATCGTCAGCGCGCCGATGATTGCGCCGCGCCCGATGCGGACGAATTGGTGCACACCAGACAGCCCGCCGACGATCACGTCATCCTCGATGATGCAATGCCCGGCAATGGCGACGTGATTGACGAGGATCACCCGGTCGCCCACCTGCACGTCATGCGCGACATGACAGCCTGCCATGAACAATCCGTCATTGCCCACGCGGGTGATGCCGCCTCCGCCCAAGGTACCGGGGTTCATCGTCACATGTTCGCGGATGCGGTTGCGGTCGCCGATCACCAGCCGGGTCTTTTCGCCCGAGAATTTCTTGTCCTGCGGGATTTCACCAATCACCGCAAAGGCATGGATGGTGCAATCCGCACCGATCCCGGTATCGCCCGTGATCACCACATGGGATTTCAATTCGGTGCCGTCGCCGATCTGCACATCCGGGCCGATCATGCAGAACGGGCCCACGCGCACCCCCTGCCCCAGCCTAGCGCCGGGGTCGATGACAGCACTGGGGTGGATCAGCGTCTGGGTCACACCGCCGCCCCCGCTGGTTTCGGCAAGTCCATCATCGCGGTGAATTCGCATTCGGCCGCCATGTCTCCATCCACCGTCGCCACCCCCTGAAACCGCCAGACCTTGGCGCCCGGTTTGCCGCGCAGCGTTGTAACGTGCATGCGCAACTGGTCGCCCGGGATCACCTTGCGCCGGAATTTCGCGCCGTCGATCGCCATGAAATAGATCAGCATGTTCTTGTCGGCCAGATCCATCGCGACCCCTACCATCACGGCGGCGGTCTGCGCCATCGCCTCGATGATCGTCACGCCGGGCATGATCGGGGTGCCAGGAAAATGGCCCTGAAAATGCGGCTCGTTCATGGTGACGTTCTTGATGCCGATCGCGGTTTCGGTGCCGGCGATATCAACCACCCGGTCTACCAGCAGGAATGGATAGCGATGCGGCAGAATGCGCTGGATCAGCTGGATGTCGGCGCTGGTCGGGGTTTCACCCATGAAATCGGTCCTTGTCGTGGTGCAGTTGGCTTAGCAAGTCACCCCCGGCGGGGCAAGCGCCCTACTCTTGGGCGGGCAGGCCGCTGCCATCGCCGATTGCGGCATCCAGACGCGCCACCGCCTCTGCCGTCACGTCCACCGCGCGGGCCGAAAAGAACACCGATCGCTGTTCGAGGATCACCGCCGCGCCTGCATCCTGCATGATGGTTTCCAGAACATCGCCGACCTCGCCCAGAAACCGGCGTCGCGCCTGATCGGACCGTTGCTGCAACGTGCGCGCCTTGTTGGCCTGTTCGGTGCGGATCTGGGTGACCTTGGCGTCGAAGGCTTCGGCCATCGGACGAAACACGTCGGACACAGTGGTTGTGCGTGTCGCGGTCAGGGCTTTTTCCTCGGCTTCCAGTTCGGCTTCGATCCGGCGGTTTTCCGTCTCCAGCGCGGCACTTTCGGTGGTGATCTCGGCTTCGATGCGGCGGCCATAGGCGCTGTCGGAAAACAGCTTTTCGCTATCGACGATCAGGACCTGCGATTGCACCGTCTGCGCCCCGGCAACCCCGGCCACTCCCGCAAACACGCAAAAAAGGGCCACAGCACCTGCTGCAGCCCCGATTTTTATCCCGCCGATGCCTCGCATCAGAAATTGGTCGAGATCGTGACGTTGAAGGTCTGTTCTTCGTCAAAGGTCTCTTTTTTCAACGCTTTGGCAAAGTTGAACCGCAACGGACCAACCGGCGTTTCCCAGAACAGCGAGGCACCGATCGAATGGCGCAACGAGAAATCGTCGTAGATCACGTTGGCATTGGTCTGATCCAGACCCCACACCGATCCGACGTCATAGAACAGGCCGCCGCTGACGCCGTATTCTTCCGGCAGGCCCAGCGGGAATTCGGCCTCGAACCGCGCGACCACGTAAAGGTTGCCGCCAAGCGAATCGTTCGATACGCCCGCCACCACTTCACGCGGGCCGATGCCATCGGGGGTAAAGCCGCGCAGGATTTCCGATCCGATCTGGAACCGGTCCACCGATCGCGAACTGCCGCTGCTATAGCTCAGCACACCGCCCTCGAGCGTGGCGCGCAACGTGACTTCTTCGTTCAGCACCTTGGTCTGCGCGATGGCTTTTGCGGTTGTCTGGATGTAGCTGGCGTCGCCGCCAGCAAATTTCTGACCGAATTCAAGCACATAGACCAGATTGGGGTCCAACCCGACGCGGCGGGTGTCAAAGCTGTAGGTATAGCCCACCCCGGTCGTCAGCACGTCATCCTGCGCGATTTCGGCGGCGACCAGCGCCCCCGTCACGGCATTCGACGCGATCATCGCGCCCTGTTCGGCAAAGGCATAGACGCCGAAACGGCCATTTTCGCTGATCGGAAATTCAAGCCCGGGCCGGAAGTTGACTGTCCGGGTGTCGAAATTGGCGAAAGAGTTTTCCGTCTCGCGGTAGCCGAGGTCCATGTCAAAGGACAAATCGCGCCCCAGCAAGGCCGGTTCGGTAAAACGGATGCCGTAGACCTGGTTGTCATCGGCGCCCGACACTTGCAGGTTCAACCGCTGACCGCGCCCCAGAAAGTTGGTTTCGCGGAATTGCACCAGCAGACCAAAGCCGGAGTTGGATGAAAAGGTGCCGCCAAAGGTCAGCGACCCGGTGGTGGTTTCTTCCAGTTCGACATCGACGATCACCTGATCGGGGTTTGATCCTTCGCGCGCGTTCACGTCGGCGCGGGTAAAGAACCCCAGCGCGCGGATGCGTTCAGCGGCCTCGCGAATTTCGCGCGGGTTGAATGAGTCGCCTTCGGCGACCCGGAACTGGCGGCGGATGACCTGATCCAGCGTGGTGGTGTTGCCTTCGATATCGATGCGTTCCACGAAAATCCGCGGGCCCTTGACCAGCGCATATTCCACATCCAGCGTCAGATCGCGGTCGTTGCGGGTGATGCGCGGTTCGACCCGCACGAAATCCAGCCCCTGTTTGATCGCCAGCTTTTCCAGCTTGGCGATATCGGCTTCGACCTGGATCGGCGAATAGATCGTGCCGGATTTGACTTTGACCGCGGCCTGAAACAGTGCCACGTCCACCTCGGCCAGGTCGGATGTGACGGGTGTTTCGCCAAAGCGGAACTGCTGACCTTCCTCGATGTTGAAGGTGATGAAATACCCGTCGCGTTCCTGAGCCAGTTGCGCGTTGACGGCGGTGGTGCGGAAATCGACATAGCCGCGGCTGAGGTAGAAATCGCGCAACACCTGCTTGTCGAACTCGATGCGGTCCGCGACGAACGTGTCGCTTTTGATCAACGCGCGCAGCACACCGGCCTGTTTGGTTTCCACCACGCGGCGCAGGCGGCCGTCGGAATAGACCTGGTTCCCGACAAACCCGATGCGCTCGACCTCGGCAAGCCCGCCTTCGAACACCTCGAACACCAGATCGACGCGGTTGTCCGACCGGCGGATGATCTTCGGGCTGACGCGGGCGGCGACGCGCCCGGCGGCATTGTAGGCTGCCGCTATTTCCGCCGCATCGGTTTCGGCCTGGGTCGGGTTGTAGACAAAGCGTTCGCGCGATTTCACCACGGTCACCAGCGCCTCGTCCTTGAGGCGGCGGTTGCCTTCGATCGAGATGCGGTTGATCGTCGGGTATTCCTTGACCGCGATCAGCAGCGTGTTGCCCTGCGGGGTGATTTCCACCGATTCGAACAGCCCTGACCCGACGATGTTCTGATAGGCGGCGTTCAATTCGCCGGCGGACAGCGATGTGCCGCGGGCGATTCCCGCATAGCCCAGGATAGCAGCCTGTTCGACGCGCTGATTGCCTTCGATCCGCACCTGATCAAACCGGAATTCCTGCGCCAGAACCGGCCCGCTGATAACCCCGGATATCCCTGAAATCGCGAGAAAAAGCGCAACGCTTGCCAGGCGCAGCGGACGGCAGTGATCGGTACCGGCGCGACGTGGCGCTTTGGTCGTGAAGTGCATTTTCCCAATCCCGGTCTGACATCCCATTGGGATGTAGCTACCTTGCGGGCGCGGAGTTGTCAAAACGGCAATACCATCTGTGGCCCCGATTGGCCGCCAACAGACGTCATATGGAATGCAACGGCCGAAAACCGGCGCGCGTCAGACCAAAATCGCGATCCAGGCCCCGGCCGACATCGCCGCAGCAATCGCGCACAGGTAAAGGATACGATCGGCGTTCAGCGCCAGCAACAGCCCAAGGCCGCGTGTCTTGTCAAAGAACATGTTCATTGGCCGTCTCCGCATTCTGACTCGGTGTTGTCAGAGTATTAACGGGCGATTATGGCCGAAATTTGGCCGACCCGGCGGCAGCAGGTCGGGTTGGTCGTTGCGCGGGCGCCTGCCGCCCCGATGCGGCCCGGCGCAGATCGGCGCGCCGGACCGCAATTCGGTCGGTCGTTACAGTCTGCCGATACAGTCTGCCGTTATGGGCAGAACACATCGTTGAACAAGGCAAAGGCCATCAACGTCAACAGCAACGCCAGCCCGGCCGACATCAATACCCGCAGCGCCCATTCCGATGGCGGGCGGCCGGCAACGGCCTCGTAGGCATAGAACACCAGATGGCCCCCATCGAGGATCGGCACCGGAAACAGGTTCAACAACCCCACCGCCGCCGACAGCACGCCGATGAAATAGATGAATTCCATTAGCCCCTGTGAGGCCATCTGCCCCGATACTTCGGCGATGCCGATCGGCCCGGACATGTTGCACGACGAGATCGCCCCGGTCACCATGTGCCACAGGCCCGAAACCGACCCGCGCATGATTTCCCATGTGCCTTCGACCCCTGCCGACAGGGCCTCCAGCGGATTGGCCAGTTCGGTGGCCGGTTCGAACACCAGCCCGCCAGCGATGCCGATGCGCCAGCTGGTCACGAACCCGCCGCCCGGCTGCGGTTCATCCACGCGTTTCGGGACCAGGGCAAAGTCCATGACCTGTCCCGCGCGCCAGACCTGCAACAGCACCGGGCGGCCTTCGGCGCCTTCAACGGCGGTGCGCAGCTGGTTGAACGCGAAAATCGGCTGGCCATCGACATGGGTGATGACATCGCCGGCCTTCATCTCGATCGCCATGGCAGCGGATTGGGGCGATACGGCCTGGATCAGTGGCGGCGTTGGAAAGGGACCGTCCACCGTGATTTCGGCGCCGTTGCGGCGCACGGTCCAGCGCACAGTCGGCGCGGGCGGCAGATCGCGCACCGCCGCATCGAAACCGGTCATGGAAACGGGCACGCCCGCGATGGCCACGGGTTGATCGTCCGGCCGCAGATCGTGGGTGAACGGCAGGGCCGCAACAGACCCGATCCGCAGCGGATCCGCCGCCTGTCCCTGCACCATGACCACACCGGCAAAGATCGCGACGGCCAGAATGAAGTTGAACAGCGGCCCTGCGATCACCGTCGCCGTGCGCGCCCACAACGGCGCGCCCAGCATGGTGCGGCGTTGCTGGGCTGGGCTCATGGCATGCACCACGTCTTCGTCGGGCTTGCTGGCGGCGTTCGCGTCACCCAGAAACTTCACAAACCCGCCAAAAGGCAGCAGCGCCACCTGCCATTTGGTGCCGTGCCGGTCGGTGCGGCTGGCCAGAACTGGGCCGAAGCCCAGCGAAAACACCTCGGCATGGATGCCGGACCACCGGCCCACGATGTAATGGCCATATTCATGAATGGCGACGATGACCGACAGGGCCACGATGAAGGCCAGGATGGTGAACAGCAGGTTGCCGAAATCCGGCAGATAGGCGAGAAAATCCAAACCTCAGTTTCCTTTGTGCAAGGCGGCGCGTGCCTCATCCACCCGTATCCGGGCAAGGTGGTCTACGCCCGCCACGTTATCAAGCGTGATCGGGGCAGAAAGAAGGCCGGCCTCGTTCACCATCCTGTCAAGCACGGTTTCGACCAGCCGCGCCATGTCCGGGAATGCCAGTCGGCCATCGATGAAATGGTCCAGACTGCGTTCCTTGGCGGCGTTGAACGCGGCGCCCGCCAGTCCGCGCAGGTCCATCACCCACGCCGCCAGCCGCAGCGCAGGCCAGCGATCGTGGTCCGGCGCGCGGAACGTCAGTGCGCCGATCGATGCCAGATCCAGCCGCGCCACCGGCAGGTCGGTGCGGTCGGGCCAGTGCAGCGCATGGCCGATGGCATGGCGCATGTCGGGCGGGCCGATATGCGCCATCAGGGCGCCGTCACGGAACCCCACCAGCGCATGGATCAGCGATTCGGGGTGCACCAGCACCTCGATCTGTGCGGGGTCAAAGCCGAAAAACTCGCGTGTTTCAATCAGTTCCAGCGCCTTGTTGAACATTGATGCCGAATCGATGGTGATCCGTTGGCCCATCTCCCAGTTCGGGTGGCTGGAGGCTTCGCGCACGGTGGCGGTGGCCAGCCTGTCCAGCGGCCAGTCGCGGAACGCGCCGCCGGATGCGGTGATAATGACGCGCTCCACCGCCGCGATATCTTCACCGCGCAGCGCCTGAAACACGGCGGAATGTTCGCTGTCCACCGGCAGCAGGCGCGCGTCATGCTGTCGGGCGGTGGCCAACATCAACGGCCCGGCACATACCATGCTTTCCTTGTTGGCGAGCGCAAGTGTCGCACCCTGACGCAAGGCTGCCAGACCGGGGGCCAGCCCCGCCGCGCCGACAATGGCCGACATCACCCAGTCGGCGGGGCGTTCGGCCGCCTCGATCAGCGCGGCAGTGCCGGCAGTGGCGGCGATCCCGGTGCCCGCGAGGGCCGCGCGCAGCGCCGGCAGGCAGGTTTCATCCGCCGTCACCGCGATTTCGGCCCGTAATGCGATGGCATCGCGCGCCAGTTGCACGACATTGCGCGCCCCCGTCAGCGCCACGACATGATAGGCGCCGGGGTCCCGCGCTATCAGGTCGATGGTGGATTGCCCGATCGACCCTGTTGCGCCCAGAATGGTGATCCGCCGCATCACGCCGCCCCCGGCAACCCGGCGATCGGCCCGGCCAGCAGCAGCATCACCGCCGCGCCCACCATGCCGTCGAACCGGTCCATCACACCGCCATGGCCGGGGATCAGGCGCGAGCTGTCCTTGACGCCGGCGCCGCGCTTGATCGCACTTTCGGCGATGTCGCCCAGTTGCGCGGCCAGCGCCAGCGCGACCGACAGCGCGATCAGTGCCGGCCCGGATGCCAGCGGCCCCATCGCCGCCCAGCCCACCAGCGCAGCACCGACCCAGCCGGCAACCGTCCCGGACCAGGTTTTCTTGGGGCTGATGCGCGGCCAGAATTTCGGCCCGCCGATCAGCCGCCCGGCGAAATAGCCCAGCACATCGGATGCCACCACCACGGCGACCAGCCAGATCAGCCAGCCCGCGCCGGAGGTGTCGCGCAACCCGACCAGCGACAGACCGGCCAGCGCCACGACGGGGGCATACAGCATCCAGACCCGCCGCCCCTGCATCAGCATCACCACCCCGATCACGACCGGCACCGCCAGCCCCGCGAGGCCCCACAGCAGTGGCAGATAGGCCGCGCCCAGCACCGCAATGCCACCCGCGCCCGCCAGCGCCAGCGCCAGCCGTGTCTGTTGCGGCGACAGCATCCGCGCCAGTTCCCAGATCATCGCGCCGCAGATCACCGCCACCAGCACGTGAAACCCGTGACCGCCGATCCAGCCATGAAACCCGCCGACGGCGATCAGCACCGCGGCCGAGATCAGTCGCGCGGGCAGGTCGGACCAGACGCCGCTCACGCCTTGACCCCGCCGTAGCGGCGGTTCTTGGTGCCGAAGCGCGCCACCAGCGTGGCAAAGATGTCGCGCGTAAAATCCGGCCACAACGTGTCGATGAATTCGTATTCGGCATAGGCTGACTGCCACAGCAGAAAATTGGAAATCCGGGCCTCGCCTGACGTGCGGATCACCAGATCGGGGTCGGGCAGCACGCAGGTATCCAGATAGCGCGGCAGGGTTTCCTCATCGACATCGCCGGGGTTCAGGCGGCCGGCCGCCACGTCTTCGGCCAGACGTTTGGTGGCGCGCGCCACCTCGTCGCGGCCTCCATAGTTCAATGCGATGGTCAGATGCACGCGGTCATTGGCCTCGGTCAGGGTCTCCAGCTCGTCCATCAGCGCCTGCAGCTTGTGGTCCAGCCGGACCCGGTCGCCGATGAACCGCACCCGCACGCCTTCTTCGAGCAGCGCGCGCGCCTCGCGGGTGATATACAACCTAAACAAGGTCATCAGCCCCGCCACCTCGACCTGAGTGCGTTTCCAGTTTTCCGTCGAGAACGCAAAGATGGTCAGGTATTTCACGCCCAGATCCGGGCAGGCCTCGACGATTTCGCGCACGCGTTTAGCCCCGGCGTGATGGCCGAACAGCCGTGGCCGCCCGCGCATGGTCGCCCAGCGGCCATTGCCGTCCATGATGATGGCGACATGGTGGGGCGCGCCAGCAGTTGCCGTGCCGCCGAATTGGACGATCGCGGCCATCGGCGCGCTCCCCTTCAGGTCTCAGACCTGCATGATTTCCGCCTGCTTGTTGTCGAGCGCGGCATCGACGTTCTTGATGTATTTGTCCGTCAGGTCCTGCACCGCGATTTCCCAGAACTTCTGGTCATCCTCGGACATGCCGGCCGTCTTGGCCTTCTTGATCTGGTCCATGCCGTCGCGGCGCACGTTGCGCACAGCGACGCGGGCATGTTCGGCGTATTGCGCCGCAACGCGGGTCAGATCGCGGCGGCGTTCTTCGTTCAATTCCGGGATCGGCAGCATGATGATGGTGCCGTTAAGCTGAGGATTTATGCCCAAGCCGCTGTTACGAATTGCCTTTTCAACATGGCTGACCATGGATTTGTCCCAGACGTTGATCGTCACCATGCGCGATTCCGGCACGTTGATGGTGCCCAGCTGGTTGATCGGCGTTGTCTGACCGTAAGCCTCGACCTGAATGGGTTCCAGCATCGATGCCGACGCGCGCCCGGTCCGCAGCGAGGCGAATTCGGTTTTCAAGCTGGACATGGCGCCGTCCATGCGGCGTTGCAGGTCATCGGTGTCAATCTCGATCTCGTCGGACATTGTGTTGTCTCCTTCTGCCCGTTCGGTTCCGGCTGCAGGCCGGTTTTGATCCTTCTAGCCTCAGCCATGCACCGTTGTATAGGTGCCCTCGCCTGCCAGAATGCCCCGGAACCCCCCGGCCATGTCCAGACTGAACACCACCAGCGGCATCTTGTTGTCGCGGGCCAGTGCGATCGCGGACGCGTCCATCACCTTCAGGTTCAGGCGCAGGACATCGTCATAACTGATCCGGTCATAGCGTTTGGCGTCACTGTGTTTCTTGGGATCCTTGTCATAGATCCCGTCCACCTGCTTGCCCATGAAGATCGCCTCGCAGGCCATTTCGGACGCGCGCAGCGCCGCGGCGGTGTCGGTGGTGAAATATGGGTTCCCGGTGCCGGCGGCAAAGATGCAGACGCGCTTTTTCTCCAGGTGGCGGACGGCGCGGCGGCGGATATAGGGTTCGCAGATCTGATCCATCGGGATGGCACTGATGACACGGGTGTAGACCCCCATCACCTCCAGCGCCGATTGCATGGCCAGCGCGTTCATCACCGTGGCCAGCATCCCCATGTAGTCCGCCGTGGTGCGTTCCATGCCCTGCGCGGACCCCTGCAACCCGCGAAAGATGTTGCCGCCGCCAATGACCATGCAGATTTCGACGCCCATCTCGTGCACCGATTTGATCTCGCGCGCGATGCGCTGCACCGTGGGTGGATGCAGGCCGAACCCCTGATCGCCCATCAGCGCCTCGCCCGAGATCTTCAGCATCACGCGGCGGAATTTCGTTTGCGGGATGTCGGATGTATCGGTGGACATGGCGGATCCTTCCAGGGTCTGGTTCGTGCGCAAAATGGCCGAAACCGGGCCGAGGTTCAATGCGCCTTTGCCTTGCGCGCCGCTGACCGCTAATGCGCTGCGCATGACGTTGCATGCCCTGATCGCCAGCCTGTCACCGGAAACCCCCGTGTTGATCGCGGGGCCGACCGCCAGCGGCAAGTCGGCTCTAGCGATGGCGATTGCGCAGGCGCAGGGCGGCGTGATCGTGAATGCGGACGCGATCCAGGTTTTTGACAACTGGCGCGTTCTGACGGCGCGGCCAACGCTGGCTGACGAGGCCGCCTTGCCCCATGCGTTGTATGGTCATGTCGCGGCCACGGCGACCTATTCCGTCGGACATTGGCTGCGCGATCTGGCACCGCTGCTGACCGGCGCTGATCGCCCGATCATCGTCGGCGGCACGGGTCTGTATTTCACCGCGCTGACCGAAGGGCTGGCCGTGATCCCCGACACACCGCCAGAGATGCGCCATGCCGCCGATGCGCTGCCGCTTGCTGCGCTGGTGGCCGGTCTGGATGGTGAAACCGCCGCGCGGATCGACCTGAAGAACCGCGCCCGGGTGCAGCGCGCCTGGGAGGTGTTGCAGGCGACCGGGCGCGGCATTGCCGCCTGGCAGGCCGCCACGCCGCCACCGCTGCTGCCGTTACCCCGCGCGCAGGCACTGGTCGTCGATGCGCCGGTGGATTGGCTGAACGCCCGCATCGCCGGGCGGTTTGCCACGATGCTGCGCGATGGCGCGCTGTCCGAGGCCGAGGATAACTGGTCCCGCTGGGACCCTGCGCTGCCGTCGATGAAGGCCATCGGCGCCCGCGACCTGATGGATTACCTGCACGGCGCCGTGACGCTGGACCAGGCGAGCACGGCTGCGACCATCGCCACCCGGCAATTCGCGAAAC
>JBBRCF010000009.1:0-50141 GCA_038205135.1 Rhodobacterales bacterium
AGGCCGAAGAACTGGGCCTGTCCGAAGCGTTCGACACCGCAATCTGTCTGGTCGAATGGCCCGACCGGCTGGGCAGCCTTGTGCCGCCGGATGCGCTGCGGCTTGTGTTTGCGTCCGGACCGGGCGAAGACGACCGTCGTATCACGGTTTTGCCCGGCGGCACATGGCCGGACCGTCTGAAGGATTTGTCAAATTGACCGACCGTGCCGCTCTGGCTACTGCGTTTTTGTCCCGCACCGATTGGGCTGGCCAAGCGCGCAGCCTGTTGGCGGGCGATGCATCGAACCGCAGATATTTTCGCCTGCGCGATGCAGATGGCAAAAGCGCGGTGCTGATGGATGCCGATCCGGCCAAGGGTGAAGATGTTCGGCCCTTTGTCCATGTCGCGCGGCACCTGTCCGGGTTGGGCCTGTCCGCGCCGCAGATCCTCGCCACTGACGACAGCGCGGGCTTTCTGCTGCTGGAAGACCTGGGCGATGCGCTGTTTGCCCGCGTCATTCCCGCCGCACCCGATCTGGAAATCCCGCTGTATCAGGCCGCGACCGAGGCGCTGATCACGCTTCATGCCCATCCCGTCGCAAGCGGTTTGAAACCGTATGACGCCGGCACAATGACCCGGATGGCCGCGCTCGCCTGGATCTGGTATCGGCGGGGCGCTTTGGGCGATATGGCGGGAATAGACCCGTTTTCTGCGGCCTTCGCCCCGATGATGACACAGGTCGGTTCATCCGTGCCGGTGATGATCCTGCGCGATTACCACGCCGAAAACCTGATCTGGTTGCCCGACCGCGCAGGCGCCGCGCGCACAGGGCTGCTGGATTTTCAGGACGCGATGACCGGCCATCCGGCCTATGATCTGGTGTCGCTGCTGCAGGATGCACGCCGCGACGTGCCGCCCGACGTGGAGCGCCGGATGATCGCACATTATGTGGCACGGACCGGACAGGACGCCGCCGCGTTCGATCATGCCTATCACCTTTTGGGCGCACAGCGGAATCTGCGCATCCTCGGTGTTTTTGCCCGGCTGTCGCTGTATTACGCCAAACCGCATTACGTCGATCTGATCCCGCGCGTCTGGGGTCTTTTGGACCGCGATCTGTCCCATCCGGCGCTTGGCCCTATCGCGGCCCGCGTCCGCGCCGATTTGCCCGCACCGACGCACGCCCTGTTGCAAAGGCTGAAAGACCAATGCGGAACCGTCCCGACGCTGTGATGCTGTTCGCCGCCGGGTTTGGCACCCGGATGGGTGAACTGACCCGGAACCGGCCCAAACCGCTGATCTCGGTGGCAGGTCGCACATTGCTGGATCATGCGTTGGACATTGCGCGGGGGGTCATCCCGCGCCGCATCGTGGTCAACACGCATTACCTGTCCGATCAGATCGCCGCCTATCTGGCGGGGTCCGAGGTGATCGTGTCGCAGGAAACCCCGGACATTCTGGAAACCGGGGGCGGCTTGCGCCACGCATTGCCGGTATTGGGCGATGGCCCGGTTTTCACGCTGAACACGGATTACGTCTGGGCGGGGCCGAACCCGCTGCGCCTGCTGGAACAGGCCTGGGATCCGGACCGGATGGAGGCGCTGCTATTATGCCTGCCGCCCGATCGGGCCACCGGGTTCATTGGCGCGGGTGACTTCACCGTCACGGATGGCGTGGTGCGACGCGGGCCCGGCCTGATCTATGCCGGAGCACAGATCGTCACGACCACAGAGCTGGATGCGATCCCCGACCGGGTATTTTCCCTGAACCGGCTGTGGGAAGGGATGCTGGCGCGCGGCGTGCTGCATGTGCTGGAATATCCCGGCCGTTGGTGCGATGTCGGCCGTCCCGAAGGCATCATGCTGGCCGAAGATATGCTGGCGTCCGGCCATGTTTGACCCGATTACTGTCCCGCGCGTCTTTGGCGTGCCACCCGGCTGCGACTACCCGAAGGCGCTGGTGGCATATCTGCGCGCCGCCTGCGTCAATGCGCCGCCAGAGGCGCTTGCCCGCGTCCGCATCATCGTGAACACGGCTCGCATGCAGCGGCGACTGACCAACCTGTTCCACGACGGCCCGCCTGCGCTGTTGCCGCGAATCGAAACGCTGCAGGCGCTGACCACGCCCGAAACCGCCCCGGCGTCGCCTTTGCGGCGGCGGCTGGAACTTGCGCGGCTGATCGCGCGCCTGCTGGACGCCCAGCCTGATCTGGCCCCGCGCGCGGCGCTGTATGATCTGGCGGACAGTCTGGCCGCGCTGATGGACGAGATGCAGGGCGAGGATGTTTCCCCCGCTCGCATCGCCGCGCTGGATGTATCCGGCCATTCCGCCCATTGGGCGCGGGCGCAGGCGTTTCTGGGCATCGCCGCGGATTATCTGGCGCGCGCTGACATCGGCCGTGATGCGCAGGCCCGCCAACGTGCCGCCGTGCTGGCACAGATCGCGGCGTGGGACGCGGCGCCGCCCGGCCACCCGGTGATCGTGGCGGGTTCCACCGGGTCGCGCGCCACAATGCGCTTGTTGATGGTCGCGGTCGCGCGCCTGCCGCAGGGTGCCGTGGTTCTGCCCGGTTATGACGACGCCATGCCGCCAGCCGCCTGGGACGATCTGCGTGACCCGCTAACCGCAGAAGATCACCCGCAGGCCCGCTATCGCCGCCTGATGGCGGATCTGGGCATCGGCCCCGCCGATATCGCACCTTGGCCGGGCGCCTCCACCCCGAATGCGGCTCGAAACCGGCTGATTTCGCTCGCCCTGCGCCCCGCGCCGGTCACTGATTGCTGGCGAGCCGAGGGGCCGGCGCTGACCGATCTGATGTCCGCCACGGGCGACGTGACACTGATCGAGGCCCCGTCGCGCCGGCACGAAGCCCTGGCCATCGCGTTGCGCCTGCGCGCCGCCGCCGAGGAAGACCGCATCGCCGCCCTGATCACGCCGGACCGGCTGCTGACGCGGTCAGTGCAGGCGCATCTGGACCGCTGGCGGCTGATCGCGGATGATTCCGCGGGCCAACCGCTGCGACTGTCCGCGCCGGGCCGGTTCCTGCGCCATGTTGCGGACCTGATGCGCGACCGGTTGACGGCCGCGCTGCTGCTGATCCTGCTGAAACACCCGCTCTGCCATTCCGGCACCGGGAGGGGTGACCATCTGCGCCGCGCCCGCATGCTGGAATTGCATATCCGCCGCAATGGCATGCCGTTCCCCGATGCCGCCGCGCTGACCGACTGGGCTGCCAAACAGGACGCCGCCATGCAGGATTGGGCCACCTGGGTCGTTGCCCGCCTCATGACCGCCACCACGCAACCCGCGCCGCTGACCGATCTGGTCGCGCATCACCGCTGGCTGGCCGAGTCCATCGCCGCCGGGCCGGCTCCCGGTACCGGCAGGCTGTGGGAAGCGGATGCCGGGATCAAGGCCCGGCAGGTGCTGGACGATCTGGCGCAAGAGGCCCCGCATGGTGGCGTCATGACACCGTCCGATTTTGCCGATCTGCTGGACGCGCTGCTGGGCGAGGCAGAGGTGCGGTCCGCAACCGACCCCGACCCGCGCATCCTGATCTGGGGAACGCTTGAGGCGCGGGTGCAGGGGGCCGATCTGGTGATCCTCGGGGGTTTGAACGATGGCGTCTGGCCCGCCGCGCCGCCGCCCGACCCTTGGCTGAACCGCGCGATGCGGCTGGATGCGGGTCTGTTGTTGCCCGAAAGGCGTGTTGGCCTGTCGGCGCATGACTTTCAACAGGCCATCGCCGCGCCCGAGGTCTGGCTGACCCGGTCGCTGCGCGGCGACGAGGCGCAGACCGTGCCATCGCGTTGGGTCAATCGGCTGTTGAACCTGCTGGAGGGGCTGCCCGAAACGGGCGGCCCCGCCGCCATCACCGCGATGCGGGCGCGCGGCGCGGGCTGGCTGCGGCTGGCAGAGGCGCTGGAGGCGACAGAACGCACCGCGCCAGCGCCGCGACCAGCACCGATCCCGCCGGCCCGTGCGCGGCTGGCAAAACTGTCGATCACCCAGATCAAGATACTGGTGCGCGACCCCTATGCGATCTATGCGCGCGAGGTTCTGCGACTGAACCCGCTTGACCCGCTGACCCAATCGGCTGATGCGCGGCTGAAGGGGACTGCCCTGCATGCCGCGCTGGAAGCCTTTGTCCGCCGCGCAACGCAGGACATCACTCGCCTAACCCCCGAACAGCTTTTGGCTGATGCAGAGACGATTCTGGCGCAAACCGTGCCATGGCCCGACGTGCGTATGCTGTGGCAGGCCCGCCTGACCCGCATCGCCGCCGATTTTGTTGCCGACGAGACAGCGCGCCAGCAAACCGCCACCCCCCTCGCATTCGAGGTCAAGGGCCGTACCGACCTGCCGCATCTGAATTTCACCCTGACCGGCAAGGCCGACCGCATCGATGCCACCGCCGATGGGCGGTTGCATCTGTACGACTACAAGACCGGCAGCCTGCCCACCGAAAAACAGCAGGTCCGTTTTGATCGCCAGCTGCAACTGACCGCAGCGATGGCCCGACGCGGCGCGTTCGAAGGCATCGCCCCCGCCGACCCCGCACAAGCGGCATTTCTAGGCATCGGGTCCAAGGCCGATGTGCAGCGCGCGCACCTGCTGACCAGGGACGGCGCGGATTTCGTCACCGCGACCTGGGATTGGCTGGGCAATCTGCTGGCACATTATCTAGATGGCGGCGCGGGATTCACCGCGCGCAAGCAGATGGAACGCAGCGCCTATCCCGGCGATTACGACCACCTCTCGCGGTTTGGCGAATGGGACGAAACCACGCCCGCAACGCCAAAGGTGCTGACATGACCCGGAATGACGCCACCGCGGCGCAAATTTTGGCGGCGCGACCGGATAAATCCACCTGGGTCAGTGCTAATGCCGGATCGGGCAAGACCCGCGTTCTGACTGACCGGGTCGCGCGGCTGTTGCTGGACGGCGTCGCCCCGCAGCGCGTGCTGTGCCTGACCTATACCAAGGCGGCAGCGACAGAGATGCAGAACCGTCTTTTTCGCCGGCTTGGGGCTTGGGCGATGCTGGACGATGCGACCCTGACCAAGCAGCTTTTGGATCTTGGTCTGGATCACGCACTGGACAGTGCCGCCCTGAACGCCGCGCGCACGCTGTTCGCCCGCGCGATCGAAACTCCGGGCGGGCTGAAGATCCAGACCATCCATTCCTTTTGCGCCGCGTTGTTGCGCCGGTTTCCGCTGGAGGCACAGGTGTCGCCGCAGTTCCGCGAAATGGACGCCCGCGCGAGCGCGTTGTTGCGCGCCGACCTGCTGCGCGATATGGCCGACAGCCCGCATCGCGCCGCAATGGAACGGGTCGCCGCGCGGCTGTCGGGGGCGGATTTCGATGCACTGGCGAAAACCATCGCGGAAAAGCGTGCCGGATTCCCGGGAAATCAGACCCGCGCAACGCTGGCGCCCCGGTTTGGTTTGACGCCGGACGCGCAGCGCGAGGATGTGCTGGCGATTGCGTTTGACGGGTCCGAAGCGGCTCTGATGACTGACCTCTGCCAGGCATTCATGACGCAGACGAAAACCTACCAGGAAAAGGCTTCCGGCTTTCTTGCGCTCGATTTCCTGTCGCCCACCCTCGCCACACTGAACAGCTTGTGCGACCTGTTCTACGACTCGAAAGACAGGCTGCTGTTCGGCCGCATTCCGCAGGCCAATCACACGAGCGCCCGGAAGGCCGTCGCGCATCTGACCGATGATCTGGACGCCTTCATGACACGCGTTGATACCGCCCGTGCCCATCTGGCCGCGATCACTGCGTGGGAGGCCACGATTGATCTGCACGACTTTGCCACGCCTTTCCTGGAGGCATATCAGGGTCGAAAACTGCTGCGAGGCTGGCTGGATTTCGACGATCTGATCGTCAAGGCGCGTGATCTGTTGGCGCTATCCGATGTGGCTGCCTGGGTGCTGTATCGGCTGGATGGCGGCATTGACCATATTTTGGTGGACGAGGCGCAGGACACCAACCCGCTGCAATGGCAGGTGATCGAACGCCTGTCCGAGGAAATGACCTCTGGTACGGGCGCGCGGGACAACCGGGCGCGCACAATCTTTGTCGTCGGTGACAAGAAGCAGTCGATCTATTCGTTTCAGGGCGCTGATCCGCGCGAATTTGACCGGATGCACGGCCGGTTTGCCGACCGGCTGGCGCCCACCAACCCGCTGCAAACCACAACGCTGCAACATTCGTTCCGGTCGTCGGCCACGATCCTGTCTCTGGTGGACCGTACGTTTCAAAACAGCGCGGCGTCAGGGTTCGACGATACGCTGCACCGCGCCTTTCACACCGACCTGCCGGGTCGCGTCGATCTGTGGCCGCTGGTCGAACCGACCAGCAAAGATGACCCGCCCGAGGATGCGACGCTGGATTGGGTCAGCCCGGACCACCACGATACCCAACTGGCGGAGCGAATCGCCACAAGCATTGCAGGCATGATCGAATCCGAGACGATTCCGGCTCGACCCGACCCTAACTCACCCCTGACGTGTCGTCCCGTCACGGCAGGCGACATCCTGATCCTGGTGCAACGCCGGTCCGCGCTGTTCGGCGCGATCATCCGCGCCTGCAAGGCCGCAGGCCTGCCAATTGCGGGGGCTGACCGGTTGAAGGTGGGCGCCGAGCTTGCCGTGCGCGATCTGGCGGCACTGTTGTCATTCCTTGCCACGCCTGAGGACGATCTGGCACTGGCCACCGCGCTGCGGTCCCCCTTGCTGGGTTGGTCGGAACAGGGCCTGTTCACGCTGGCGCATGGGCGCGGGCCGAAATCGTTGTGGCAGGCCCTGCGCGAGGCACAGGCCGATCACGCTGACACATGGTCGATCCTGCGCGATCTGCGCGACCAGACCGACTTCCTGCGCCCCTATGACCTGATCGAACGGGTGCTGATCCGTCATGATGGCCGCCGCCGGTTGCTGTCGCGGCTGGGGCGAGAGGCGCAGGATGGCATCGACGCCTTTCTGGCACAGGCGTTGGCCTACGAGGATAATGATGTGCCGTCGCTGACCGGTTTCCTAGGCTGGATGGAAATCGACGATCTGGAGATCAAGCGCCAGATGGATGGCAGCGCCGACGAGATCCGCGTGATGACCGTACATGGCGCAAAGGGGCTGGAAAGCCCCATCGTCATTCTGCCCGACACGATGGATCGGCGCGAGCCGAACGAAACCAATGTGGTGCTGCATGATGGCCTTTGCTGGTGGTGGCTGCCCGCGAAAGAACAGCCGCCGCATTACGCCGACATGCGCGCGGCGACGGTGGCCGCGCGGCAGGCTGAACGCGACCGGCTGCTGTATGTCGCGATGACGCGGGCGGAAAAATGGCTGATCCTGGCCGGCGCGGGCAGCGTCAAGGATGACAGCGACGGCTGGTTCTCTCGCCTGTCACAGGTGATGGCGGATGCCGGGGCCGCGCCCTGCAATTACGATTTCGGCACCGGCCTGCGGTTGGAAAGTGCTGGCTGGTCCAGCCTGCCTTTGGCGGCGACAGGGTCGAAACCCGCCAAGGTGCCCGCCGCCCTGCCACACTGGACGCAAGGCCACGCCCCCGCCGCGCCCACCCGCGCCCCGCCGGTCAGCCCGTCAAATCTGGGCGGGGCAAAGGCGCTGCCCGGCGACGGGCTGGACGAGGCGACCGCGAAATCCTATGGCGCGCTGGTGCATGCGCTGCTGGACCGATTGCCGAGGCTAGCCCCGCACCAAACCGGTTTGGGCGCTGCAATCGCCGGGCCTTTTGGACTGTCCGATGCATTGACCGACATGGCGATCGCCGAGGCGGCCGCGATCCGCATCAATCCTGGCCTCGCCTTTTTGTTCGACCCCGATGTGCTGTCCGAACAACCATTCAGCGTGACCCTGCCCGGTCTGGGCCGCGTTTATGGGATAATCGACCGGCTAGCCCTGCGCCCCGGCGCTGTCTTGGCCGTGGATTTCAAGACCAACCGCGCTGTGCCGGGCAATGCAGCCCTAGTGCCGGACGGATTGTTGCGCCAGATGGGCGCCTATGCCGCCGCGCTGGCCGTCCTGTACCCGGACCGCCGCGCGGAAACTGCGCTGGTCTGGACGCGGACAGGTCAGATCATGCCCCTGCCGCACGATCTGGTGACGGCAGCGTTGCAAAGGGCGGGCTCCCTTGACGCAGGGCGGGCGGCCCCATAACTTTGCACCAAGTCACATATTCAGGAGATGCGATATGGGTGCCAATACCGTTGCCGTCACCGACGCCACCTTCGAGGCCGAGGTCAAGAATTCCACCGTTCCGGTCGTTGTCGATTTCTGGGCCGAATGGTGCGGCCCGTGCCGTCAGATCGGCCCCGCGCTGGAAGAGCTCGCGCTTGAATACGGCGGCAAGGTCAAGATCGCCAAGATCGACGTGGACAACAACCAGCAGGTCGCGGCCCAACTGGGTGTGCGCGGCATTCCGGCGCTGTTCATCTTCAAGGACGGCAAGGTGGTGTCGAACCGCGCTGGCGCCGCCCCCAAGGCCTCGCTGAAAAGCTGGATCGACGGCGCGATCTGATCCGCACATGAAAAGGGCGCGGAACTGCGCCCTTTTTCACATCGCCCACCCACCGCGCCGCATTGCCATGGCGATCTTTGCCTCCGCCTCGGGGCGACCAGCATTGATGCTCATTTCCTGCCAGAACCACCACAGATAGCCGTCGTAATCCGGCGCGTGATCCATTGCATCTTGCAGCGTGTCACGCAGACTTCGGCCTGGTTTCAGCGCGATATGATGAAAATCGGCCCCGGCGAACAGGACTGCGGGCTTGCCAAAGAAATAACCGTTAAAAGCAGCGCTGGAATTTTCCGTCACCACGACATCGCAGGCCGCAAGCAATTCCGCCATCCGGCCCAGCGTGACCTCCAGCCTTGGATGCGCGGCCTCCAATGCAGCCAGCGCGGTCATGTCCTCGGGCGCATAGACCTCTTTCGGGTGCAGCGCCGCCACCACGGGGCGCGGATCGGCCGCCAGCACAGCGCGCAACATGTCCAGAGGCGCGCAAGATTGGAAACTTCGGTGTTCCCGCAGCCGCCCCTGCAGCGGCACGTAGATGAACCCGTCGTGCGAAGGGGCCAGCGCCGCCGCCCCGAACAACCGTTCCCGCCAATACCGTGCGAACCGCGCGGCCTCGCGCCGGTCGATGCGCTGGCCGTCGAATGCGGTCTGCGCCACGTGCCAGTGCCAGCGCTCGGCAACGGGTTCGATCCCCCAGAACGGATAGTGATAGGCGCGCCGGAACGTGAGCCCGCCGGGGGCCCATGGCTGTTCCATGTGAAACATCGCGCGCCCCGCGTGCGGGTCGAACCCTGCACGGTCTGCGGGCCCGTTGCCGCAATAGGCCACGGTCATTCCGGCTTGGCGCGCGACATCGGCAATCCGCGTGATGAAATTGTGCGTGCCAGCCCGCGCGCTGTCCAGCAACGCGGGTTCCAGATAGAAATGCAGCGTCCGGTCCATGATCCCCACCCGTTGCGCGCGCCCTGCTACCGGCCCATATAGACCCGTAACAACGGAGGCCGAAATGGCAGAAACATTCCCCGGCTGGCATGGCACCACGATCATCGGCATCCGCAAGGGTGGCCGCGTCGTTATTGCAGGCGACGGGCAGGTCAGCCTGGGCGCCACCGTCATCAAGGGCACCGCCCGCAAGGTGCGCCGCCTGTCGCCCGGCGGGCATGACGTTCTGGCGGGCTTTGCCGGATCGACGGCGGACGCGTTCACCCTGCTGGAACGACTGGAAAAGAAACTGGAGGCCGCGCCGGGGCAATTGGCCCGTGCCGCGGTCGAATTGGCCAAGGACTGGCGCACCGACAAATACCTGCAAAAGCTGGAAGCGATGCTGATCGTGACCGATGGCGCGGCGCTGTATGTGATCACCGGGGCGGGCGATGTGCTGGAGCCGGAACATGACGTGGCCGCCATCGGGTCGGGCGGCATGTTTGCTCTGGCCGCCGCCCGGGCGCTGATGGACAGCGATCTGGATGCCGAAGCCATCGCGCGGCGCGCCATGGCGATCGCGGCGGACATCTGCGTTTACACGAACGGCAACCTGACGGTGGAAAGCATCACGCCATGACCGACTTGACCCCGCGCGAAATCGTCTCCGAGCTTGACCGTCACATCATCGGACAACAGGACGCCAAGCGTGCCGTGGCCGTGGCGCTGCGAAGCCGCTGGCGGCGCAGACAGCTGCCGCCCGAGCTGCGCGAAGAGGTGTACCCGAAGAACATCCTGATGATCGGCCCGACGGGCGTTGGCAAGACCGAGATCAGCCGACGCTTGGCGAAACTCGCCCGCGCGCCATTCCTGAAGGTCGAGGCTACGAAATTCACCGAGGTGGGCTATGTCGGGCGCGATGTCGATCAGATCATCCGCGACCTGATGGATGCGGCAATTGCGACGGTGCGCGAGCAGATGCGCGAAAACGTGCAGGCCCGCGCGCGTGATGCGGCAGAGACCCGCGTGATCGAGGCGCTGGCTGGCGACGGCGCCCGCGACCAGACGCGCGAGATGTTCCGCCGCAAGCTGCGCGCGGGCGAGCTGGACCAGACCATGATCGAGATCGATGTGGCGGACAGCGCCCTGCCGATGATGGGCCTGCCCGGGCAAGAGATGCAGATGCAGGGCCTGACCGACCTGTTCAAGGCGTTCGGTGTGCGGCGCACCCGGCGCCGGATGACGGTGGCTGACAGCCATGCGATCCTGTTGACGGAAGAGGCCGACAAGCTGTTGGACGACGAGGCGGTCAAGGCCGCTGCGCTGGACGCCGTGCAGGAAAACGGCATCGTGTTCATTGATGAAATCGACAAGGTCTGCGCGCGGGCAGAAACCCGGGGCGCGGACGTCTCGCGCGAAGGCGTGCAGCGCGACCTGTTGCCGCTGATCGAAGGCACGACTGTCAGCACGAAATACGGCCCGGTGAAAACCGACCATATCCTGTTCATCGCGTCCGGCGCGTTTCATATCGCGAAACCGTCCGATTTGCTGCCGGAACTGCAGGGCCGCCTGCCGATCCGCGTCGAATTGCAGCCGCTGACGGAGAGCGATTTCATCCGAATCCTGACCGAAACGGATAATGCGCTGACCCGGCAATATGCCGCGCTGCTGGCAACCGAAGGCGTCACCGTCACCTTTACTACGGACGGTATCGCGGCCCTTGCCCGCATCGCCGCCGAGGTGAACCGCAGCGTCGAAAACATCGGCGCGCGGCGGCTGTATACTGTGATGGAACGGGTGTTCGAGGAACTGTCCTTTGCCGCGCCGGATCGTGCCGGGCAGGCCGTGACGGTCGATGCCGCGTTTGTCGAAGCGAACCTTGGAGCGTTGTCGCGGTCGGTGGACCTGAGCCGTTACGTGCTGTAGTCCGCGCGGCAAGCTATGTCTGTGGGGGGGGTCGGTGGGCCGCATGAACCGGCGCTGCTGTCAACGACGCTTGCGCAACCAGACGTAATAGGCCCCGCCGCCGCCATGGCCGACATGGGCCTGCACCACCTGCAATACCGCCTGTGCGCAGGGCGGCAGCGCCAGCCAGGACGGCACCTGATTGCGCAACACGCCGCGCCGCACCGGGATCGGCCCGCCTTCGTCGCGGTCCTTGCCCTTGCCGGTGATGACCAGCACCAGCCGAAGACCCTGCGCCTGCGACGACAGGATGAACGACACCAGAACCGGATGTGCGCGGTCCAATGTCATGCCGTGCAGGTCGATCCGCGATTCGGGGTCCAGCTTGCCGCGTTTCAACCGGCGGAACGCCTTGGCGTCCATTTGCAGGGCTGCGCCGGCGATGCGGTTTTCGACCGGGGGCAGCAGATCATGGCGGATGACCGGGTTGGCGCGGGTGCCGATCTGGAATTCGGGCAGGCGTGGCAGGGGCGTCTTGACCGGTTTCGGTTTCGGCTTGGAGTCCTCGGGTTGCAACCGATCCGTCTGTGGCCGTTCGGGATGCAGGCGGTGCACGTTTTCCGTCACCCGACGCCAAAGATCGATCTCTTCGGAATTCAGCTGCCGGCGTGTCACTCGCCCGTCTCCGCCAGCAGGGCATAGGCGCGCTGGATCGGCATCAGCACAACCAGGCGGCCCGGATCCTTCAGCGTGCCTGCCTGCCGGCCGGCCGCATCACCAGTGCCAAAAAAGATATCCGCCCGTTGGGCGCCCTTGATCGCGCTGCCGGTGTCTTGTGCGATCATCAGCCGGTGCATCGGATCGGCCCCGGCTTTTTCGATCCAGACGGGCGCGCCCAGCGGCACAAATGCCGGATCGACGGCGATGGATCGCAATGTTGTGATCGACCGGTTCATCGCACCCAGCGGGCCTTTGACTGCCGGCACATGGCTGACCTCACGAAAGAACACATAGCTGTCATTATGCCGCAACAGGTCCAAGCCGGCATCGCCGTTACGGCGCACCCAGTTCTTGATCACCTCGGCGCTGACCTGATGCGGCTCATAGACGCCGCGCCGCACCAACTCCAGGCCGACCGATCGGTATTCATGGCCGTTCTTGCCGGCATAACCAACGCGCACCGTTTGCCCGTCGGCCATCCGAAGCCGGCCCGATCCCTGCACTTGCAGGAAAAACAGCTCGACCGGGTCATCGACCCACGCAATCTCCAGACCGCGGCCCTGCATCACGCCGGATGTTTCGATGTCGCGGCGCGGCAGCCACTGGTCGGTCGTCCGGGCCTCGGGCGGCATGCGATAGACGGGGAAGCGAAACCGCGACGTAGGGCGGTGCGAACCGTCCAGTTCCGGTTCGAAATAGCCGGTGAACAGACCGGGCTTGCCGTCTTCGATCATCACGGGACGAAAGAACATCTCGAAAAAGGCCCGGCCCGATGTCTGATCCCGCGCCACAGCGCACAGGGCCTGCCAATCGGGATCGCGCATGTCGGCACACGTATCGGTAAAGACCCGCAATGCGGCGTCATGATCGTCGTCGGCCCAGCCGGACAAGTCATCGAATGTCAGAACCCGATGCACCGCGTTCTGCGCCGTGGCTGGCCCGGTCATGACCAGCCCCGCCAAAACCAGTGCACGGGCAAGGCCGATCATTCGCCCGTTGCGACCAGTTCCCAGTTGGGGTCATCTGCCCCCAATGTCCGGGCAAAGGTCCATACATCCTTGATGCGCTTCGGCTTTCCGGCCTCGCCTTCGACGATATCGCCGCTGGAATCGCGCACGATCGACGTGACCTCGGCGGCAAAGCGCAGCGTGATTTCGCCAATGCTGGTCGTGTCGTCAAACGTGGCATCGCTGATCGTCATTTCGCGCAGGCCTGCGAAATCCGCCTCGACCGTCAGGCCCTTGGCCTTGCGCGTCTCGACGACCTCGGCAAACGCCTCGTAGACCTCGGGTGCCATGAACCCCTGGACCGATGCCAGATCGCCGCGTTCGAAGCCCATCAGGATCATCTCATAGGCGCCGCGCGCGCCTTGCAGGAAATCGGCCACGCCAAAGCTGGGTTCGGCGCGTTTCATTGCGGCCAGCGCCTTGGCGGCGCGGCTGCGATCCTCGACATGGTCAACGATATCGTGATCGGGTCCGCCATCGATCACCTCGAAGGAACGCCGGGGTTTGGCGGTGGGCAATGGCTGCGCCACCGGCTTTTCGAATCCGTCCCGGGTGCCCAGAACGCTTTTCAGGCGCAGGATCAGGAACACCGCAATGGCGGCCAGGACAAGAAGCTGCAACAGGGGCGCGTTCATGCGGGTCCTTTCTGGTGAGGAAGGCATTCCTTCCGGGTAGTTGGGCACTTATGTAGGTCACGGACGCAATCAAGTCCATTGCGGGAAAGGAGCTTTGCATGGCGTTGTTTCTGGTCTTTCTGCTGGTCCCCCTGATCGAGATCGGTTTGTTCATCCAGATCGGCGGTTGGATCGGGCTCTGGCCGACCCTTGCCATCGTCGCGGGAACTGCTGTTCTTGGCACGTGGCTGGTACGCCGCGAAGGGTTGCAGGCTCTGGCACAGGTGCAGGACAGGATGCGGACGATGCGCGATCCGACCGAACCGCTGGCGCATGGCGCGCTGATCATCTTTGCCGGCGCGCTGCTGATGGCACCCGGGTTCTTTACCGACATGTGCGGATTGTTGTTGCTGATTCCGACCGTGCGCATAGCGATCATGCGGGCTGTCCGGGCGCGGATACAGCTGCAGACTGGGCGTTTCGACAGTTTCGTGCGCCCCGATGGCATGAGCCCGGATGCCGGTCACCCGAAACGGCCCGACCCTCAGGTTCTGGATGGCGAGTTTTTCGAGGTGGACCCCGATGCGGCCACCTTGCGGCCGCCCTCTGGCTGGACCCGGCGTTGAAGCCCTGCTAAGTCCGGCACAACGCTGACAAGGGAGAGCCCCATGACCAACACCGATGCCGCCGCAACCGATGCCGCCGTCCCGCAAATGCGGATGAATGTGCTGACGCAATACATCCGCGACCTGTCCTTTGAAAACATTCTGGCGCAAAAAGGCACCTCGGGCGAGGTTGTGCCCGACATAAAGGTTCAGGTCAGCCTTGATGCACGCAAACGCGCCGCCGATCACCAGTACGAGGTGGCGACAAAGCTGAACGTTGTGTCGACCGCCAAGAGTGGCGCCGACAAGCTGTTCCTGCTGGAACTGGAATATGTCGGAATCTTTCACGTCGAAGGCGTGCCGGACGATCAGATGCATCCGTTGCTGCTGATCGAATGCCCGCGCATGCTGTTTCCATTCGTTCGGCGCATCGTGTCGGATGTGACCCGCGACGGTGGTTTCCCACCGCTGAACCTGGAAACCATCGATTTCGTCGCGATGTATCGCAACGAATTGCTGCGGCGTCAGCAGACGGTCGGTCAGGCGTAGTTGCCGGCCTGAACGGGCCGGAGAAAATCCGGCCCCCGCACGTCAGTTCCGATATTTGTACCAGACCGCAGCGTCGCCCATCTGGGCGACGAATGTCTGATGCTCCGCCTGTTCGTCATCGGTCACCCGCTGGGGCAGCGGCACGGGCCGCGGCCCCGGCCGCCATGTGCCACTGGTGGTTTTTGCTGCGGTGATCGTGACGGCAGACAGGCCGAAATCCGGCTGCCGCCCGCCGATCAGTTCCAGATACACCTCGGCCAGAATCTCCGAATCCAGCAGCGCGCCATGCAACAGGCGTTGCGCGTTGTTGATGCCGAACCGCCGGCACAACGCATCCAGCGAGGCAGGCGAGCCGGGGTACTTCTGTTTTGCAATATCCAGCGTATCCACCGCGCGCGCCCATTCCAACGGTGGCTGGCTCAATCGGCGCAACTCTGCGTTCAGAAACTTCATGTCGAAGGCGGCGTTGTGGATGACCAGTTTCGATCCTTCGACAAAATCCAGAAACTTGCGCGCCACATCGCGGAACAGCGGCTTGTCGCGCAGCGTGACCTCGCCGGGTTTCGGGGCGCGCGGCGGGCTCAGCAGGTCGCAGCCGATGCCATGCACGCCAAAGGCGGCATCCGGCATGGCACGTTCCGGGTTCAGATACACGTGAAACGTGCGCCCGGTCGGCACATGGTTCAACAGTTCCAGCGCGCCGATTTCGACGATGCGGTCTCCGGTTTCGGGGTCAAATCCGGTTGTTTCGGTGTCCAGCACGACCTCACGCATGTGGCTTTCCCCTCAATGTTGCGACGATAGCTTGCACCTGCGCCCGCGCATGGTCCAGCGTATCGGTGACGACCAGAAAATCCGCTCGTGCGCGTTTGTCGGCATCCGGCATCTGTTTGGCCAGAATAGTGTCGAATTGTGCTGCTGTCATAGTGCCGCGCGCCAGTACCCGGGCGCGTTGAGTGGCGGCGTCGGCGCTGGCCACCACCGTATGATCCACCCGATAATCGCCGCCGGTTTCAAACAGCAGCGGCACATCCAGCACGACGATGTCGGCATCCTGCGCGCCGATAAATGCGGTGCGGTCCTGACCTACCAGCGGATGCACGATGGCTTCGATCTGGTGCAGCGTGGCCGGGTCTGTTGCAATGATCGTCTTCAACCGCCCCCTGTCCACCGCGCCCTCTGTCACTGCCTCAGGCCAAATTGCCGCAATCGGTGCCACGGCGCCTCCGCCTGCAGCATACAAACGGTGCACAGCGGCGTCGGCATCCCAGACCGCGCACCCTGCGTCCCGGAACATCTGCGCGGTGGTGGATTTGCCCATGCCGATGGACCCGGTCAAGCCGACCAGAATCATCGCAAAACCGCCGCGCGCGTGGCGGCATCCACCTGTGGTCTGATGCCGAACCACCGTTCAAACCCAGGCACCGCCTGATGCAGCAACATGCCCAGCCCATCCACCACCGTGCAGCCGGTCTCGGCCGCCTCGCGTAGCAATCGGGTCTGCAGCGGCGTATAGACCAGATCGGTCACCACCTGCCCCATATGCAAACCGTCCAGCGGCACGCGCAATTCCGGTTGCCCGACCATTCCCAGCGTGGTGGTGTTCACAACGGTCAACGCATCCTCCAGAATATTGCCGGCCTGCACCCATTCGACGACGAACACCCGTTTGCCGAATTCATGCGCCAGCGCATCGGCCCGGACGCGCGTGCGATTTGCCAGCAGAATCTCCGGCACACCGACCTCCAGCAGCGACGCAATCACCGCGCGTGCAGCACCGCCGGCCCCCAGAACGGCGGCCGGTCCGGCCTTGGGGTTCCATTTCGGCGCGTTCTGCCGCAGGTTTTCGACAAACCCGTAGCCATCGGTGTTGTCGGCATGGATCTTGCCATCCTTGCGGAAAATCAGCGTGTTCGCGGCACCGATCAACGCCGCGCGATCCGTCACCAGATCAGCGATTTTCAGCGCTGCTTCCTTGTGCGGCACAGTGATGTTGCAACCAACAAAACCCATGCGCGGCAGCAGGCGAAGCACCTGGGGCAAATCATCGCTGCTGACGTCCATCGGGATGTAATGGCCCGGCAGCCCGTGCTGGCGCAGCCAGTGGGCGTGCAGTTTGGGCGACCGGGAATGGGCCACCGGCGATCCGATGACCGCCGCCAACGGGATTTTCGTATGAGTCATGACTCCAACTCTCCCCGCAGCGTCAGATAGGCCAGCAGTTCCAGCAACGGCAAACCCAGCACGGTAAAATAATCACCTTCGATGCGAGAAAACAATCGCACGCCTTCTTCTTCCAGCTTGTAGCCACCGACGCTGTCAGCGATGCCGGGCCAGTTGCGATCCAGATAGCCAGTCAGATAGGCGTCCGAAAACGCACGCATGGTCAAACGCACAACACCCACATGCCGCCAGACCGGACGACCGTCTTCACAGATGACCGCGGCAGACAACAATTGATGGCGCTGCCCGCGCAGGCGATCCAGCTGGCCCGCCGCGTCATCGCGGGATGTCGGTTTTGACAGCAGCGTCCCGGCATGGTCCAGCACCTGGTCGCAACCCAGAACCAAGGCCCCCGGGTGTTTATCGCTGATCTTGCGCGCCTTCAGTTCGGCCAGCGTATCGGCGATGTCGCGCGGCGAGGCCTGTTCGGCCAGCAGGGCGGATTTTACCGAATCTTCATCGATGCGCGGTGATACTGTATGGCAGGAAACCGCCGCGTTGCGCAGCAGCGCGGCCCGGATCACGGATCCGGACGCCAGGATCAGTGGTTTTTTCATGTGTGTAACTCGCGGATAAGCGCAGGTATTTCCCGCGGGACATATTTGCGGAAAACACGGCCTCAAGGCAAGACGGGGGATAACCCGCCGGCCCCAGACCGCCCCGGACCACTTGCGCGCCTGTGCGCCGGGATAACGTCCGCCTGTGGGATGAATATGTTATCACTGATTTATCCACATGGTCATCGACTGTCTGCCTGACATTAAACTATTGAAAATATTATATTTTTATATCGTTCTGACATAATTGCAGTGCTCTGCACCCAAGGTTGTCCCGGTGAGGATAAATGACCGCGAAACGAATGATCCCCAGGGCAGGCCGGCCCATAATTCATCATCAACCTATCTTTATCTTATTCTTATAAGAGGGCTGACCGAACGCGTCGGCCTATGATTGACAGGGGCGGCTTCTGCGCCTATCGCATTTTCAGGACCCCGTCCGGGGACACCGCCCAGCAACATGATGGATCGATGGCCAAAGCACGGCCATACGAGGTATTGGCATGAACGACGAACAGCCGCTTGACGACCGTGGTTTTGAAATCCCTGACCGGGTGAACCTGGCAGAGCTGAAGGCGAAGAGCCCCAAAGACCTGCTGTCGATGGCGGAAGAGCTGGAGATCGAAAACGCCTCGACCATGCGCAAGGGCGAGATGATGTTTCAGATCCTGCGCGAAATGGCCGCCGAAGAATGCGTGATTGGCGGCGATGGCGTGCTGGAAGTGTTGCAGGACGGTTTCGGATTCCTCCGGTCGCCCGAGGCGAACTATCTGCCAGGCCCGGATGATATTTACGTGTCGCCAGAAATGATCAGGCTTTTTGCCCTGCGCACCGGTGACACCATCGAGGGCGTCATGAAGGCACCGGATGGCGAAGAACGCTATTTCGCGCTGACCGGCGTGGAGCGGATCAATTTCGAAGATCCGGAAAAAGCGCGGCACAAGATCGCCTTTGACAACCTGACGCCGCTGTATCCTGATCAGCGCCTGAAGATGGAGATCGAGGATCCGACGATCAAGGATCGGTCGGCCCGGATCATCGATCTGGTCTCGCCGATCGGCAAAGGCCAGCGCGCGCTGATTGTGGCGCCGCCGCGTACCGGCAAGACCGTGTTGCTGCAGAACATCGCCCGGTCGATCGAGGTGAACCACCCGGAGTGCTATCTGATCGTGCTACTGATCGATGAACGCCCCGAAGAAGTCACCGACATGCAGCGGTCCGTCAAAGGTGAGGTGGTCAGTTCCACCTTTGACGAGCCCGCAACACGCCACGTGGCGGTGTCGGAAATGGTGATCGAAAAGGCCAAGCGGCTGGTGGAACACAAGCGCGACGTGGTGATCTTGCTGGACAGCATCACCCGTCTTGGCCGCGCCTTCAACACCGTGGTGCCGTCGTCCGGCAAGGTGTTGACCGGCGGTGTGGATGCCAACGCCTTGCAGCGCCCGAAACGGTTCTTTGGTGCTGCGCGCAACATCGAGGAAGGCGGGTCTCTGACCATCATCGCCACCGCGCTGATCGACACCGGGTCGCGCATGGACGAAGTGATCTTTGAAGAATTCAAGGGCACCGGCAATTCGGAAATCGTGCTGGACCGTAAAGTGTCCGACAAGCGGGTGTTCCCGGCGATGGACATCCTGAAATCCGGCACCCGGAAAGAAGAATTGCTGGTCAGCCAGAAGGATCTGCAAAAGACTTATCTGTTGCGCCGCATCCTGAACCCGATGGGCACCACCGACGCCATTGAATTCCTGATTTCCAAGTTGAAACAGACCAAGTCAAACAGCGACTTCTTCGAGTCGATGAATAGCTGAGGCCGGGATGGACACGATCTTTGCCCCGGCCAGCGCCCCGGGCAAGGCGGGGGTCGCTGTCATCCGCATCTCTGGCCCGCAGGCCGCGGATGCGGGATTGCGGCTGGCGGGGTCCCTGCCCCCACCGCGCGGATCGGCCCTGCGGCTTCTGCGCGATAGCGGCGCGGTGTTGGATCAGGCGTTGGTGCTGCATTTTGCCAAGAACGCCAGTTTTACTGGTGAGACCGTTGTGGAACTGCATCTGCATGGGTCCATCGCGGTCATCCGCGCGGTGCTGCGCGCGTTGGCGGCGGTTCCCGGCCTGCGCATGGCTGAACCCGGTGAATTTACCCGGCGGGCTCTGGAAAACGGCCGCCTCGATCTGGCACAGGTCGAAGGGCTTGCCGATTTGATTGACGCCGAAACCGAATCGCAGCGAAAACAGGCGCTGCGCGTCTTGTCGGGCGAAATCGGTGCGCTTGCAGATGGCTGGCGCGGCGACCTTATCCGGGCGGCGGCGCTGATCGAGGCGACGATCGACTTTGCCGATGAAGACGTGCCGGTGGATGTGACACCCGAGGTGACCGGACTATTAACCGGTGTGTTGACCGACCTGCGACGTCAGATCGCCGGAGCCAGTGCCGCTGAACGGGTGCGCAGCGGGTTCGAAGTTGCGATCGTTGGGGCGCCGAATGTTGGAAAGTCCACCCTTCTCAATGCCTTGGCGGGACGAGAGGCCGCGATCACATCGGAAATCGCCGGCACGACCCGGGATGTGATCGAGGTGAGGATGGAGATCGGCGGCCTTGCCGTGACGCTTCTGGATACGGCCGGTCTGCGCGACACCGCAGATCCGGTTGAACGCATCGGTGTCGCCCGCGCGCGTGAACGGGCCGCGATGGCCGATTTGCGGGTGTTTCTGGTGGATGATGACGCGATGCCCGATATGGCTGCGCGGCCGGGGGATATCGTGCTGCGTGCCAAGGCCGATCTGCTCGCGGACAAAGGCGGCGCCATATCGGGCCGTAGTGGCGAAGGCGTCGATGAACTGTTACAGTCGCTTGGGATGGTTCTGACAGAACGTGCTGCCGGCGCTGGCGTGGCAACGCGGGAACGCCATTTGACTGCGCTTTGTCGTGCGGCAACGGGCCTGGATGGGGCGCTGATACAGATTAGGCGCAACGCTGATTTGGCCGCCGAGGATATTCGCAGCGCTACCCGCGCGCTGGACCATCTTGTCGGGCGGGTGGATGTCGAGGACCTGCTGGATCACATCTTTGCCAGCTTTTGCATCGGAAAGTAGGAGTGTTTCACATGAAACATGATTTTGATGTTGTTGTCATCGGTGGTGGCCATGCCGGTACCGAAGCGGCGCATGCCGCCGCCCGTCTGGGCGCAAAGGTTGCACTGGTCACGCTGCGCCGTGATGGCATCGGTGTGATGTCCTGCAATCCCGCGATAGGCGGATTGGGTAAAGGTCATCTGGTGCGCGAAGTGGATGCGATGGACGGAGTCATGGGCCGTGTCGCGGATTATTCCGGCATCCAGTTTCGTTTGCTGAACCGTCGCAAAGGTCCTGCGGTGCAGGGTCCGCGCACGCAATCCGACCGCCGCCTGTACCGCGAGGCCATGTTGCGCGAAATCGAAGCGCAGCCCGGCGTGCAGATTGTCGAGGGCGAGGTTGTCGATATCCTGATGCAAGGCCATCGCGCTGCCGGGGTCGAGCTGGTGGACGGCGCGACGATCAGGGCACAGGCCGTCGTCCTGACCTCTGGCACCTTTCTGCGTGGCGTGATCCACATTGGCGACCAGAAACGCCCGGGCGGACGCATGGGTGACAAGCCATCGGTGAAACTTGCCGAACGCATGGATGAGTTCGGCCTGCCATTGGGACGGTTGAAAACCGGTACACCGCCGCGTCTAGACGGCCGCACTATCGCTTGGGACCGGCTTGAAAGTCAGCCCGCCGACGACGAACCGACGCTGTTTTCATTCATGCACAAGCGGGCATTTGTTCGTCAGGTTGCCTGCGGCATCACCCACACCAACGCCAGAACCCATGATATCATCCGCGCCAATCTGAGCCGGTCAGCCATGTATGGCGGCCATATCGAAGGCATCGGACCGCGTTATTGCCCCTCGATCGAGGACAAAGTCGTGCGTTTTTCCGACAAGGACAGCCATCAGATTTTTCTGGAACCCGAAGGGCTTGATGATCACACGGTCTATCCGAACGGGATTTCTACCTCGTTGCCCGAGGATGTCCAGCATGAGTATGTCCATTCCATGCAGGGGCTGGAGAATGCCGTTATTCTGCAACCCGGCTATGCGATCGAATACGATTACGTCGATCCCCGCGCGCTGGACTTGCAGCTGGCCGTTAAATCCGTACCTGGACTGTTTCTGGCGGGGCAGATCAATGGCACCACGGGGTATGAAGAGGCGGCCGCGCAGGGTCTGGTGGCCGGGTTAAACGCGGCGCTTGCGGTCCTTGGCCGTGATCCGGTGCATTTCTCGCGCACTGACAGCTATATCGGCGTGATGATTGACGACCTTACGTCGCGCGGCGTGACCGAACCCTATCGCATGTTCACGTCGCGGGCGGAATTCCGTTTATCGCTTCGCGCGGATAATGCAGATCAGCGGTTGACGCCGCTGGCAATCAAACTCGGGTGCGTCGGCGCCACGCGTCGTGCCGCCTTTGAGGCGAAGACAGGGCGTCTGGTATCTGGTCGCGCGCGCCTTAATGAGGGCGATTACACGCCGCGCGAGGTGATCGCCGCCGGGATCGAGGTTAATGCCGATGGTCCGCGTCGCACTGGATTTCAGCTGTTGGCCTTGACCGACCTAG
This sequence comes from Rhodobacterales bacterium, assembly GCA_038205135.1. GTDB lineage: Bacteria > Pseudomonadota > Alphaproteobacteria > Rhodobacterales > Rhodobacteraceae > UBA9554. Next base: position 22,270 of record JBBRCF010000009.1, read on the forward strand.
GCTTTGATCATCTGCTGACGCTTGATCCGACGCTGGCTGATATCGACCCTGACACACGGGAACAGCTGGCGCGTGATGCGCTGTACGCTAATTACATCGATCGTCAGAAACGCGACGTCGATGTGCTGAAGCGGGATGAGCTGCAGGAAATTCCCGGCGATTTTACCTATTCCGGCATCGAAGGGCTTTCGAACGAATTAAAGCTGAAGCTCGGTCAGGCGCGGCCCGGCAACCTTGCGCAGGCGGCAAAGCTTGATGGCATGACGCCCGCCGCGCTGACGCTTTTGCTGGCAAAGCTGCGACAGGCAAAACGGGAGCGTCGCGCGTGAACGATGTTTCACGTGAAACAGCCGAGCGGCTGACGTCATATGCTTTGCGTCTGCGTGAGTGGAATTCGCGCATCAACCTCGTATCGAGAACCTCGCTGGAGGAATTGGAAGCTCGGCACTTTGCCGACTCGCTACAACTTTTTGCTTTGGCGCCACATCCGGTAACGCATTGGGTCGATCTAGGCTCTGGTGGCGGCTTCCCTGGCCTGGTCATTGCCATTCGCGCGATGGAGTGCGGCAGCCCGGCGCGCGTGACGTTAATCGAAAGCGACCAACGCAAGGCCGCCTTTCTGCGCACTGTCATCCGGGAAACGGGCGCTCCGGCGGTCGTTCTGTGCAACCGGATAGAATCGGCCTCGCCGCAGCAGGCCGACGTCGTGTCAGCGCGCGCATTGTCGGACCTGACCGGCCTGTTGGGCTATGCCGAGCGCCATCTTGCCGACGGCGGAACTTGCCTGTTTTCCAAGGGCGCGACCTGGCAAAATGAGCTGGGCACGGCTGCGGCGCAGTGGCAATTTGACCTCCAGACCGCTAAGAGCCTGACTGATCCTGATGCCGTTATCCTCCAGATCAAGGGAATCGCCCGTGTCTGACCCCACCCGCACGAGCTTGCCGCGCATCATTGCCGTCGCCAACCAGAAAGGGGGCGTCGGCAAGACAACGACAGCGATCAATCTGGGTGCGGCCTTGGCCGCCCATGGCATGCGCGTGCTAATCGTCGATCTGGATCCCCAAGGCAACGCCTCTACCGGATTGGGGGTCGAGCCGAATGACCGCGAATTCACGTCCTATGAATTACTGCTGGAGGGGATCGCGTTGCATCAGGCGATCCAAAGCACCAAGGTCGAAGGGTTGTGTATCATCCCCGCGACCGTGGACCTGTCATCGGCGGACATGGAGCTGGTGGCCAACGAAAAGCGCAGTTTTTTGCTGCATGATGCGTTGCGTCAGCATGCGATGGACGAATTCGCCTTTGACTTTGTGCTGATCGACTGTCCGCCATCGTTGAATTTGCTGACCGTCAACGCGATGGTAGCGGCGCATGCGGTGCTGGTGCCGCTGCAATCGGAATTCTTTGCACTGGAGGGGTTGAGCCAACTGTTGCAGACGATTCGCGAGGTGCGGCAGACCGCAAACCCGAAGCTGCGGATCGAGGGTGTTGTGCTGACCATGTATGATGCGCGCAATAATCTGTCGCAGCAGGTCGAAGCCGACGCCCGCGAGAACCTGGGTGATGTGGTGTTCAAGACCGTGATACCGCGCAATGTCCGGGTGTCAGAGGCGCCATCCTACGCCATGCCGGTGTTGGAGTACGATCCGCAATCCAAAGGCTCGCTCGCCTATCTCGCGCTTGCGAAAGAGGTTTTGCGTCGATATCCCGAATTGACCTTTACAGTCGGAGGTGTGTCATGACCGATAAATCCATCAAGCGCGGGCTGGGCCGGGGCTTGTCGGCCCTGATGGCGGACGTGAATGTGGCGCAGCAGGACGCGGCGCCGCGCCGGGCGGATTTGTCTGTGGCGCTGGACAGGGTGTTTGCCAATCCAGACCAGCCGCGCCGCAGCTTTGATCCGGCCGCGCTCGAGGATCTGGCCAGATCCATTCGTGAAAAAGGCGTGATTCAACCGCTGATCGTGCGACCCAGACCCGGACATGACGGAGAATACCAGATTGTCGCGGGTGAACGGCGTTGGCGGGCCGCCCAGATGGCGCAGTTGCACGACTTGCCGGTGCTGGTGCGGGATCTGGATGATACCGAAGTGCTGGAACTGGCCATTATCGAGAATATTCAGCGCGCAGATCTGAACCCGATCGAAGAAGCAGCGGGTTTTCGGCAGTTGATGGATCGGTTCGGGCATACCCAGGAAAAGCTGGCCGAGGCGTTGGGAAAAAGCCGTAGCCACATCGCCAATCTGTTGCGGCTGCTGACCTTGCCGGAAGAGGTTATCGGGTATGTCCGGGATGGCCGGCTGTCGGCCGGGCACGCGCGGACTTTGGTCACCTCCGACGATGCGGTCAGTGTGGCGCGGCGGATCATCAAGGATGGCCTGTCGGTGCGCGCTGCCGAAAAGCTGGCGAAAAAACCCGCGCCGCCGCTGGTTGCGGGCGATCCGCCGCCTCGGCCGCGCAAGATGGTCGAAAAAGATGCGGACACCCGCGCGCTTGAACAGGATCTGTCAGCCTGTCTGAGCATGGCGGTGGACATTGCGCATGATGCCAATATGGAATCCGGATATATAAGCATCCGGTACGCAACGTTAGACGAGCTGGACGAGCTGTGCCGGATGTTGACCGTCAGGCGCTAGGCCGCGACCAGATGAAAATCATGACCAAACCAAGGATTGTGGCCTGAATAGCCAGAATCAGCGGCCCTAGCCCCAGCAGGACCGACAGCCCGAACACCGCCAGTATCGACAGGGTTGCCAGGCGTTTGCCGCGTAAACCGATCGCACCGCGGTCCTGCCATGCGACAATCGGCGGGCCGAAAGTGCGGTGGGTCAGCAACCAGTCATGCAGCGTTTCCGATGATCTGGCAAAACAGAACGCCGCCAGCAATAGAAATGGCACGGTCGGCACCAAAGGTAAGAACACGCCGACAAAGGCGAGGCCCATGCTGATCAACCCTGCGGCGGCCCAAAGTATGCGCATTCTACCCTTCCAGCAGCCGCGCAATTACGGCGTTCAGAACCAGTCGACCTTGTGGCGTGGTTCGGACGCGGTTGGGCGCGGTAGTGATCATGTCAAGATCTACAAGATAGGCCACGGAAGCACCGGACAAGGGGGCGCCGCGAATTTGGGCATACCGCCCCGGATCGACGCCTTCGGTCAGGCGCAGGCCCATCAACAGGAATTCTGATGCGGCATCCTCGGGTGTCAGGGCATCCCGCAGGATGTCGCCCGACCCGGACTCGGCGCGCATCAACCAATCCCCCGGCGCGCGCGCGGCTTCTGTGGCGTGACGAAGGCCGCCGAGCGTCAGGCGGCCATGTGCGCCGGGACCAATCCCGACATAATCGCCATAGCGCCAATAGACCCGATTGTGGCGCGACTGCGCGCTATCACGAGCGTGGTTTGATACTTCATAAGCCGGCATGCCGGCGGCATCGCAGACCGATTGTGTCACGTGAAACATTTCGGTTGCCGAATCTTCGTGTGGCAAGCCGCGCAGCTTTCCGGCCTTGTAGCGGTCACCAAAGGCGGTGCCGTCCTCGATGGTCAGTTGGTACAGCGACAGGTGATCGACGGCCATCGTCAGGGCCTCGTTCAGCTCTGCGCGCCAATCCTCGGGCGTCTGGTCTTGGCGGGCATAGATCAGGTCAAAACTGACGCGGTCAAACGTGGTCCGCGCGATGTCAAACGCGGCGCGCGCTTCCTTCACCGAATGGACACGACCAAGCCGGGCCAGATCGCGATCGTTCAATGCCTGTATACCCATCGAAATGCGGTTGACGCCGCCTTGGGCATAGGCGCGGAACCGGCCAGCCTCGACCGATCCGGGGTTTGCCTCCAGCGTCACCTCAAGATCATTCGCGACGGGCCAGTGATGCCGGATCCGCGCGATGATTTCGGCGACCACGTCCGGATCCATGAGCGATGGCGTGCCACCCCCAAAAAAGATCGAGGTCAACACGCGGCCTGGCACCAGCGCGGCGTGGCGGTCAATTTCGGACAGGTACGCGCGCAGCCAGCGGTTCTGGTCAATGTGGCGTGCGACATGGCTGTTGAAATCGCAGTACGGGCATTTGGCCGCGCAGAACGGCCAATGGACATAGATGGCAAAACCGCCCGATGCCCAATCCTCAGCCAAAACAGCCCTGCACGAATTTGGCAAAGGCATCGGCGCGATGGCTGATCAGGTTTTTCTGCCAGCGGTCCATTTCGGCAAAGGTCAGGTCATGGCCGTCCGGCTGAAACACCGGATCATAGCCATGGCCCTGATCGCCGCGCATCGGCCAGACAAATCGCCCCACCATCGTGCCAGCAAAAACCGCATCGGTACCGTCGGGCCAGGCCAGTACCAGCGTGCAGCAGAACTGCGCCGCCCAAGGCTGTGGCGTGCCCGTGGCAATCAACGCATCATGCGCGCGCGTCATGGCCAACACAAAGTCGCGACCAGACCCTGTTTCAGCCCAATCTGCGGTATACACGCCCGGCGCGCCACCCAAGGCGTCAATGGCGATGCCACTGTCATCCGCCAACGCGGGCAAACCGGCGGACTGCGACGCGGCGTGCGCCTTGATCCGTGCGTTTTCGACGAAAGTGGTCCCGGTTTCTACCGGTTCAGGCAGGCCCAGTTCGGCGGCACCCACCACGGACACGGCATAAGGAGCCAGCAGATGCGCCATCTCTTCCAGCTTGCCCTGGTTATGCGTCGCGATCAGCAGGCGATCGCTGGAAAATTTGCGCCCCATCGTTTTTACTGAACCGCCGCCATCTGCATTGCGACCAGTTCAGCCACGCCCTTGTCAGCAAGCGTCATCAATGCATCCATCTGGGCGCGGGTAAAGGTGGACCCTTCGGCAGACATCTGCACCTCGACCAGTGCACCGTTGCCGAGCATGACGAAATTGCCATCTACGCCGGCTTCGCTGTCTTCGGGATAGTCCAGGTCCAGCATCGGCTGCCCGGCATAGATGCCGCAAGACACCGCAGCGACCGGGTTTTCCAGTGGGTTAGACACGATTGCACCCGCTCGCATCAGCTTGTCCACCGCGATCTTCAGTGCGACCCAACCGCCGGTGATCGACGCGCAACGTGTGCCGCCATCGGCCTGCAACACGTCGCAGTCGATGGTGATCTGGCGTTCGCCCAAGGCCACGCGGTCAACGCCGGCACGCAGGCTGCGCCCAATCAGGCGCTGAATTTCCACGGTGCGCCCGCCCTGTTTGCCCTTTGCGGCCTCACGCGGCATGCGCGATGTGGTGGACCGCGGCAGCATGCCATATTCGGCCGTCACCCAGCCCAGGCCGGTGCCTTTGACGAAAGGCGGCACACGCTCTTCCAGCGTGGCAGTGCATAGCACATGGGTATCGCCGACCTTGATCAGGCAGGACCCTTCGGCATGCTTTACCACCCCGGTTTCGATTGATATCGGGCGCATTTCGCTTAGCTGTCGTCCAGAGGGGCGCATCATGGGTTCCTTTTCGATCTGGCCCCCGGATACAGGCGCGCGGGTATTGCGCGCAAGCCTGATCCACAGTGTGATTGACGTTGGCCGGGCATGACATTCTAATGCCTGATCGTAACAAGGGGCGTGCGATGAAAGAAGGCGCGACCATTCTGCAAGAGATGAACGACCGGTCACGCGAGGTGTTTCGCCGCGTGGTCGAAAGCTATCTGCTATCAGGCGATCCGGTCGGCAGCCGGACCCTGACGCACAGCCTGACGGAAAAGGTCAGCGCGGCAACGATTCGCAACGTGATGCAGGACCTTGAATATCTGGGGCTGCTGGGGTCGCCGCATATCAGCGCTGGTCGGGTGCCGACGCAACTGGGGCTGCGGCTGTTTGTCGATGCACTGCTGGAGGTTGCGCCGCCGGACGCCGAAGACCGAGCCCGGATCGACGAAACGCTGGGGTCCAACGCAACGGATGTGGGCGGATTGCTGGATCGGGTTGGCGCAGCTCTGTCAGGCGTGACGCGCGGTGCGTCGCTGGTGCTGACGCCGAAACACGAAGCCGCGATCCGGCACGTCGAATTTGTGTCGTTGTCGGCCGATCGTGCGCTGGTCGTGCTGGTGTTCGCTGACGGGCATGTGGAGAATCGCCTGTTCACCCCGCCGCTTGGGCAAACACCATCGTCGATGCGCGAGGCGGCGAATTTTCTGAACGCGATTGTTGAAGGCAAGACGCTGTCGGAGTTGCGCGTGTCGATGCGGGCGGAAATCGCGCGGCGGCGGCAGGAAATCGACGTTTTGGCGCAAGATATGGTCGAATCCGGTCTGGCAGTCTGGCAGAACGAAGGCGACCGGCATGAACGGCTGATCGTGCGTGGCCGGTCCAATCTGCTGGGTCCCGAGGTACCGCCCGAGGATCTGGACCGCATTCGCACGCTGTTTGATGATCTGGAGCGGAAACGTGACATTGCCGAATTTCTGGAACTGACCGATCAGGGCGACGGCGTGCGTATTTTCATCGGGTCAGAGAACAAACTTTTCTCACTTTCGGGTTCCTCTCTGGTGGTTTCTCCATATATGAACGCTGACCGTAAGATCATCGGCGCCATTGGCGTGATCGGACCGACTCGGCTGAACTATGGCCGGATCGTTCCCATTGTGGACTACACCGCGCAACTGGTGGGGCGGATGATTTCGGACCGCAGCGAAAGGTAAAGAGCATGGCCAGAAACGATCCGGAAAAGGATTTCCTTGATAGCCTGGCAGAGGCCGAGGCCGAGGAATACGCAGTATTGGATGAGGAAATCGACGCGACAGAAGCCGCAGTCGATGCCTTGCGTGCCGAGCGCAACGAGATGCGCGACAAGTGGCTGCGTGCCTTGGCGGATGCTGAAAACAGCCGCAAGCGCGCCGAAAAAGACCGCAAAGAGGCCGAAAATTACGGAGGCGCGCGGCTGTCACGCGACATGTTGCCGGTCTACGACAACCTGAAGCGCGCGCTGGAAGCCGCTACCGACGAGCAGCGCGCGACGTTCGGCCCGCTGCTGGAAGGCGTGGAATTGACGATGAGGGAATTGCTGCACATCTTTGGCAAGCACGGGATGACCCGGATCGCGCCGCAGATCGGTGATGCGTTCGACCCGCAGCTGCATCAGGCGATGTTCGAGGCCCCGGTGCCGGGGACCCGCGCGGGCGACATCATTCAGGTGTCCACCGAGGGGTTCCTGCTGCATGATCGGTTGTTGCGCCCGGCGCAGGTCGGCGTGTCGTCGACGCCCAAAAGCTGATCAGTCCAGCAGTTTGCGCAGGTCATACAGCGCCTGCAGCGCGTCACGCGGGGTCAGTTCGTCGGGGTTCAGGTCCCGCAGGCGTGATTCGATCTGGTTGATCTGCGGTGCCGGCGCTGACTTTTGCGGCGGGGCGGCGGCGAACAGCGGCAGGTCATTGATGATCGTGGCGCGTTTGCCTTCGCGTTCGCCTTTTTCCAGCGCCTGCAACACGGTGCGAGCACGGGCAATGACCGTGTCGGGCAGGCCGGCAAGGCGGGCCACCTGCACGCCATAGCTGCGGTCGGCGGCGCCTTTGCGCACCTCATGCAAAAAGATGATATCGCCGTCATGTTCGCGCACCGAGACAGTAGCGTTGGCGACTCGGGGCAGTTTTCCGGCCAGTGCGGTCATTTCATGGTAATGCGTCGCGAACAGCGCGCGGCAGCGGTTCTGGTCATGCAGGTGTTCCAGCGTCGCCCAGGCGATCGACAGCCCGTCATAAGTGGCGGTGCCGCGCCCGATTTCATCAAGAATGACCAACGCGCGATCCTCGGCCTGGTTCAGAATCGCGGCGGTTTCGACCATTTCGACCATAAAGGTGGACCGCCCGCGCGCCAGATCGTCACTGGCGCCCACGCGGCTGAACAGTTGGCGCACGATGCCAAGATGGGCGGCATCGGCCGGCACGTGGCTGCCCATCTGCGCCAGCACGGCAATCAGCGCGGTCTGCCGCAGAAAGGTGGATTTGCCCGCCATGTTCGGCCCGGTCAGCAGCCAGATATCGGTGCCTTCGCCCAGTGACGTGTCGTTTGCGACAAAGCTTTGGCCCTGACGGCGCAGCGCCTGTTCGACCACCGGATGGCGCCCGCCGGTGATGACCAGCGCGCGGGAACTGTCCACGCGGGGGCGCACCCAGGCTTCGCCGCGCGACAGGTCGGCAAGGCCGGCGGCTACGTCGATTTCTGCCAGCGCCCGGGCGGCGGCACTGATGCGGGGGGCGTCAACTAGAATAGCGCTTTTCAGGCCATCATAGAGCCGCTTTTCAATCTCCAGAGCTCGCCCGCCGGCATTCAGAATCCGGGTTTCCAGTTCCGACAGGTCCGGCGTGGTGAACCTCAACTGGTTCGCCGTGGTTTGACGGTGTCGGTATTTGTCGTTCAGGGGTGGCGTTAGCAGCTTTTCGGCATGGATCGATGTGATCTCGATGAAATAGCCCAGCACGTTGTTATGCTTGATCTTTAACGATGCGATGCCGGTGTCCTGCACATAGTCCGCCTGCATCCGGCCGATAACGCCACGGCCTTCGTCGCGTAGCCGCCGCATGTCGTCCAGTTCCGCGTCATGGCCCATTGCGATGAAACCGCCGTCGCGGGTCAACAGCGGCGGCTCTGCGACCAGCGCGGCGTCCAGCAGCGCGATCAGCGCGGCGTGCCCGGTCAGATCGCGCGCTGCGTCGGACAGCACAACGGGAAGATCGTGCAGCAGGCCTGCAATGTGCATCGCCTGCGTCAGACCCGCGCGCACGGCGGTCAGGTCGCGCGGACCGCCGCGATCCAGCGCCAGCCGCGAAAGCGCGCGATCCAAATCGGGAACCCGTCGCAAGGCCTCGCGCAGATCGGTGGTCAATCGAGACTGTTCCAGCAGAAAATCTACCGCATCCAGTCGCGCAGCAACCGCGTTGGCATCGGTCAGCGGCGCGGAGACGCGGCGCTCCAGCAGCCGGGCACCGCCGGCGGTCACAGTGCGGTCGATGGCCGCCAACAGCGACCCGGCGCGGCCGCCCGACATGGCATGGGTCAATTCCAGATTGCGCCGGGTCGCGGCGTCGATAAGCATCGTGCCCCCTGCCGCCTCGCGCAACGGCGGGCGCAACAGCGGCAGACGACCGCGCTGCGTCAGATCAAGGTAATCGACGATGCCGCCCATGGCCGCGACCTCGGCCCGGGTGAACGCGCCAAAAGGGTCCAGGGATGCGACGCCGAAAAGCGCACACAGCCGCCTTTCACCCCCCACGGAATCAAACGACCCGCGCGCCAGCGGTGTCAGCGCGCAACCCGTTTCTGCGATGACCGGGCCAAAATCGGCCTCGATCGTGTCGCTTATCACCACTTCGGCTGGCCGCAGCCGCGCCAGCTCCGGCCCCAGCCGCGCGGGCGGCATCGGCATGACATGGAACGCGCCGGTCGAGATATCGACCCACGCCAGCGCGCCTTCGTCACGGACCAGCGCGAAGCCGGCAAGATAATTGTGCCGCCGCGCCTCCAGCAGCGAATCCTCGGTCAGGGTGCCGGGGGTGACCAGACGCACCACATCGCGTTTCAACACGGATTTCGACCCGCGTTTTTTGGCTTCGGCGGGGTCTTCCAGCTGTTCGGCGATGGCAACGCGAAACCCCTTGCGGATCAGGGTCAGCAGATAGCCTTCGGCGGCGTGGACCGGCACACCGCACATCGGGATATCCGCGCCCTGATGAAACCCGCGTTTGGTCAAAGCGATGTCCAGCGCGGCAGCCGCAGCAACCGCGTCGTCAAAGAACATCTCGTAGAAATCACCCATGCGGTAGAACAGCAGCGCGCCGGGGTTCTGCGCCTTGATGTCCAGATATTGCGCCATCATCGGCGTGGCGGTGTCGGTCACGTGGTGTCCCCCGGGCTGCGTGCCGGACGTTACAAACCCTGCCCCGGCCGGGAAAGCCGAAAACGCGAAGTCATTGAGCCGCGCGCGCCGTCCCTGTATGACGCATGGACCTAAAGGAGAGTTCCCATGTCCAGGCCGCGCTTTACCCGCGAAGATGCGTTGCAGTTTCATCTTGAGCCCACCCCCGGCAAATGGGAAGTGACGGCGACGGTACCGATGACCACGCAGCGCGACCTGAGCCTGGCGTATTCGCCCGGCGTTGCGGTGCCCTGTCTGGAAATCTTCGCGCACCCCGAAACGGCTTATGATTACACCAACAAGGGCAATCTGGGGGCGTTGGCGTCGAAACCGGTGATGGAAGGCAAGGCGGTGCTGTTCAAGCGGTTCGCCGATGTGAATTCGATCGACATCGAGCTGGACACCGAAGACGCCGATGAAATCATTCAAGCGGTGCGGCTGATGGGGCCGACGTTTGGCGGCATCAACCTTGAGGATATCAAGGCGCCGGAGTGTTTCATCATCGAACAGCGGCTGAAGGAAATCATGGACATCCCGGTGTTTCATGATGACCAGCACGGCACGGCGGTGATCTGTGCCGCCGGTCTGATCAACGCGTTGTACCTGTCAGGCAAGAAGATCTCAGATGTGAAGATCGTGGTGAACGGTGCGGGCGCGGCGGGGATCGCGTGCATCGAACTGCTGAAACGGATGGGGGCCAAGCACGACAACTGCATCCTGTGTGACACCAAGGGCGTGATCTATCAGGGTCGGACCGAGGGCATGAACCAGTGGAAATCCGCCCATGCGGCGCTGACCGACTCCCGCAGCCTCGAAGAGGCGATGGTGGGCGCGGACGTGTTTCTGGGTGTGTCGGCCAAAGGCGCAGTGACGCAGGCGATGGTGGCCGCAATGGCGGATAACCCGGTGATCTTTGCCATGGCGAATCCGGACCCCGAAATCACCCCCGAAGAGGCACATGAGGTACGCCCCGACGCGATCGTGGCGACCGGGCGTAGCGACTATCCCAATCAGGTCAACAACGTGCTGGGATTCCCCTATCTGTTCCGCGGTGCGCTGGACGTGCAGGCCCGCGCCATCAACGACGAGATGAAGATCGCATGTGCGCAGGCATTGGCGGCGTTGGCGCGCGAGGATGTGCCCGATGAGGTCGCCATGGCCTATGGCAAGAAACTGTCGTTCGGGCGCGATTACATCATCCCGACGCCGTTCGATCCGCGTCTGATCCACCGCATTCCACCTGCCGTGGCGCGGGCCTGCATGGAAACCGGCGCGGCGCGGCGGCCGATCATCGATATGGATGCCTACGAAGCCTCCCTGAAATCGCGGATGGACCCCACGGCGTCGATCCTGCGCAGTTTGAACACGCGCGCCCGGCAGGCACAGGCGCGGATAATCTTTGCCGAAGGCGATGACAGTCGTGTGTTGCGCGCGGCGGTGCAGTACCAGCGGTCCGGTTATGGCCAGGCCGTCGTTGTGGGCCGCGAGGCCGATGTTCTGGAAAAACTGACGGCCGAAGGGTTGGGCGATGCGTTCCGCGAGTTGGAAATCATCAATGCCGCCACCACGCCACATCTGAACACCTACAAGGATTTCCTTTACGGGCGGCTGCAACGCAAAGGATTCGACAGCCACGACATCCATCGGCTGGCGGCTCGGGACCGGCATGTGTTTTCGGCCCTGATGCTGGCGCACGGCCACGGCGATGGAATGGTCACGGGGGCGACCCGGAAATCGGCCTATGTGCTGGGTCTGATCAACCATGTTTTCGATGCCGATGCGGCCCATGGGGTGGCGGGCGTCACGGCCCTGATCCGTGCGGGGCGGATCGTGCTGATCGCCGACACACTGGTGCATGAATGGCCGGGCGAAGAGGATCTGGCCAATATCGCCGAACGCGCGGCCGGCGTGGCGCGGCATCTGGGACTGGAACCGCGCGTGGCTTTCGTGTCGTTTTCCACCTTTGGCTATCCGGTGTCCGAACGCGCGCAAAAGATGCATCTGGCACCAGATGTTTTGAAACGGCGCGGGGTGAATTTCGAGTTTGAAGGCGAGATGACGGTGGATGTCGCGCTGAACCCAAGGGCGCAGGCGAACTATCCGTTCCAGCGCCTGACAGGTCCGGCGAACATCCTCGTGGTGCCCGCGCGGCATTCGGCGTCGATTTCGACAAAACTGATGCAGGAAATGGGCGGAGCGACCGTCCTCGGCCCGATTCTGGCCGGGCTGGACAAGCAGATCCAGATTTGTTCATCAGCCTCGACGGTCAACGATATCGTCAATATGGCCGTGCTGGCCGCCTGCAAGATCGGCTGATGTGATGCGGCGTATCTGGTGTTTCGGGTCGATCAACGCCGATCACGCCTACCGTGTGCCGCATATCCCCGGGCCGGGTGAAACGCTGGCGGCAACCAGCTATGCGCTGGGTCTGGGCGGAAAGGGCGCGAACCAGTCTGTCGCCGCCGCGCGCGCCGGGGCAGCGGTGTGCCATATCGGGCAGGTTGGGCGCGATGGAGCGTGGGCGATTGACCGCATGCGCGCGCTGGGCGTGGATGTGACCCATGTGCGGACAGGCGATGTGCCAACGGGGCATGCGATCATCACCGTGGATGCGGCGGGTGAAAATGCGATCACGATTTTTGCCGGCGCAAACCGGGCGAATGATCCGGGGCATGTGCAGGCAGCGCTGGGTGGGGCGGTGCCGGGTGATCTGCTGTTGTTGCAGAACGAAACCAATCTGGTGCACGATGCCGCGCGGATCGGGCAAGAACAGGGTCTATTCGTGATCTATTCCGCCGCGCCTTTCGATGCCGGTGCCGTGCGTGATGTGCTGCCGTTTGTGTCGCTGCTGATCCTGAACGCGGTCGAGGCGGCGCAGTTGCAGGCCGCGATGGGGGCGCTGCCGGGCGGCCTGACGGTGGTGATCACCAAAGGCGCGGAAGGTGCCGATTGGACGGGGCCGAACCTGAGACTGCACGTGCCGGCGCTGCCGGTGACCGCTGTCGACACAACAGGCGCAGGGGATACGTTTGCCGGGTATCTTGCCGCCGGGCTGTCAGAAGGGCTGCCGCCGCTGCAGGCGATGCAACTGGCCAGTCGCGCCGGCGCGCTGAAGGTGACGCGCGCCGGGACCGCAGATGGGATTCCCGCGCGGGCCGAAGTGGACGCGGTTTAGTTCACGAAGGGGGCCGATTTGCCCCAGATACGTTTGACTTGCGAATCGCGGCCACAGGCATCGCGGTAATTCTTGTAGGCTTTGGATTGCGATATCGGTCCAAAGCGGGTCAGAACGATGTCCGCGCCCTTGTAATAATTCTGGTGATACGCCTCTGCCAGATAGAATGGCGCTGCCGTGATCACGGGGGTGACCACCTTGAAGCCCAGTTCCGCTTCGGCCTCGGCCACCACCTTGTCGGCAAGCATCTTTTCGGCCGCCTCAGAGACGAAAATGGCGCTGCGATAGCTTTCGCCGCGGTCACAGAACTGTCCTCCGGCATCGGTCACATCGATCGACCGCAGGAACATCTGCAACAGCTTTTCCCGGCTGATCACGCTGGGGTCAAAGGGGATCTGCACCGCTTCGTAATGGCCGGTGCCGCCGCGCGTGACCTGTTTGTAGGTCGGGTTGGCCAGCGTGCCGCCGGTGTAACCCGACACCACATCGCCCACACCCGGCACGCCTTCGAAATCGGCCTCGACGCACCAGAAACATCCGCCCGCCACGACCAGCACGTTGTCCGCTGCCTGTGCCGCGCCAGCCCAAAACAGTGCCAGCACCATAGCCAGTTTTTTCATCGCCAATCCTCCTTGGTTTCCATCATCATGCGCTGGTTGGGCGGCGTTACCAAGCCCTCGAAACGCGGCCTCACGCCACCGTGACACCCGGTGCGGCGGGCGTTAGCGTGGCAAAAAAGGAGATTGCCATGGACCAAGTCACCACCCATCAGGCCGAAGAAGACGCCCGTAATGACAACATCCTGATCTGGGTCGATGGGGCCCTTCGGCCCAAGGCGCAGGCGGTGGTCAGTGTCTATGACAGCGGGTTCATGCTGGGTGACGGGGTGTGGGAAGGCCTGCGGCTGTACAACGGGCGCTGGACGTTCATCGACGAACATATCGACCGGTTGTTCGAGGCGGCAAAGGCGATTGATCTGGATATCGCGCGCACAAGGGAACAGGTAGTTCAGGCCGTACTAGACACGCAAACAGCAAACAACATGACCACCGACGCCCATGCCCGGCTGATGGTCACACGCGGCGTCAAGACGCGGCCGTTCCAGCATCCGTCATTGTCGCGGCAGGGGCCGACGGTGGTGATCATCATGGAACATTCGCGGCCCCAGATCCCGCGCCCGATCCGGTTGGCGACCGTTCCGCACATGCGGGGCTTGCCGATGACGCAGGACCCAAAACTGAATTCGCACAGCAAGCTGAACTGCATCCTTGCCTGTATTGCCGCCGAAAAGGCGGGGGCAGACGAGGCGTTGATGCTGGATGTGCATGGCTTTGTGAATACCACGAACGCCTGCAATTTCTTTATCGTGCGCAAAGGGCAGGTTTGGACCAGCACCGGGGATTACTGCATGAACGGAATTACGCGGGCCAAGGTGATAGACCTGTGCCGCGCCAATGACATTCCGGTGTTCGAACGGAATTTCAGTCTGGTCGATACCTATTCGGCCGATGAGGCGTTCCTGACCGGCACCTTTGGCGCTCAGACACCCGTGGGCATGATCGACGGACGGCAGATCGGCACAGGGCAGATTGGGCCGGTGACGGAAAGGCTGCGCAGTCTGTACAAAACACTGGTGGGCGCATGAGGATCGCAATGTGGTCCGGACCCCGCAACCTGTCTACCGCCATGATGTATGCGTTCGGGCAGCGGGCGGACTGCGCGGTGTGGGACGAGCCGTTCTATGCGCCCTATCTGGCCGCAACGGGCGCGGATCACCCAATGCGCGATGCCATTCTGGCGGCACATGAGACGGACCCGGGCCGCGTTGCCGCGCGTTGCATCGGCCCTATTCCGGCGCAAAAATCACATTTCTATATGAAACACATGCCGCATCACATGATTGCCGGTTTTCCGCTGGACTGGGCGTCGGCGTGCGTGAACGTGCATCTGATCCGTCATCCAGCGCGGGTGATCGCGTCGTATGGCGCGAAACGCAGTGAAATGACGCTGGAGGATATCGGCTATCCGCAGCAATCGACCCTGTTTCAGCGCATTGGCGGGTTGGTGATCGACAGCGCCGATATCCGCAACGATCCGGCGGGCATGCTGACGCTGCTGGGCGACCGGATCGGGCTGCCGTTTGACCCGGCGATGCTGTCGTGGCCTGCCGGGGGCCGGTCCGATGATGGCGCATGGGCCCCGCATTGGTATGGCGCGATCCATGCGTCCACGGGGTTTGCCGGGCCAGAGGGGCCGTTACCGGTATTGACGGGCGAAGCGGCGTTGTTAGGCGCGGCGGCGATGCCGCATTATCAGGGGCTGGCAAAACACCGCCTGCAGGCCTGAAAGGAGCGTGTTGGGAAAAAACTCCCCTCGTTTCACAGCGGCGCGTATCCCATATGCCAAGCGACCGTTGTTACGAGGCCGCCCATGCACCGCCGGAATTTTCTGCAAATGACCCTTGGCACCGCTGCTGTCGGGATGCTGCCCCTGCCTGCGATGACCGCGCCCGTGGTGCAGGCCGCGCGGCCTATGACCTATGCCTGGGCCGTGGCAATCGCGCACGCGCAGGCGAAAGTGTCAGAAGGTGCGCTGGTATCGCAACTGGGCGTTACCCCGGAAACCGCGCGGGCAACCATGGCAAGGTTGCTGGAACGCGGCATTATCAGCGCGCCGGATGCCGGCGGCGTTGCGCGAGCCGTGGCGCCGATGCTGCGTTCGGTGCCGTTGCCGGGGATGCGGGCGGTGGCATCCGTGACACGGGCGGCAAACGCAACCGATGCGCCGCGCCTGAACGATCTGGCGCGTCAGGTCGGCGATGTTCTGACAGATGACACGGAACCGGGCGCATCTGACGACACGCCCTCTGATGGTCAGCAGGAAGCCTGATCAGCCTTTGGCGGCAACCCGCCGGTTCCGTGTCGCGATCAGCTTCAGGCGCAGCGCGTTCAGGCGGATGAAACCCTGCGCGTCTTTCTGGTCATAGGCACCGGCGTCTTCTTCGAACGTCACATGTGCCTCGGAATACAGGCTGTGATCGGACCAGCGCGCGACGGTTGCGGCGCGGCCCTTGTACAGTTTGACGCGCACGGTGCCGGTGACATGTTCCTGCGTCTTGTCGATCAGGGCCTGCAGCGCCTCGCGTTCCGGGGAATACCAGAAGCCGTTGTAGATCAATTCCGCATAGCGCGGCATGATCGAATCCTTCAGATGACCCGCGCCCGCGTCCAGTGTGATCTGTTCGATGCCGCGATGCGCCTCTAGCAGAATTGTTCCGCCGGGGGTTTCATAGACGCCGCGCGATTTCATGCCGACAAAGCGGTTTTCCACCAGATCGAGCACGCCGATGCCGTGTTTTGCGCCCAATTCGTTCAACCGCGTCAGGATCGTCGCGGGGCTGAGCGGTTCGCCATTGATCGCCACCGCATCGCCGCGTTCAAATGTGACCTCGACCATCTCGGCCTTGTCAGGAGCCTGTTCTACCGGAATGACACGCTGCAACACGTATTCCGGGAATTCATCGGCGGGGTTTTCCAGAACGCGGCCCTCGGACGACGTGTGCAGCAGGTTCGCGTCAACGCTGAACGGCGCCTCGCCGCGCTTGTCTTTCGCGATCGGGATCTGGTTCGCCTCTGCGAATTCCAGCAATTTGGTGCGCGAGGTCAGATCCCAGAGCCGCCACGGCGCGATCACCTTGATATCGGGGTTCAGCGCATAGGCCGACAATTCGAACCGCACTTGGTCGTTGCCCTTGCCGGTCGCGCCATGGGACACGGCATCGGCACCGGTTTGCGCTGCAATATCAACCAGATGCTTTGAAATCAGCGGCCGCGCGATGGACGTGCCCAGCAGATACAGCCCTTCGTACAGCGCATTGGCGCGGAACATCGGGAACACGAAATCACGCACGAATTCTTCGCGGACGTCGATGATGTGGATGTTTTCGGGTTTTATCCCCAGCAGGATCGCCTTTTCACGGGCTGGTTCCAGTTCTTCGCCCTGACCCAGATCGGCGGTGAAGGTGATCACCTCGCAGCCATATTCGGTCTGCAGCCATTTCAGGATGATCGAGGTATCCAGACCCCCGGAATAGGCCAGCACGACTTTTTTCGGCACAAAGACGGTGGGCACAGGCATCGGGGTCCCTTTCGTGATATCTGGCGGTTGGTGCTAGCAGGGGGTGCTAACGGGTTTTGACCACAGGGGCAAGGATGCGGGTCTTGCGTGGCGGGTCAGGGTGCGGCAGGACAGTTGCATGACCGATTTTCGCACCGCCGCCCGTTCTGCCACCGCCGCCATGCGCGACGTGTTTCCTGTGACGCCCCTGTTGCGCAATGCGCATCTGTCGGATCGCTACGGTGCCGATATCTGGCTGAAACGCGAGGATCTGTCGCCGGTGCGGTCCTACAAACTGCGCGGTGCGTTCAACGCGATGCGCAAGGTGATCGCGGATCATCCCGAACGGCGGGTGTTCGTCTGTGCCAGCGCGGGCAACCATGCGCAGGGCGTGGCTTTCATGTGCCGGCATTTCGGGGTGACGGGCGTGATCTTCATGCCGGTGACCACGCCGCAGCAGAAAATCCAGAAAACCGGTATGTTCGGCGGCGATGCAGTCGAAATCCGGCTGGTGGGTGATTATTTCGACGATTGTCTACGGGCCGCGCAGACGTTTTGTGCGGCCGAAGGTGCGCATTTTCTGTCGCCGTTTGACGACCCCGACGTGATCGAGGGACAGGCCAGCGTCGCCGTCGAAATGCTGGATCAGATGGGCCACCTGCCGGATCATCTGCTGTTGCCGGTCGGCGGCGGCGGGCTGTCGGCGGGGATGCGCAGTTATCTGGGGCCTGACCTGACCTATACCTTTGTCGAACCGCTCGGGGGCGCCAGCTTGCAGGCGGCGTTGCAGGCCGGTGGGCCAGTGCGGTTGCCCAAGGTGAACACCTTTGTCGATGGTGCCGCGGTGGCGCAAATCGGCGCGCGCCCCTTTGCCCGGCTTGGGGATGTGGCGGTCGGCGATGTGGTGCTGGCACCCGAGGATCGCATCTGCGTGACGATGCTGGATATGCTGAACGTCGAAGGTATCGTGCTGGAGCCCGCTGGTGCGCTGGCAATCGATGCCTTGCAGGACGTGGCCGGGGTGATTCGCGGCAAAACGGTGGTCTGCGTCGCATCAGGCGGGAATTTCGATTTCGAACGCCTGCCAGAGGTCAAAGAACGCGCGCAACGCTATGCCGGGCTGAAGAAGTATTTCATCCTGCGCCTGCCCCAGCGGCCTGGCGCGTTGAAGGATTTCCTGAACCTGCTGGGCCCCGATGACGATATCGCGCGGTTCGAATACCTCAAGAAATCGGCGCGCAATTTCGGGTCGGTGCTGATCGGGATCGAAACGCGGCACGCCGACAGTTTCACCCGTTTGTTCGCGGGCATGGATGATCAGGGGTTGGTCTACCGTGACATCACCCGTGACGAGACGCTGGCGGAATTCCTGATCTGACGGATGATCAGGCCACGTCGCGCTGCGCCAGTTCGACCTGAAACCGGACGTAGGATGCGTTAAAGCTGGTCGTGATCGCCACCAGATCAACCTCGGCCGCACGACCCTGCGCCGACAGGCTTTCCCCAGTCTGGCACAGGACAGAAAATTCGGCAAAACCCAGGTTCAGGGCCGCGCCTTTCAGGAAATGCAGCTGGGCTTCAAGGTCCGTCCGGTCACCGGCCGGCGCCAATCCAGCCAGTGCACCTTCGACCTCGGACAGAAACAAGTCCAACACTTCGGCAAAGCTGTCTGCGCCGATTTCCTGTTCCAGCTCCGTCACGCGCGCCCAGTCGATCATGGTCATGAACCCTTTCCATGACCGGCAGACTGCACACAGGCCGGTTAACGCCCGGTATCCGGTCTGGCCCCGGATCACGACAATTTGCCGTTTAACGCTCTGTCAAGGCGAGCCGGTGCAGACCGTTGCCGTCTGGTGCCCTGAAAAAGGATGTTGCGCGTGTCCAGCCTCAAAGCCGCTCCGCTGTTGCCGGGGACGGGTCACCATGTGCTGCTTGTCGATGACAGCGCCGTGCAGCGGCGTATCCTCGCGGCGTCTCTGGTGCGCTGGGGTTACCGCGTGTCCGAAGCGGCGACGGGTCAACAGGCGCTGGATCTGTGCATCAGCCATCCGCCCGACATCGTTCTGTCGGACTGGATGATGCCGGGCATGGATGGACTGGAATTGTGCCGGCGGTTTCGGGCGATGCCACGGGCCGGCTACGGCTATTTCATCTTGTTGACCTCGAAGACGGAAAAAGACGCGGTGACACAAGGGCTCGACTGTGGCGCCGATGATTTCCTGACAAAGCCGGTGAATACCGCCGAACTGCGGGCGCGGATGCGGGCGGGCGAACGCATCCTGTCGATGGAACGTGAATTGACGGACAAGAACCGATTGCTGGGCGAAACCGTCACGCAGGTGCAGCGTTTGCTGGATGCCATCGACAGCGACCTGATCGAGGCGCGCAAGCTGCAACAATCGCTGGTGCGGGATCGCCATCGCGATTTCGGTACGGCGCAGGTGTCGTTGCTGCTGCATCCGTCGGGGCATGTCGGCGGCGATCTGGTGGGGGTATTTCCGATCAATGTCGGCACCATCGGGCTATATGCCATCGATGTGTCGGGGCACGGGATCAGTTCGGCGCTGATGACGGCGCGGCTGGCCGGGTATCTGTCGGCCACCGATCCGGAACACAATATCGCGCTGACGCGCAAGGATGGCCTGTTGGTGCCGCTGCCGCCGGCACAGGTGGTTGCGCATCTGAATGCGCTGGTTCTGAACGACATGCAAACGGACCAATACCTGACATTGTTGCTGGCGGTGATCGATCTGGACCGCGGGATCGCCACGATCTGTCAGGCCGGGCACCCCGGCCCGCGGCTGATCGATGCAAGTGGCGCGGTGCGCGAACTGGGCGAAGGCGGGCTGCCGGTAGGATTGTTCGACGACGCACGGTTCGATGCCTTTGTCGTGCTTTTGCAACCCGGCGACCGGCTGTTGTTGATGTCGGACGGGGTGACGGAATTGCCGGATCGCGATGGCATGCTGTTGCAGGACTGCGGTCTGGACGATCTGCTGACCGACCTGTCCAGCCTGCCCGGCCCGGCGTTTCTGGAGTCGTTGGTGTGGCGCCTGAGTGATCATGCGGGGGGCAGCGATTTCCCCGATGATGTTTCGGTGGTGCTGCTCGATTACCGCCGTGACAGCCCGTAGACTTTCGCGACGAACATCGCGTCGCCGGAATTGGCAAGTTCGCGCAACGCTGATTCGGGGGTCATCCACACCGCAGTATGCCCCGGCTCTGTCGGCGGACCCAGGCGGCGGACCGGGCGCGCCAAATAGATGGCACACAGTTTTTCCGCCCACAGGTCGTATTCCGGCATAAAGGTGAATCGCCGGAATGCGCCCAGACGGCGCGGCGTTGTGATGGTCCAGCCGGTTTCCTCCATCACTTCGCGATGCAGCGCGGCGATCGGTGCTTCGCCCCGGTCGATGCCGCCGCCGGGCAGCTGAAATTCCGGCCAGGGTTCGGCCTGATGCGTCACCAGAATGTCCCGCCCGCGCGCCAGAATGGCATAGACGCCGGGCCGCAGCCGATACGTGCGCCCGGTTTCCGGGGGATCGCCAAGGCGTCGGATCATGTTTGCCCCTTGGTCTGTTGACCTGTTGCGCCTATATGGCCGCGATATGCCAAATGGCGGCGCCTTCAGAAACCCCAAAAGGATTTCGCGATGACCTTTGCCCAGAAACTTGCCTGGGACGATACCGTCCTACCCTTTCAGCTTGACGCCGCCGATGTGCGCGGACGGGTGGCGCGTCTGGACGGGGTGCTGGACGGTATCCTGAAACAGCATGATTATCCGCAACAGGTCGAGGCGCTGGTTGCGGAAATGGCGTTGCTGACCGCGCTGATCGGGCAGACCATGAAACTGCGCTGGAAACTGTCGTTGCAGGTGCAGTCCGACGGCCCGGTGCGCATGATCGCGACAGATTATTACGCCCCCGAGGTTGAAGGCGGCCAAGCCCGCATTCGTGCCTATGCAAGCTATGACGCCCCGCGGCTGGTGCCTGGCGCGCCGTTCGACCTGATTGGCAAGGGTTATTTTGCCGTTCTGATCGACCAGGGGCCGGGCACCGAGCCCTATCAGGGCATTGCGCCGCTGACCGGCGGGTCGCTGGCGACCAGTGCCGAGGGATATTTTGCGCAATCCGAACAATTGCCGACGCGGTTTTCGCTCAGTTTCGGGCGGTCCATCGAGGATGCACGCGGCGAACACTGGCGCGCGGGCGGCGTCATGATCCAGCATATTCCCAAGGCAAGCCCGCTGGTCGGCCAGTCGGGCGGGTCGGGCGAAGGCGGGCTGCTGCTGCCCATCGATCTGTTCGCGCCGTCCGAGGCGGAATCGTGGAACCGCATCAACATCCTGCTGGATACCGTCGAAACGATGGAACTGATCGGGCCTTCGGTCGCCCCGACCGACCTGCTGGTGCGGTTGTTCCACCAAGAGGAGCCGCGCGTTTTCGATGCGCAATCCGTGCGGTTTGGCTGCACCTGTTCCGCAGACCGGGTGCGGCAGACCTTGTCGATCTATTCTGCCAAGGATATCCGGCGGATGACCACGGATGAGGGCATTGTGACCGCTGATTGCCAGTTTTGCAGCGCACATTACGAAATGGACCCTGCAACGCTGGGGTTCGAGGCGACGCGGGATGCCGGCTGATCTGGAGACTATTCGCGCGGGGTTGGCGCGGGCCGCGCCACCTTCGACCGATTATGACCTGAACCCCGGCGTTGCTTTTCCAGAGGGACGTTTGTTGCGACCCGCGGCCGTGCTGGTGGCGTTCACGGATGGGCCTGACGGGCTGCGGCTGCTGCTGACCAAACGGTCGTCACGGTTGCAGCATCATCCGGGGCAGATCGCCTTTCCGGGCGGAAAGGTCGATCCCGGTGACGTCGATGCCCTGGCCGCCGCACTGCGCGAAGCAGAGGAAGAGGTGGGTTTGCCGCGTGACAGGGTCGAAATTCTGGGCACCCTGCCCGCACATGAAACCGTTTCGGCGTTTCAGGTTATCCCCGTGGTGGCGCGGATCACTGCGCCCTTCGTGCCGCGCGCCGAGGCTGGCGAGGTCGATGAGGTGTTTTATGTACCCGCCGCCCATGTGCTGGACCCGGCGCGCTATTCCGTGCAGGCGCGGCGCTGGCGTGGGCAGCGGCGGCATTACTACACGGTTCCCTACGGGCCCTATTACATCTGGGGGGCCACGGCGCGGATTTTGCGGGGGTTGGCTGACCGGGTGGCAAAGTGATTGCCGGTGGCTGGATCGCGCGCGCAGAAACGCAGGCGGTAATGGCAATGCTGACGGACGCCGGGCATCAGGCGCTGTTTGTCGGCGGTTGTGTGCGCAATTCATTGCTGGGAGTGCCGGTTGGTGACATCGACATCGCCACCGATGCGCTTCCTGACCGGGTGATGGCGCTGGCCTTGGCTGTCGGGCTGAAGCCTGTGCCGACCGGGATCGACCATGGCACGGTGACCGTGGTGTCGCATGGTCTGCCGCACGAAGTGACGACCTTTCGCCGCGATATCGACATGGACGGGCGGCATGCGGTCGTGGCCTTTGCCGATTCGCCACAAGAAGACGCGCGGCGGCGGGATTTCACCATGAACGCGCTTTATGCCCGCGCCGATGGGTCGGTTGTTGATCCGTTGGGCGGGATGGCCGATCTGCGCGCGCGGTATGTACGTTTCATCGGCGATGCGCATGCGCGGATCGGTGAGGATTATCTGCGGATCCTGCGGTTCTTTCGGTTTCACGCCTGGTATGGCGATGCCGCGCAAGGAATGGACGCAGAGGCGCTGGCCGCCATTGCGGACAGTCTGGCGGGACTTGCGCAGTTGTCCCGCGAACGGGTGGGCAAGGAAGTGACGAAACTGCTGGCCGCGCCGGACCCGGTGATGGCCGTTGCCGCTATGCGCACGGCGGGTGTGCTTGCGGCGGTGCTGCCGGGGGCCAGCGACCGTGCGCTGGGACCGCTGGTACATCTGGAATCGCAGACCGCCACTCCGCCGGATGGACTTACCCGGCTGGCGGCGATGATCGACCCTGAAAAGGCAGAAACCATGCGACTGTCACGGGCTGATCTGCGCCATCTGGGCCTGCTGCGGGAAACCGCCACTGGCATGATGCCGTCGCACGAGATGGGCTACCGGTTGCGTGACGCGGCCCGCGCGGCGGTGCTGTTGCGCGCGGCGTTTCTGGAAGAGCCCGTGCCGCAGCGCGATCTGGATGACATTGAGCTGGGCCGGCAGGCGCGTTTTCCGGTCACTGCCGCCGATCTGATGCCGGGCCTGACGGGCGCGGCGCTGGGCGTGCGGCTGGCAGAACTGGAACGGCAGTGGATCGCCGGACGTTTCATGCAAACGCGCGCCGATCTGTTGGACTAAGGCTTGGCTTTCCCGACGCAGAGGTGTTTTCTTTCCGCGTGGCCCATCCGGGCTACCCTTACCTCATGAAAGCCAAGATGATATTTGCCGACCTGATTGACCCGTTCCGCCCCGCCAGGGGGGCCCCGCCCACGCAGTTGATCCCGTTTTTCCGCTGGGCCCTGCAAGGCGCGGGTCCCGCGATCATACTGGCGACGGTTCTGGCGGCGCTGGCCGGTGGCATGGATGCGCTGACGGCGCTGATTCTGGGCGCGGTGATCGACCGGGCGCAGACGCTGGGCCCGGATGAATTCATGTCGGCCTCGTCGTTCTGGCCCATCGTGGGCGCGGTGGTGTTTTTCCTGATCATCCGCCCGCTGGCGTTCTGGGGATCGTCGGCGGCGAATTCGATCATTCTGGGTCCGAACATCAACCCGCTGGTGCTGTCGCGGCTGAACCGCTGGCTGTTGGGCCAGTCCGTGACGTTTTTCGACAATGATTTCGCCGGGCGTATCGCGCAGAAACAGCAACAGACCGCGCGTGCCGTCACCGATGTGACGGTCGAAATGATCAACGTGGTGGCGTTCGCACTGGCGTCGCTGATTGGGTCTTTGTTGTTGCTGACTGCGATTGATGGCCGGATCGCGGGGCTGTTCGTGATCTGGCTGGTCGCCTATTTCGGCCTGATCGCGTGGTTCATGCCGCGGATCCGGGTGCGGTCGATGGCGCGGGCGGGCGCGCGGGCGACGGTATCGGGGCAGATCGTCGATACGCTGACCAATATCAAGACGGTGAAGCTGTTTGCCCATGACGACCACGAAGACCGCGCCGCGCTGACCGCGCTGCGGGCGTTTCGCGACAAGGCGCTGTGGTTCGGGCATCTGTCGGCGTGGTTCCGGCTGGCGCTGATGACGTTGGCGGGGGTTCTGCCGGTCGTGCTGATCGGCGGCAGCATCATGAACTGGATGGCGGGCACCGCGACACCCGGCGATATCGTGGCCGCCGGGACGGTGGCGATCCGCATCGCGCAGATGACCGGCTGGGTCAGTTTTTCGGTGATGGCGATCTATGCCGATATCGGCGAGGTCGAGGACGGGATCAAGACGCTGGCGAATCCGCTGCGGCTGGAGGATGCACCGGATGCGCGTGATCTGGCAGTGCCGGCGGGCGTGATCCGGTTTGACGGTGTCGGCTTTGCTTATGGGCGCAAAACCGGCGGCATAGACGCCATCGACCTGACCATCGGGGCGGGTGAAAAGCTGGGGATCGTCGGTGCATCGGGTGCGGGGAAATCTACGCTGGTGGCGCTGCTGTTGCGGCTATATGCGCCGGAACAGGGTCGCATTTTGATCGACGGGCAGGACATCTCGGGTGTCACGCAATCGTCGTTGCGGCGGCAGATCGGCATGGTCACGCAGGAAACGGCGATGTTCAACCGGTCTGCGCTGGACAATATCCGCTACGGTCGCCCTGACGCCACGATGGATCAGGTGATCGACGCCGCTCGCCGCGCCGAGGCGCATGAATTCATCCTGCGGCTGTCTGACCACGCCGGGCGGTCAGGCTATGATGCGCATCTGGGCGAACGCGGCGTGAAATTGTCCGGCGGGCAGCGGCAACGCATTGCACTGGCCCGCGCCATCCTGAAAGATGCGCCGATCCTGGTGCTGGACGAGGCAACATCGGCATTGGATTCAGAGGTCGAGGCGGCGATCCAGACCGCGCTGACCCGCGTGATGGACGGCAAGACGGTGCTGGCGATTGCGCACCGGCTGTCCACGATTGCGCAGATGGACCGCATCATCGTGCTGGATCAGGGTCGCATTGCCGAAACCGGCACGCATGACGACCTGTTGTCGCGCGGTGGTCTGTATGCCCGGTATTGGGAACGCCAGTCGGGCGGGTTCCTCCGGCTGAATGCGGCGGCGGAATAGGGCTTGGTCCACGACCGGGCGCGGGGTATCGCCTGACCATGGAACGCATTGAAACCACTATCGACCGGTTGGGCCATCTGGGCGACGGGATCGCGCCAGGACCAATGTTTGCGCCGCTGACCCTGCCGGGTGAACGGGTGTCGGGTGTGCCGGATGGAGCGCGGCTGAATGATGTGCGGATCATCGCGCCGTCGGCGTTGCGCGTGACCGCGCCCTGCCCGCATTACCGTGCCTGTGGCGGCTGCGTTTTGCAGCATGCCGACGATGCCTTTGTTGCGGAATGGAAACGCGATGTGGTCCGTCAGGCGTTGGCAGCACATGGGATGACGGCAGAGTTTCTGCCGGTGATCACTGCGCCGGCCCGGTCGCGCAGGCGAGCGTCGTTTTCGGCGCGGCGCACGAAAAAGGGTGCGTTGGCGGGGTTTCATGCCCGTGCGTCCGATACGGTGATCGAAGTGCCGGATTGTCGGGTTCTGCGTCCGGATCTGGTCGCGTTGTTGCCGCTTGCCGAGGCGCTGGCCGTGTTGGGGTCTTCGCGCAAGGGTGAATTGTCGGTGCAGGTCACGCTGTCCGAAGGTGGTCCCGATGTGGCCGTGACGGGTGGCAAACCGCTGGACTCTGCATTGCGCAGCGTGCTGGGCACGATCTGTGACCGCGACCGGCTGGCTCGCATTGCGTGGGACGGCGAGGTTGTGGCGCTACGCAGCGCGCCGGTGCAACGGATGGGCGCGGCGCGCGTGGTGCCGCCGCCCGGCGGGTTTCTGCAGGCGACCAGCGAAGGCGAGGCGGCGTTGCTGGCGGTGGTGAAATCCATCGTGGCGGGGGCGGCACGAGTTGTGGACCTGTTCGCCGGGTGCGGCACCTTTGCCCTGCCCTTGGCCGACCGGGCCGAAGTGCACGCGGTCGAAGGCGACGCGGGCATGACTGCTGCGCTGGACCGTGCGTGGCGTGACACAACCGGCCTGCACCGGGTCACCGTAGAAACCCGCGATCTGTTCCGGCGCCCGCTGTTGCCGGATGAACTGACGCGATTCGATGCCGCCGTAATCGACCCGCCGCGCGCCGGGGCGGAACAGCAGGTGATGGAACTGGCCCGTGCGCGGGTGCGGCGAATCGCGATGGTCAGTTGCAACCCCGTCACCTTCGCCCGCGATGTCGCGGTGTTGACACGGGCCGGTTATGCGCTGGGGCCAGTGCAGGTGGTAGACCAGTTCCGCTGGTCGCCGCATGTCGAATTGGTGGCAGGACTGACGCTGGCGGCCGGGTAACCCCTAGCCGTCGAGGCCATCTGCGTGTAAAACAGAAAAAAAACGTCGAGGCAGTGCGATGCGGTATGTTTCCGGAGTGGTGGCTTTGCTGGTGATGCTGGTCCTGTCGGGCTGCGCATCGAAATTCCAAAGCTATGACGGGCCCGAGGTCACCCATGTGCTGGTGATGAAAGGCGAACGCCGGATGCATCTGCTGCACCACGATGCTGTGCTGGAAAGCTACGACATCGGGTTGGGATTCGCGCCGCAGGGCCACAAGATGATCGAAGGCGACGGGCGCACCCCCGAAGGCCAGTACCTGATCGACCGACGCAACCCGAGCAGCGAATTTCACCTGTCGATCGGAATTTCCTATCCGAATAATGTGGACCGCGAGATTGCAAAGACGCTGGGAAAAAGCCCCGGTGGAGACATCTTTATCCATGGCAAGCCGCGGAAATATCGTCGCGCGTCGCCGGATTGGACGGCTGGTTGCATCGCCGTGACCAACCGCCAGATGGAAAAGATCTATGCCATGGTGCAGGACGGCACGCCGATCACGATCCAGCCCTGAACGGCCCGCTGGATATCATCCGCCGGTCGTGCCCATTTCCAGAACCCACCAGATCTTGCCGTTGGCTTCCTGATACCAGCTGAACCCCATGACGGTCGCGCGCCGATCCAGAATGATGCGGCGCGGGCCCTCTTCTTCCAGCCAGGCGCCCAAGGTCTCGACCTCGGTTTCGTAGGTTTCGCTGATCGCCTCGCCGATGAACGCCCCGCCAAAGCCGACGCGGCGGGCGCGGTCGATTGGCGAAGACCCGTCCGACCCGAAATGCCAGGGCCGGTTCTGCAACGACATGTCGCGCGCATGGGTCGCTGCCGCTGCATTCAGTTGCGCGTCAAATACGACGGCGGGCGCCCCGGAGGCCGCACGCAGCGAATTGACCGAATCAAGCATGCGGAACTGGATCTGGCTGCCCTGGCCCGGACCGATGCGATAGAGTTGCGGCAACGGCTTGCCATCGGCGCCCAGCGTATTTTCGGGCGGAGCGGCACAGGCCGTCAGAACCAGAGAGGCCGCAAGCAGAAGGCTGATCAGTCGCAACATGGTGGCACCGCCGTAATAGGTTTCACCCCCCTGCCTATCTTGCCAAGCGTGGCGGATCAAACCCACATCAGCATC
>JBBRCF010000010.1:0-46495 GCA_038205135.1 Rhodobacterales bacterium
GGGGGTGTGGGGGGGGCCCCCCCACAAACCCCGCGGCCCGGGCACCCCCCCGGGGGGGGGTCTTCCCGGGGCCAGCGGCGCGCCGCAACGGACCAATCCGGAGCCTGCCGATGACCCGCGCCCGCCTCTATCTCTACGACACCACGCTGCGCGACGGGCAGCAGACGCAAGGCGTGCAGTTCTCAGTCGCTGAAAAGGTCCAGATCGCTGCCGCGCTGGACGCCCTCGGCGTGGACTATATCGAGGGCGGCTGGCCCGGCGCGAATCCGACCGACAGCGATTTCTTCGCCCAAGTCCCGAAAACCCGCGCCACCCTCACCGCCTTTGGCATGACCAAACGCGCCGGGCGGTCGGCGGCGAATGACGATGTGCTGGCCGCCGTGCTGAACGCGGGCACCGCGTCGGTCTGTCTGGTCGGAAAAGCGCATCCGTTCCACGTGACCACAGCGTTGAACATCACCACTGACGAAAACCTGCACAACATCTCTGCGTCCATCGCGCATGTAGTGGCCGCGGGGCGCGAGGCGCTGTTTGACGCCGAACACTTTTTCGACGGCTGGAAGGCCGATCCGGCCTATGCGCTGGCCTGCGCGCAGGCCGCACTGAACGCGGGCGCGCGCTGGATCGTGTTGTGCGACACCAATGGCGGCACGCTGCCTGCGGAAATTGGCGCGATCACCGCCGCCGTCATCGCGGGCGGCATTCCCGGCGACCGGCTGGGCATCCATTGCCACGACGATATCGGCTGCGCCGTGGCTGGATCGCTGGCTGCCGTCGAGGCCGGCGCGCGGCAGATCCAAGGCACGCTGAACGGGCTGGGCGAACGCTGCGGCAACGCCAACCTGACGACGCTGATCCCGACGCTGGTGTTGAAACCGGCCTATGCCGACCGGTTCGCCATCGGCGTGACACCCACGGCGCTTTGCCAACTGACGCGGTTCAGCCGGCAGCTTGATGATATCCTGAACCGAGTACCGCAGCGGCAGGCGCCTTATGTCGGGGCGTCGGCCTTTGCGCACAAGGCCGGGTTGCATGCCTCGGCGATCCTGAAAGACCCCGCGACCTACGAACATATCGACCCGGCCATGGTCGGCAATGAACGCATCATCCCGATGTCAAATCAGGCCGGCCAGTCAAACCTGCGCGAACGGCTGCGGGTTGCGGGGATCGAAGTCAGCCCGGGCGACCCGGCACTCGCGCGGATCCTTGACCGCGTCAAGGCGCGCGAGGCCGAGGGGTATTCCTACGACACCGCGCAGGCGTCGTTCGAACTGCTGGCCCGCACGGAACTTGACCAGATGCCGGTGTTTTTCGAGGTCAAACGCTACCGCGTCACCGTCGAGCGGCGCAAAAACAAGTATAATCGCATGATCAGCCTGTCCGAGGCGGTGGTGGTGGTCAAGGTGGACGGCGAAAAGCATTTGTCGGTGTCGGAATCGATGGATGAAACCGGGTCGGATCGTGGCCCCGTCAACGCATTGTCCAAGGCGCTGGCCAAGGATCTGGGGCGCTATTCCGATCTGATCGGCGACTTGCGGTTGGTGGATTTCAAGGTCCGCATCACCCAGGGCGGCACCGAAGCCGTCACCCGCGTCATCATCGACAGCGAAGACGCCACGGGCCGCCGTTGGTCCACCGTTGGCGTCAGCGCGAATATCGTGGACGCAAGCTTTGAGGCGCTGTTGGACGCGATCAACTGGAAACTGCTGCGGGGGGCGGCGTGAGCCTGCCCGCCGACGTCATCGCCTGCGCCCGGATCGTCGAGCGCGGTGACCCGGACCGGTTTGCCGCGACCATGGCCGCGCCGGTGGCGGCGCGCGCGGTGCTGTTCCCGATCTACGCCTTCAACGTCGAGGTGGCGCGCGCGCCCTGGGTCACGGCGGAACCGCTGATCGCCGAGATCCGGTTGCAATGGTGGGCCGATGCGCTGGATGAAATCGCGTCCGGGTCAAAATCGGGCGCCAAATCGGGAGCTACTGTGCGCGCGCATGAGGTGACGACGCCCTTGGCCCGTGTGCTTGACGCGGCCGGGGCGGGCATCCTGATGGCCAATGTGGACGCACGTCGCCGCGATGCCCAGCGGCTGCCGATGGCACAGGTTGCCGAATTGCAAAGCTATGTCGCCGAGACCGGCGGTGCGTTGATGTGGGCCGCAGCGCGCGCCTTGGGGTCGGATCAGGAAACCCGCGCCCGCGCCGTCGGCACGGCGGCGGGGCTGGCAAATTACCTGCGCGCCGTGCCGGCGTTTCTGGCGCGCGGCATCAACCCGTTGCCCGAAATGACCGAGGCGGAATTTGCCGCTCTTCTGGATCCCCAGTTCGCCGCCCTGCACGGACCGCGCCCGGATCGCGCGCTGCGCATCGCGTCGCTGTCGGCATGGCGCGCCGGGTCCACGCTGCGCCGCGCCCGCCGCGACCCGGCGGCGGCCCCCCAAGGCCGCCTGAACGAACCCGAAGCCCTGTCGCGGCTGCGACTGATGTGGCGCGCGGCGCGGGTGTAACTCAGGCTTCGCGCGGGCGCATCGCCAGCCAGATCAACGCGCCGCCCGCCAGTACGAGAAACGGCGCCATCGCAAGGTTGACCGCCATCCAGCCCTGCTGCGCGTTCCCCCCCGAACAGTTCATCAGCCCGCCCGATGAAAACGACGCCACCGTCACGCCGCCGAACACCAGCAGGTCGTTCATGCCCTGCATCCGGCCCCGTTCATGCGGCGCATGTGCACCCGCCAGCATCGTTGTGGCCCCGACGAACCCGAAATTCCAACCGATCCCCAACAGGATCAGCGCCACGTAGAAATGTTCCAGTTCCACGCCCATCAGCGCCACAGCACCGGCGCCGGCCAGGATCACCAGCCCGATACCGACGATCTTTTCCACCCCGAAACGGTTGATCAGATGCCCGGTAAAGAACGACGGCGCATACATCGCCAGCACATGTGCGGACACCACGTTGGCAGCATCGTTGGTTTCAAACCCGCAGCCCACGACGGCCAGCGGCGATGACGTCATCACCAGGTTCATCAGCGCATAGGACACGGTTGCACAGATCACGGCGACCAGGATCACCGGGTCTTTCAGCAATTCGCGCCGCGTCCGTCCCAGCGGCGCGCCAAAGGCGGGCGGTTTCGGTTTCGGGATATCCAGCGCCAGAAACAGCAACGAGCCGACAATGTTGATGCCGATCACCGCCAGATAGGTGCCCATGAACGGGATCACCATCGCCTCGGCTGTCATCTTGACCAGTTGCGGCCCCAGAATGGCCGACAGCAGCCCGCCCGCCATCACATAAGAAATCGCCTTGGGCCGGAAATGGTCCGACGCGGTATCGGTCGCGGCAAAGCGGTAAAACCCCTGGTTCGACATATAGACGCCGGTGAAAAGCGCCCCCAACAGGAACACCCAGAAGTTTGAGGTATACAGCCCATAAGCCCCGATCGCCCCGCCAATGGCGCCAAATGCCGCCCCGATCATGAACCCGGTGCGGCGGCCGTATTTCTGCATGATCGCCGAAACAGGCGTCGCGGCCAGCATCGACCCCAGCACCGTCAGGCTGATCGGCAGGGTCGCGAAACACGGGTTCGGCGCCAGCGTGGTGCCCGCCAGTCCCGCGATGATAAAGATCATCGGCATCTGGCTGCCCAGGATCGCCTGCGCGGCAACCAGGACCAGAACGTTGCGCTTGGCGCGGGCGTCGTCGGGGATATATGCAGAGTCGGTCATATGCGCAGGGTTAGCAGGTGATCCGCTCGGCGCAAGAGGGGCAATGTCACGGCTGGCCCCCGCGCCGCCCGCGACGTAGCATCACGGTGGGGAAAGGCGGATGGGGGAAGAGGCAGATGACGGATCACATCATCAAAACCGATGCCGACATTGCCGAGGGTATGGCCTGGCTCGCCGCAACGTGTCCGCGCATGGCGCATGCGCATGACCTGACCGGCCCGTTGCCCTTGCGGCGACGCGACGACGGGTTTGCGGAATTGTTGTCCGCCATCCTCAGCCAGCAGGTGTCGGTCGCCTCGGCCCGCGCGATCCGCGTGCGGCTGGAGGCCGCAGGCGCGGTCACCGAACCCGCCATCGCCGCGCTCTCCGAGGATGACCTGCGCGCCTTGGGACTGTCGCGGCAAAAGGCGCGGTACGCCCGCGCGCTGGCGGTGGCCCGCATCGACTATGCCGCGCTGCGGACCGCCTCATTGTCCGACCTGACCGCCACGCTGACCGCCGTGCCGGGCATCGGCCTCTGGACTGCTGAAATCTACGCCATGTTCAGCCTCGGCCGCGCCGATGTGTTCGCCCCTGGCGATCTGGCCCTGCAAGAAGGCGCGCGGCTGCTGTATGACCTGCCTGACCGGCCAAAGGATCGCGCGTTCCGGCAGATGGCATTGGCATGGTCGCCTTGGCAATCGGTTGCGGCGCGCACGCTCTGGGCCTACTACCATGTGCGGAAAACACGCGAGGGGGTCGCATGACACGGGTGCTGAAGTCCAAGAAACGCAAGGCACAATCGGGGGAAACCCGGTCTGCCGTGGTATTCCTGCATGGCTATGGCGCCAACGGCGCCGACTTGATGGGGCTGGCCGATCCGCTGGCGGACCATTTGCCCGATACGATGTTCGTGTCGCCCGACGCGCCGGAACGCTGCGCGGGAGCACCGTTCGGGTTCCAGTGGTTCCCGATTCCATGGATCGACGGGTCGTCAGAGACCGAATCGATGGATGGCATGGCGCGCGCAGTGGCCGATCTGAATGCCTTTCTGGATGCGATCATGGTGGATCACGACCTGCTGCCCGAACAGGTGGCGCTGGTGGGTTTTTCGCAGGGTTCGATGATGGCCCTGCACGTGGCCCCGCGCCGGCAGGATGCGCTGGCGGGCGTCGTGGCGTTTTCGGGTCGTCTGCTGGCCCCCGAACAATTGCCCGACGAAGTCGCGACCCGTCCGCCGATCCTGCTGGTGCACGGCGATCAGGATGACGTGGTGCCGGTGCAATCTTTGCCTGAGGCCGCCGAGGCGCTGGAACAGGCCGGTTTCACCGATGTGTTCGCGCATATCATGCGCGGCACCGGGCATGGCATTGCGCCCGATGGCCTGTCTGTCGCGCTGGCGTTCCTGCGCGACCGCTGCGGTTTCTGATCGCCACCGCGCCGCCGTCGTCACCCCGCTGTTACAGCATCCGGCTAGTGATCCGCAGCATCCCGCGACATCATGGGGCTTGCCCCACCGGTTCCGCGAGATATAGTCAAATCGCAGGATCGGAGCGGGGCTCCCGCTCCCCACCGCCACGGGCGGGAAGGGCAGGAGGCGCGAGCCAGGATGGACGGAAGTTTCAGATCAGAATTCGTGCGTGACCCGATCAGCCTGCGCCATCACCCGGCGCTGGTCCTGAATTCGGACTACCGCCCGCTGTCTTACTACCCGCTCAGCCTGTGGCCTTGGCAGGAAGCGGTCAAGGCGGTGGTGCTGGACCGCGTCAACATCATCGCCGAATATGACGAGGTGGTCCGCAGCCCGTCGATGACCGTGCGCATCCCGTCGGTCGTGGTGCTGAAGGAATTCGTAAAGCCGCAGAAAAAGATCGCCTTCACCCGCTTCAACCTGTTCCTGCGCGATGAATTCTGCTGCCAGTATTGCGGGTCCAAAGGGGATCTGACCTTTGACCATGTCGTGCCGCGTGCACGGGGCGGTATCACGTCCTGGGAAAACGTGGTGGCTGCCTGCGCGCCCTGCAATCTGCGCAAGGGCGCAAAATCACTGCGCGCCTGCGGCCTGTCGCTGCGCAAACCGCCGCGCCAGCCCGCCGCCGAAGAAATGCGCAACCTCGGCCGCCGCTTTCCGCCGAACCACCTGCACGAAAGCTGGATGGACTTCCTGTATTGGGACACCGAGCTCGAGGCATAAGCCCGCTTCGGCTTCTCTGGTTCGAAAATACCCCGGGGGACGGCGCAGCCGGGGTGCAGCGCCCGCTTGACGCGAGTCACAATAGACGCGAGTCACAATAGACGCGGGTAGTTACTGGCGTAGGTCACACGTTGTGCAGATACAGATCGTAATCCACATCCGCGATAGTGCGCGCCACGCGGGCGTACTCGGCGGCTTTGACGGCCGTGAACGTGCGGTGCATGTCCACCCCCAGCGCGTCTTGCAGGAACGCCGATCGCGTCGCCACCTCGATGGCGTCGCCCCAGTCGCGGGGCAGGCTGGCGCGCTGGATCGCGCTGTCATCCGCGCCGTCATGCGCACTGTCATAGCCGTTGCCGCGCGTCTCGGGTCCGGGGTCGGTCTGATCCGCCAGACCGCGGCGCAACCCGGCGAGGATCGTCGCTGCCACCAGATAGGGGTTGGCATCGACACCGGACGGACGGTGTTCGATCCGGCGTGATCCGCTGGGGCCTTCGGGGATCCGCAGCGCCACGGATCGGTTGTTCACCCCCCACGATGTCGATACGGGGGCGTAGCTTTGGTTGGCAAAGCGCCGCCAGGAATTCAGATGGGGCGCGAACACCAGCATCGATTCGCCCATGGTGGCGCGCAGTCCCCCGAGCGCATGCAGCAGCGGCGCGGCCCACGTGCCGGGTTCCGGGTCGGAAAACAGGTTGCGCCCCTGCGCATCGGGCAAGGACACGTGAAAATGCATGCCCGATCCGGC
The DNA here is from genome assembly GCA_038205135.1 of Rhodobacterales bacterium. GTDB lineage: Bacteria > Pseudomonadota > Alphaproteobacteria > Rhodobacterales > Rhodobacteraceae > UBA9554. Next base: position 6,641 of record JBBRCF010000010.1, read on the forward strand.
GTATTCCGCGATCGGTTTCGCCATGAAACACGCCGTGACGCCATGCACACGGGCCTGCGCGCGCACGATCCGTTTCAGCCGCAACAGATCATCGGCCGCCGTCAGCGCGTTGTCGCGGTAACGCAGCGTCAGTTCATATTGCCCCGGCGCGTATTCCGAAATCATCGTCTCGGCAGTGATGCCAGCCAGTGCAGCGCCCTGATAGATATCGGAAAACAGCGGCAGCATGCCGTGCAGGTGATCGACGGAATACACCTCGGTCTTGCCGGACAACCGCCCGTCCAGCACCGCAGGCGCAGGCCGAACGCGGCCGCGTTCGTCGCGGGTATTGGCCAGCAGGAAAAACTCCAACTCGAACGCCGCCGCAGGGAACAGACCTTCACCCGCCATCGCCGTCACCTGACGGGCCAGCGCATGACGCGGGTCAGACGTCATCGGGCGGCCGTCCAGTTCGTGCAGCGCCATCAGCACCTCGGCCCGCGCGGGCCGGGTATTGTGCAGCGCCACCAATGTGCCGGGGATCGGCCAGGCCTTCAGATCGCCATCCCCCTGATCCCAGATCAGGCCGGTTTCATGCACATCCTCGCCGACGATATCCAGACCCAGGATCGAAATCGGAAACCCGCGCCCTGAGGTATAGATCGCCATCAATTCGTGTCGCCGGATGATCTTGCCGCGTGCGATACCGTTCGAATCGGTCAGGATCAGGTCGATCGCCTCGATCTGCGGGTGAGCGGCCAGAAAGGCTTCGGCCTCGGCGGGGGGCGCACCGGTGGGGCAGTCATGGGACAGAATCGGCATCATTCAGTCTTTCGCGAAAAGCACGGCCAGCACCGTGCGGAAATTGGCCACAAGCCGGTCGATCTGCGCACGCGTCGTCACCGGCGACACCAGCATCATGTTATGGAACGGCGCGATCAGCGATCCGCGGTTCAACAGCGCCAGATGCACCGCCTGTTCCACGTCAGGGGCATGGGCGCGCGCCGCCTCTGACCCGTTGCGCAGCGGGCCGGGGGCGCAGATGAACTCGACCCGCGCGCCGACGCGGGCGACATGCCAAGGCGCGCCATGATCCGCAATCGCGCGCGCCAGCCCGTCGGCCAGTCGTGCAGCACCCGCATCCATCCGGGCAAAGGCGGCGGGGGTTGCGACCTCGGTCAGAGTGGCCAAAAGTGCCACGAATTGCAGCGGGTTGCCCGACAGCGTGGTGCCCATACCGGAATGGCCGGGCGGGCGGGCGGCATCATAGGTGGCGAACCGAGCGGCCACCGCGGGCCGCAGGCCCCAGACCGCTGATGGCAGACCGCCTGCCACGCATTTGCCAACCACAAAGATGTCGGGGTCCAGACCATACGCACGTGTATATCCGCCGAATCCGCTGCTTTGGGTATGCGTCTCGTCGATGATCAACAGCGCGCCATACGCCCGCGTCAGGTCACGCACGCCATCCAGAAAACCGGGGACGGGCAGCACCATGCAGGAATTGGTCAGCACCGGTTCGGTCAGCACGGCGGCGACATCGCCCTGCGCCAATGCCGCCTCGACACCGGCCAGATCGTTGAATTCGGAAACCACGGCCAGCGTGGAAAGGTCGGTAACCTGACCGACCAGGCCGGGGCGATTGATGGTGCGCCCATCCTCCAGACACACCATCGCGTCATCGACGGTGCCGTGATAGCAGCCGTTGAACACCAGCACGCGGGGCCGCCCCGTTACCGCCCGCGCGATCCGCAGGGCAAACCGGTTGGCATCGGTGGCAGTGGTGGCGATCTGCCACCGGAAATCACCAAAGGTCGCGGTCAAGGCGCGGCCCGCCGCCATTGCCGCATCGGACGGCAGCATGTAGGTCAACCCGCGCCCGGCCTGCGCCCGGATGGCACGCGCGACGGCAGGGGGGGAATGGCCGAACATCGACCCGGTGTCGCCCAGACAGAAATCGTCCAGGGTATGCCCGTCGATATCGGTGATCCGCGCCGCGCGCGCCCTTGCCACCAGCATCGGAAACGGCATCGGCCAGTCGCGCATCCAGTGCATCGGTACGCCGTTCAGGTAATCGGGCGCGACAGCAGCCCGTGATTGCGGACGCCCGGCGGCATAGCGCACGGTTTCCGCAGCGCGGATCGCCTGCAACCGAGCCGGGGTCACCCCGGACAATGCGACTTCTGCCACGGAGTTTTCCCTGTTGCCCGGCTGATCGATATTTGATCAAAATTTCCGGAAAGGAAAAGGGGGCATGACCGCGATGCTTGAATGACCCGGACATGACAAAGGGCCACCCGTCAGGGCGGCCCTTGCTGAAACGTCAGCTAATCAGACTTGAGGTTCAGGGATCACGGGCGGCAGCGGCGGCAGTGGCGTCTTGCCGGTTTTCGACAGCGGATCATCGGCGCGCTGAACCGAACCTTCGAAATGCGCACCCGACTCGATCGCGATGGTCTTGTGGATAATGTCGCCTTCGACGCGCGCGGTCGATGACAGCCGCACTTTCAACCCACGCACCCGGCCAACGATCCGGCCGTTGATGACCACATCATCCGCCATCACTTCACCCTTGACGGTTGCGCTTTCGCCGACGGTCAGCAGATGAGCGCGGATATCGCCTTCGACGGTGCCTTCGATCTGGATGTCACCGGTAGTTTTCAGGTTGCCCGTGATGTGCAGGTCTGCCGAAAGCACCGATGCCGGCGGTTTCGGTTTCGGCGCAGTGGGTTTGAATTCGGGGGTCGGCGCCCGCGACGTGGAGTCCATGGCCGGCATCGACGGCTTGGGTGTTTCCGGCGCTTTGGGTCCGGGTTCGTTGATTTTGCTCTTAGAAAACATCATTTGCTGCCTTGATGAAGATCATGGGATTGACCGTATCCCTGCCAACCCGAACCTCGTAATGCAAATGCGGTCCGGTTACACGTCCAGAGGCTCCCATATCACCAATGCGATCCCCGCGCGAGACCCTTTGGCCGACGTTCACCGAAATGCGAGACAAATGAGCAAACCGGGTCTCGATGCCAAAGGCATGCTGGATCTTGATCAGCCGCCCATAACCCGATTCCCACCCGGAATGAATGACCACGCCATCGGCGGTCGCATGGATCGGCGTGCCGACCGGGCCCGCAAAATCGACGCCGCCGTGCATTCGACGCCCGCCGGTTTTGGGATCGCGGCGAAATCCATAACCGCTGGTGAACCGGTACGCGTCCCTGACCGGCACGGCAAATGGCGCCTTCTGGGCGGCGACCCGATAAAGATTCAACTGATCCAGCTGGTCGATCAGACGGTTGGCGCGGGTTTCGTCGTGGCTGGGGGCGGAGCCCATCGTCGAGAACGAGATCGGCGTCAGTGGTCCGCCCTCGCCACGATAGCCGCGCCGCACCTGCGACAGCAGCGAATCGGTGTTCATGCCGGCGGCACGGAACATCTTGTCCAGCGGTTTGACCGAGATCGTCATGGCGTCTTCGATCTGCCGAAAAATCTGGTCGTTTCGGGCTTCCATCTGCTTGATGCGGGCGGCCATGTCGTCGGCCTGGCCCAGCGCCTCGCGCGCGTCGGTCGTCACCTGATCGCGCTCGCGCGCGGTTTGCGACAGGGCCACCACCATCAGATCGAACGCCCCGGCCGCGGCGCCATTTCCGGCGGTCGCCATGCCCGTTTCGCCGCCGGTTGCGGCCATCAGGGCCTGTGCCTCGTCACGCGCGGTTTCGCGTTCGCGCATCGTGCGGCGCAGGGTGGCCTGGATCACTTCGATGCCGGTTTCCAACTCGCGACGCCGGGTTTCCGAGGTCAGAAGTTCGGTCTGCATCAGCGAAATCTGCGTCAGCGCCGCGTTGAACCGTTCCTGCGCGGCGACGGCTTCGGCGGACCTGATGTCGCGTTCATCGGCCAGCGCGTTCAGCCGGATTTCATAGGCGCGCTGATCGCGGACGGCCTGATCGCGGAAATTTCCCGCGCCGATCGAATCCATCAACAGGATGGCGGTGGCCACGATCGTCCAGGCTACCAGCACGCAGGTGCCGGTAAAGGCCATCAACTGTGTCGCGGGTTTCAACCGGATAAAGCGGGTATCGGTTTCGGAACGCAGAAAAACCCGTCGTTCCGGAAACCAGTATTCCAGCATCGCGTCGATGCGGATGGCCAGGCGTGTTCTCAAGCCGGTATCCCCTCGTTCCGCCAATTCGGCGTCATTCCCGTCCGCCCGATTGCCTTTGCAAACGATGGGCGGCCCAATCTTTGTGCAAAAAGTCACACTGCCACACGAGGTGGTTAACCAGACCTTGACGATGCGGCAACAATTTTTGCCCCGCGATTCGACCTCAACGGGGATTTGCCGCTGATCGGGCGGAAAACCGCCCATCGGGACAAATGCCGCGAACGGTTCGGTCAGATGACCGCGCGGTGCGGGGTTTCTTCTGCCAGCGGCCAGTAGAAATCGGGCGGAATCCCTGCTTCGGCGCGCTTTTCCTCGTTGAACGGCGGCTTAAGCGCGCCGTGGAAATAGCGCCGCACCAGCGCATGAAACGCGTCTTTGGGGTCCAGCCCGTCGCGGCCGCACAACCAGTGGAACCATTTCGACCCGTAGGCGACGTGGGCGACTTCTTCGGCATAGATCGTACGCAGGGCGTCCACCGCGCCCGAATCAACCCCGGCGTCTCTGGCCTTTTCGAACAGCGTGATCATGCCGGGCGTCACGTCCAGCCCGCGCGCCTCCAGCACCATTGGCACCACGGCAAGGCGGCCATGCAGGTCCATGGCCGTGTCCCCGGCGGCGCGCCACATGCCGGCGTGGGCGGGCAGGGCGCCATAATGGCTACCAAGCCGTTCCAGACAGTCGCACACCAGATTGAAATGTTTGGCTTCCTCGGCGGCCGCCTTGACCCAGTCGTCATAAAAACCGGGTGGCATCGGCACATCGCCGAACCGCGCGATGATGTCCCAATGCAGGTCCACCGCGTTCAGTTCGATATGTGCGACCGCGTGCAACAGCGCGATACGACCCTGGGCGGACCCGGGACGGCGGCGCGGCACGTCGCGCGGGTCCAGCAGTGCCGGCTGCGCGGGCCGCGCGGGATGCTGGGGCGGGTCGGCGCGACCGATGGCCAGCGGCGCACCCGCCGCGCGTGATGCAAACCAGGTCGCGGCGTGCGCCGTGCTCAGTGCGGTCTTGGCGCGGCCGTCGGCGGTGGTCAGAACGTCCATCGCCAGCTGTGTCAGGGTCATTGCCACGGATTACAACGCCTTGACGGCTGCCAGCACGTCTTCGGCGTGGCCATCCACCTTGACCTTGGCCCAGATGCGCGCGATCCGGCCCGTGCCGTCGATCAGCACCGTGGTGCGTTCGATGCCCATGTAGGTCTTGCCGTACATGGCCTTTTCCTTCCACACGCTGAACGCCTCGCAGACCCCGGCATCATCCGATAGCAACGGAATGCCCAGGGAGTGTTTCCGGACGAACGTGTCATGGCTTTTCACATCATCCTTCGAAACCCCAAAGATCAGCGCGCCGGCCGCCGCGAATGCCGCCGCATGCGCTGTGAAATCCAGCGCTTCCTTGGTGCAACCCGGGGTGTCATCTTTTGGGTAGAAATACAGGACCACTGGCGCGGGACGCAGCGCCGACAGGGTCACGGTCGTCCCGCCGTCGCGCGGCAGGGTGAAATCGGGGGCAAGATCGCTGACATCCGGCATTTTTCCGCTCCTTTGGTTTGGCTCCTTCGATCATAGGCCGTTCGCCGCGGGAATAAAGGCTTGAGCGCGCCCCCCGTTCTGCCGCAATTGAGGTCACAATGACCGCGCCCACTGAACCCGCCGCACCGCCTGTCCCACCACGTGCCGCGCGCCGCCGCTGGCCTTGGGCGCTGCGCGTGCTGTTGGGGTTGATCGCGCTGCTTGCGGTGGGGCTGAGCGGCGGCGCGCTATGGGTCATCGACCGCCCGCTGGTCCTGTCGCCCGGGGTGCAGGCCCGGATCGAGGCGCGGCTGGATGCCCGCCTGACGGGATACCGGCTGCGGTTCGGCGAGGTGCAGGTGGTGATGCAATCGGGGATGCGGCCCAGCCTGCGGTTGCGCGATGTCACTTTGGCCGAGGCCGGCGCGCCTACTCCCTTTGCCAGCCTGCGCGAACTGGAAACCAGCCTGTCGCGCGATGCGTTTCTGGCGGGTGAACTTGCACTCAGATCAGTGCGCCTCAGCGGGGCCAACGCGCTGTTGCGGCGCACCGAGGACGGCCTGTTTCAATTGGCCGTCGGTGAGGCAAGACAGCCGATCGGCGCCGCCCCGTCGCTGGCCGGACTGATCGAGGGGCTGGACCGGGTCCTGACGCTTCCGGGTCTCGCGAAACTGGACCGCATCGCGGTCGAAGGGCTGTCGTTGCGGTTCGAGGATGCCCGCGCCGCCCGCGCGTGGAATATCGATGGCGGGCGCGTGACGCTGACACGCAGTCAGAATGCGGACGGCGATGCGGCGGGCGATGTGCTTTCGATCCGGGCGGATGCGGCGCTGTTGGGCGGGTTCGATTTCGCCACGGTGCTGGACGCGCGCTACGACAGCCGCATCGGCGCGCGGGCGGCCAGTGCTTCGGTCCGGTTCACCGATCTGGCGGCGGGCGATCTGGCCAGCCAGGTTCCCGCATTGGCGTGGCTGGCGGGGCTGCGCGCACCGATTGCCGGCGAATTGCGGTCCTCCGTGGCCGAGGATGGCAGCCTTGGCCCCTTGTCCGGCAGCCTGCAGATCGGCGCGGGCGTGCTGCAACCGACCGAAGCGACTGCGCCCGTGCCCTTTGATGCGGCGCAGGCGTTCTTTACCTTTCACCCGGACCGCGGCGTTCTGCAGTTTGATGAACTGTCGGTGACCAGCCGTTGGGTGACGGGCCGCGCAGCGGGGCAGGTGATCCTCGAAGGGCTGTCCCCGGACGGCCGGCCCGCGGCCGTGGTGGGGCAGGTCACGCTGGACGGCATGACCGTCGGGGCGGGTGTGCTGGGGGACGCGCCCCTGCGGCTGGAACGGGTGTGGCTGGACGGGCGGCTGCGGCTGGATCCGTTCGTGCTTCATCTTGGTCAGGTGACGGTGCAGGATCAGGGACTGCGCGCGTTGGCGCGCGGCCGCATCACCGCCGCGCCCGATGGCTGGGAGGTGGCGCTGGACGCTGCGCTGCCCGGTGGGGCGGCAGGCACGGCGGGACCTGCGCCCACCGTTGCCGGCAATCCGGCCAGCAAGCCGGGAACGGTCGATCTGGTGCGGTTGCTGGCGCTGTGGCCCGGTGGTCTGGCCCCCAAGGCCCGCGCATGGGTTGTCGACAACATGCAGGCCGCGCGGGTGCGCGACCTGCATTTTGTACTACGGATGACACCGGGCGCCCCGCCGCGCATCGATCTGGGCGGATCGTTCGATCAGGCGCGGTTCCGCGCCCTGCGCGGGTTGCCCGATGTCATGGATGCGGCGGGCTGGATCAGCCTGACCGGGCACCGTTTTGCGGCCGTGATCGAACAGGCCCAGATGCAGCCCCCTGACGGCGGGCTGCTGGATCTGGCGGGCTCGGCCTTTGTGGTGCCGGATGTGCGTGTCGTCGAAGGCCCCGCCGAAACGCGGCTGACGGTCGCAGGACCGCTGCCGGCCCTGCTGTCGGTGTTGGACCAGCCGCCGCTGCGCCTGATGCAAAAGGCGGGCCAGCCAGTCACGCTGGCCGATGGCCGGGTGACCGCCACCGCCCGGCTGGATTTTCCGCTGCGGCGCAGACTGACGATCACTGATGTCGCTGTCGCCGCCGAGGCCCGGATCACCGATGCGACCAGCCGCAGCCTGATCCCCGGGCGCGAACTGACAGCGGCCCAGCTGACGGCGCGGTTGGCGGATAATGTGCTGACCATCGCCGGTCCCGCCCGGTTGGGCGCTGTGCCAATGACCGGCGCGGTGCGGATCGGGCTGGCGGGGGGCGGGGCGCAGGTCACGGCGGATGTCGAACTGTCGCAACGTTTTCTGGATGAATTTCGCATTTCATTGCCACGTGGCACGGTGACTGGCACGGGGCAGGGCCAGTTGACGCTGGACCTGTCCAAAGGCGCGGATGGCGCGTTCCGGCTGACGTCGGATCTGCGAGGGCTCGGCCTCGCGGTGCCACAGATCGGCTGGCGCCTGCCCGCCGCCGGTCGTGGCCGGTTCGAAATCACAGGCCGGCTGGGGACCCCATTCCGGATCGACCGTCTGGCGCTGGACGCGCCCGGCCTGCGCGGCGAAGGCCGCCTGACCCTGACCGCATCCGGCGGGCTGGACCGGCTGGACCTGCCGCAGGTCCGGATCGGTGGCTGGCTGGAGGCGCCGGTGACGCTGGTGGGCCGCGGCGCGCGACCGCCCGAAGTGTCGGTGTCGGGCGGCTGGATCGACCTGCGCCGCACCTCGGTCGGCGGTGGCGGTGGGGCTGCGACCGATGGTGGCGGGCCGGTTGCCCTGAAACTGGACCGCCTGATCGTCAGCGAAGGCATCGTCCTGACCGGGTTCACCGGCACGTTCGACACGGCACAGGGTTTCGACGGCAGCTTTGCGGCGCGCGTCAACGGGCAGGCGGCGGTGACCGGCCGGGTCGTGCCGCAGGACGGGCGCAGCGCGTTCCGCATCCTGTCCGACGATGCGGGCGCGGTATTCGGCGCCGCCGGGCTGTTGAAAAAGGCCGCCGGCGGCGCGCTGGATCTGACGATGCGGCCCGCGTCTGAACCGGGCAGTTATGATGGCGTTCTGCGTGTCACCGACGTGCGCCTGCGCGATGCGCCCGCCATGGCGGAAATGCTCAGCGCACTGTCCATCGTCGGCCTGCTGGAGCAGATGGGCGGGCAGGGCATCCCGTTTTCCGAGGTTGACGCCGATTTCCGCCTGACCCCCACACGCGCCAGCATCCTGCGGTCGTCGGCCATCGGGGCGTCACTGGGCCTGTCGATGGACGGCACCTATGATCTGGCCACCGGCGAGATGGCGATGCAGGGCGTAGTGTCGCCCCTGTATCTGTTCAACGCCATCGGGTCCGTCCTGACCCGCAAGGGCGAAGGGTTGATAGGGTTCAGCTACCGCCTGTCCGGCACCGCCGATGCGCCGCGTGTACAGGTCAACCCGCTGTCGATCCTGACGCCCGGCATGTTCCGAGAAATCTTTCGCCGTCCCGCCCCAAAAGTGTCACCCTGAAAGACCGAAAAGGCCCACCTGTGAACCTGACTGATTTTGACTATGCCCTGCCCGAACATCTGATCGCCACCCGCCCGATGGTGCCGCGCAGCGCTGCGCGTCTGTTGGTGGCGGACGGCGACGCGATCACCGACGCGCGGGTGGGCGATCTGGCGCGCTGGCTGCGACCCGGTGACCGGCTGGTGCTGAACGACACCCGCGTGATCCCGGCGCGGCTGTCCGGCCTGCGCCAGCGCGATGACGCGATTGAAGGCGGCACAGCGCGGATCGAGGTCACGCTATTGTCGCCGCGCGCGGACGCATCCGGGCCAGGCCAGACCTGGAACGCACTGCTGAAACCGCTGCGCAAGATCCGCGATGGCGAGGTGATCACCTTTAGCGACCGGCTGTCCGCCCGGCTGGAAGGCCGCGAAGACGGGCAAGGCTGGCTGCGGTTTTCGCTGGCAGGGGCGGATCTGGAGGCGGAACTGGACCGGGCAGGGGACATGCCTTTGCCGCCCTATATCGCCGCGCGCCGCGCCGCAGACGCGCAGGACCGCACCGATTACCAGACGGCATGGGCCGCCCGGACCGGCGCTGTGGCCGCCCCGACGGCGTCGTTGCATTTTGACACAGCCGCAATCGACGCGTTTCGGGCCATGGGGGTCGGCATCACCCTCGTGACCCTGCATGTCGGCGCAGGCACATTTCTGCCGGTCAAGGTAACGGATGTGACGACGCACAGGATGCATGCGGAATGGGGCGAGGTATCGCCACAGGCCGCCGCAGAAATCACCGCCACCCGCCTAGCCGGTGGCCGCGTCATCCCGGTGGGCACCACCGCGCTGCGGCTGATCGAAACAGCGGCGCGCGAAACGGGTGCGGTGCAGCCTTGGTTGGGCGATACGGACATCTTCATCTACCCCGGCTTTGTGTTTCGGGTGACGGATGCTTTGGTGACTAATTTTCACCTGCCGAAATCCACGCTGTTGATGCTGGTGTCGGCCTTGATGGGGCAGGATGTGATCCGGCGGATCTATGCTCATGCGGTCACGACGGGCTACCGGTTCTTCAGCTATGGTGATGCTTCGCTTTTGATCCCGCCGCGCTGACCCTGCGGCGCTGATCCACGTTATGGACAGGGTGCGGCGTCCGGGGACATGCAAGCGTCGCATCCGTCTGTCAGGCCCGCGCTGTGTTCTGTTAACTCTGACTTGCCCTGAATGGAGTTCCCGATGCTGACCGTTCTGAACAATGGCTGGGCGCTGCTGCTGGGCATGTTGCTGTTGATGATCGGCAACGGGTTGCAGGGCACGCTGCTGGGCGTGCGGGGCGCCATCGAAGGGTTTTCCACCTTTGAAATGTCCATCGTGATGTCGGCCTATTTCGTCGGGTTCCTGTTCGCCAGCCGCGCGGTGCCCGGCATGATCCGCCGGGTCGGTCACCTGCGGGTGTTCGCGGCGCTGGCGTCGATGATATCGGCCGTGCTGGTGCTGTATCCTACCCTGGCGGACCCCTGGGTGTGGACAGGCGGGCGTGTCATCATCGGGTTCTGTTTCTGTGGCGTCTACATCGCCGCCGAAAGCTGGCTGAATGCGGCCGCGACCAATGAAAATCGCGGTCAGGCGCTGTCCCTGTACATGATCGTGCAGGTGCTGGGCATCGTCATCGCGCAGGCTTTGCTGCTGGTCGCCGACCCGGCGGGGTTCGTTCTGTTCGTCATCCCGTCGGTGCTGGTGTCGATCGCCGTGGTGCCGATTTTGCTGGCCGCCAGCCCGACGCCGGCCTTTGACCAGACCCGGCCGATGTCGCTGGTGGCGCTGTATCGGGTGTCGCCCCTCGGCTGTGTCGGCATGTTCTTGCTGGGCGGCGTGTTTGCGGCCCAATTCGGCATGGGGTCGGTCTATGGCACCGAAGCGGGGCTGACTCTGCCGCAGATTTCCGGCTTTGTGGCGGCGTTCTATGTCGGCGCGGTATTCCTGCAATTTCCGCTGGGCTGGATATCCGACCGGATGGACCGCCGCCTGTTGATCCTGATCACGGCGGCCATTGGCGGCGCCGGGGCCATTGTGGGGCTGGCCTCGGGCGGCACCTATGTCTTGCTGCTGGTTGCAGCGACCTTGATCGGCGGCATGACCAACCCGCTTTATTCGCTGCTGATCGCCTATACCAACGACTACCTGACCCGTGAAACCATGGCGGGCGCGTCAGCCGGGCTGTTGTTCATCAACGGGTTGGGCGCCATCCTTGGCCCCGTCATCACCGGTTGGGCGATGAGTGTGGTCGGCCCCGAAGGCTATTTCCTGCTGATCGCGGTCCTGATGTTTGCGCTGGTCGTCTATGCCGCATGGCGGATGACGCGCCGCGCCGCGCCAAGCGTGGCAGACACCACCAGCTACGCGCCACTGTCGCCGACTTCGACACCGGTGGCCGCGCAGGCCGCTCAGGACGCCGCTCAGGCCATTCAGGATGCGGCCCAGAACAACGCGCAGAATAGCGGTCCGGGCGCAGCCCAGAAAAAGCCCTAGCCATCGCCGGCCGCAGCAGCCCGGCCCGCCAATACCCGCCCGCATTTACGCAAATTTATGTCTCAATTGACGCATTATGTTACTGTATCCTTCACATGACGATTTGGTAACACCACTCTCAGGAGAGCGCCGCGCGCGCGGGGAGAAATCATGACGACAGTTGATGCTGTTCTGGCCTATTGGCTGGACGAACTTGGGCCCGCTGGCTGGTACGACGGAACCGAGGCGGTGGATGCCGCGATCCGCGACCGGTTTCTGACCGCATGGCAAGACGCGCGCGACGGGGCTTACGGGCTGTGGTTGACCTTTCCGACCGGCGCACTGGCCTATGTGCTGCTGACGGACCAGTTTCCGCGCAACATGTTTCGCGACAACGCACAGGCCTTTTCCACCGACCTGCAGGCGCTGGCGGCGGCCAAGGCGGCGATCAACCACGGCTGGGACAAGCGTATCGTCGAACCGGCGCGGCAGTTCTTCTATCTGCCGCTGATGCATTCGGAAAACCTGGCCGATCAGGATCGTGCCGTGCGTCTGATCAAGGAACGGATGCCGGACACCGGCGCGTCGAACCTGCTGCACGCCCGCGCGCATCGCGAGGTCATCCGCCAATTCGGTCGCTTTCCGCATCGCAATGCCGCGCTGGACCGGGCCACCACAGCAACGGAACGCGATTACGTGGCGGGCGGCGGCTATGGTCAGACCGTGCGGGGGCTGCAGGCCGTCTGATCCCGTCCGCATGCGCGTTGCCGGGTCCGTGGAATTGGTTTAGCGTTGAACCAATTCTGGATTCGGGAGATTGGCATGGCTGACAGCGCCTTTGACATCATCGTTATCGGCGCCGGGCCCGGCGGCTATGTTGCCGCGATCCGCGCCAGCCAGCTGGGCTTGAAGGTCGCGATTGTCGAACGCGAAAATCTGGGCGGCATCTGCCTGAACTGGGGCTGCATCCCCACCAAGGCGCTGCTGCGGTCGGCCGAAGTGTTCCACCTGATGCACCGCGCCAAGGAATTCGGTCTGTCCGTTGACAAGGCGGGGTTCGATCTGGGCGCGGTGGTGGCACGGTCGCGCGGCGTGGCGAAACAACTATCGGGCGGCATCGGCCATCTGATGAAAAAGAACAAGGTGACGGTCCTGATGGGGACGGCCACGATCACCGCCCCCGGCAATGTGGTGGTGACCACCGCCAAGGGCGACGACACCCTGTCTGCGCCCAACATCATTCTGGCCACCGGCGCGCGTGCCCGCGAATTGCCGGGGCTGGAGGCGGACGGCGATCAGGTCTGGACCTATCGCCACGCCATGGTGCCGGTGCGGATGCCGAAAAAGCTGCTGGTGAACGGTTCCGGCGCCATCGGCATCGAGTTTGCCAGCTTTTTCAACACCATGGGCGCAGATACCACGGTGATCGAGGTGATGGATCGCATCCTGCCGGTCGAAGATGCCGAAATCGCCGCGCATGCGAAAAAGCAGTTCGTCAAACAAGGCATGACCATTCTGGAAAAGGCGGCGGTCAAGAAACTGGACCGCAAGCCGGGTGTGGGCGTCACCGCGCATATCGAGATGGGCGGCAAGGTCGAAACCCGCGACTATGACACCGTGATTTCCGCCGTCGGCATCGTCGGCAATGTCGAAGGTCTGGGGCTGGAGGCACTGGGCGTCACCGTGGACCGCACCCATGTCGTGACGGATGAATATTGCCGCACCGGCGTGCCGGGGGTTTATGCCATCGGCGATATCGCCGGCGCGCCGTGGTTGGCGCACAAGGCCAGCCACGAGGGCGTGATGGTGGCCGAACTGATCGCGGGCGGCCATCCGCATCCGATCAAGCCGGGGTCGATCGCCGGCTGTACCTATTGCCATCCGCAGATCGCCAGTGTCGGCATGACCGAGGAAAAGGCCCGCGCGGCGGGCCATGACATCAAGGTCGGCCGCTTTCCCTTCATCGGCAATGGCAAGGCGATTGCCTTGGGCGAACCCGAAGGGCTGGTGAAAACTATTTTCGACGCAAAAACCGGCGAATTGCTGGGTGCGCATATGGTCGGGGCCGAGGTGACGGAGCTGATCCAGGGCTATGTCATCGGTCGCACGCTGGAAACCACCGAAGAAGACCTGATGCACACGGTGTTCCCGCATCCCACCCTGTCGGAAATGATGCATGAATCGGTCCTGGACGCCTACGGCCGCGCGATCCATTTCTAGGGCGTGCGATGCCCAGCCTGAACCGCATCGTCCTGAACCGCGAAAGCCGCAGGTTACTGCGCGGCCTGGACCTGACGGCGATGGATGCCGCCGAAATCTCGGGCCACTGGGCCGAAGGCATGCATTTCCGCAGCTATCGCCAGTTTCGATATCCGCAATGGGATGTCTGCGCCGGCCCTTTCACCGAGGCCGACAAGCCGTTGAAATTTGACCTGATCCTGGCCAATCAGGTCTGGGAACATCTGGACCGGCCCTATGCCGCTACGCGCAACGTGCTGAAAATGCTGCGCAAGGGTGGCTATTTCTGGGTCGCGGTGCCCTTTGTGATTCCGTTCCACGGTGCGCCGGTGGATTGTTCGCGCTGGTCGGCGCGCGGGTTGAAAAACCTGCTGATCGAGGCCGGTTTCGCGGACGATGCGGTCCAAAGCTGGCAATGGGGCAACCGTGCAGCCGGTCTGCGCAACATGGAACCGGTATGGCCGCCCGAACACGAACCGGCGACGGATGACCTGACTGATGACCCGGAATTTCCGATCCTGTCTTGGGCTATTGCCCGCAAGGCCTAGGATCAACGCTGGACCGCGCCGCCCGCCTGCACCCAGTCGCCCAGCCCGCCGATGTTCGTCACATCGGTAAAGCCCAGCTTGCGCAGCATGCCTGCCGCCATGCCCGACCGCGCCCCCGACGCGCAATACAGCGCGACAGGTTTGTCGAGGCGCAGGTCAGCCGCGAAATCCGGATGGCGCGGGTCGCACATGGTGGACAGGCGCATCAGTGGAATGTGCAGTGCGCCCGCGGCACGGCCTGACGCCTTGACCTCGGATATGTCGCGCACGTCGATCAGGGTGGTGGTTCCCGCCTTGGCGGCAGCGATGACCTCTGACAACGGGGTGGCAGGGGCAGAAGGGCGCAGAAAGTTGAACATGGCGTTTTCCCTGTAAGCGTGTTGCTGAGGATTTGGCGCTGTCTTGCCACAAACGCAAGCGGGGCGCAGCAAAAAACATTCCATAAACAGAATGTGATTGGACCCGTGTTATCAGTGCGCCAATAAAATCCAAACAAATCGACATGAATCGTTCTGGCGGACCCAGCACGGCGGCCAAGGTGAGGACGTGGTGTCGGGATCCACCATCGCCGCGAACCATTCGTTGGCGTTTTACTACGGGTTGAAAAAAGTCCCGACGACCGTGAAACGCCGATCTAAAAACCGTTCAGGTACAACACCCGGATCGTTTCGGTGGTCGAGCGTATGAACACAGTCGGCCCGGTGCCGGCTCTGATTTTGGCCTTGTTCATGTGCAAGACAACAGACGCCAAACTGGTCCTGATATTCAAGGACGGTCTGTCTGGTGCGCCGTTTGATGATGACGATGACCATGGTGGTCCGACCCTGAACAACGTCCGGGTCGAATCGCTGCCCCCCGTGCCGCTGCCCCCCGTGCCGCTGCCGGCCGCCGCGTCGATGCTGCTGGCGGGTCTTGGCGCACTGGCCATGCTGCGCCGCCGCTGCAAGGCCTGATTTCGGCGCCACAGGTTTTGGTGGCCCGTCCCTGTCGGGGCGGCCCGTCGGTTTTTTATCAGGCAAGCCCCAAAATGTTCATCTTGCGTTCTCATTAATCTGTTGGAGACTCAGCCGAACCCCGCTACATCAAGTGACTGATCGGGGAACATCATGGCAGATCTGAAGACCATCGAGGTACGGGGCGCGCGCGAGCACAACCTGAAGAACATCGACGTCAGCATCCCCCGCGACCAGTTGGTGGTGATCACCGGGTTGTCGGGATCGGGCAAATCTTCGCTCGCGTTTGACACCATCTATGCCGAAGGCCAGCGCCGCTATGTCGAATCGCTGTCGGCCTATGCGCGGCAGTTTCTGGACATGATGGGCAAGCCGGATGTGGACCACATCTCGGGGCTGTCGCCGGCCATTTCGATTGAGCAGAAAACCACGTCGAAAAACCCCCGGTCCACCGTCGGCACCGTGACCGAAATCTATGACTACATGCGGCTGTTGTATGCCCGCGCCGGCACCCCTTATAGCCCCGCCACCGGCCTGCCGATCGAAGCGCAACAGGTACAGGACATGGTAGACCGCGTAATGGCGATGCCCGAGGGCACGCGGGCCTATTTGCTGGCCCCCATCGTGCGCGACCGCAAAGGCGAATACCGCAAGGAAATGCTGGACCTTCGCAAACAGGGGTTCCAGCGCGTCAAGATCAATGGCGCGTTCTACGAAATCGAAGATGTCCCGGCGCTTGACAAGAAGCTGCGCCATGACATCGACGTGGTGGTGGACCGGATCGTGGTCCGCGAAGGTCTGGAGGTGCGGCTAGCCGACAGTTTCCGCACCGCGTTGAACCTTGCCGATGGTATCGCCATTCTGGAAACCGCCGCGGGCGGGGATGATCCGGACAGCGATCCGGTGCGGCTGACGTTTTCGGAAAAATTTGCCTGCCCGGTGTCAGGTTTCACCATTTCCGAAATCGAACCGCGGCTGTTTTCCTTTAACGCGCCATTTGGTGCCTGCCCGGCCTGCGACGGTCTGGGGGTGGAATTGTTCTTTGACGAACGTCTGGTCGTGCCTGATCACGCGATGAAAGTGGCCGACGGGGCGATCGCGCCATGGCGCAAGGGCAAGTCGCCGTATTTCCTGCAAACCATCGAGGCGTTGGCCACCCATTATGGTTTCGACAAGAAGGCGCGCTGGAAAGACCTGCCCGAAAAGGCAAAAGAGGTGTTCCTGCGCGGGTCGGGCGACGAGGAAATCCTGTTCCGCTATGACGAGGGCGGCCGGGTCTATCAGGTGACCCGGGTGTTTGAAGGCGTTATTCCCAACATGGAACGCCGCTACCGCGAAACGGACAGCACCTGGGTGCGCGAGGAATTCGAGCAGTACCAGAACAACCGCCGCTGTGGCACCTGCGGCGGTTATCGCCTGAAACCCGAGGCGCTGGCGGTCAAGATCGCCGGGCTGCACGTAGGGCAGGTAGTCGAAAAATCCATCCGCGAGGCCTACGATTGGGTCACCACGGTGCCTGAACATCTGACCAACCAGAAAAACGAAATCGCCCGCGCCATCCTGAAGGAAATCCGCGAACGGCTGGGGTTCCTGAATAACGTTGGCCTTGAATACCTGTCGCTGTCACGCGCCGCCGGCACTCTGTCGGGCGGTGAATCGCAACGGATCCGGCTGGCCAGCCAGATCGGATCGGGGTTGCAGGGCGTGTTATATGTGCTGGATGAACCCAGTATCGGGCTGCACCAGCGCGACAATACCCGCCTGCTCGACACACTGAAAAACCTGCGCGATCAGGGCAATTCTGTGCTGGTGGTCGAACATGACGAAGAGGCAATCCGCGAGGCCGATTACGTGTTCGACATCGGCCCCGGCGCGGGCATTCACGGAGGGCGCATCGTGGCGCAAGGCACGCCCGCGCAGATCGCCGCCAATCCCGCCAGCCTGACCGGGCAATATCTGTCCGGCGTGCGCGAGGTTCCGGTGCCCACCAAACGCCGCAAGGGCAACGGCAAGAAACTGACAGTGGTCAAGGCTTCGGGCAACAACCTGCGCGACATGACCGCCGAATTTCCGCTTGGTATGTTTGTCTGCGTCACCGGCGTGTCGGGCGGTGGCAAATCCACGCTCACTATCGAAACGCTGTTCAAGACCGCGGCGATGCGGCTGAACGGGGCGCGCGAAACGCCGGCGCCTTGCGAAACCATCAAGGGGTTCGAACATCTGGACAAGGTGATCGACATCGATCAACGTCCGATCGGGCGCACGCCACGGTCAAACCCCGCGACCTATACCGGGGCCTTTACGCCGATCCGCGACTGGTTCGCCGGCCTGCCCGAATCCAAGGCGCGCGGCTATCAGCCGGGGCGGTTCAGTTTCAACGTCAAGGGTGGCCGCTGCGAGGCGTGCCAGGGCGACGGCGTCATCAAGATCGAAATGCATTTTCTGCCCGATGTCTATGTCACCTGCGAAACCTGCAAGGGCGCGCGATACAACCGCGAAACTCTGGAAATCAGGTTCAAAGGCAAAAGCATAGCAGACGTTCTTGATATGACGGTTGAAGATGCGCAGGGTTTTTTTACCGCTGTGCCGTCGATCCGCGAAAAGATGGATGCGCTGATGCGGGTTGGGCTTGGTTACATCAAGGTCGGTCAGCAGGCCACCACACTGTCAGGCGGCGAAGCGCAGCGGGTAAAACTGTCCAAGGAACTGGCGCGCCGTGCGACGGGGCGAACGTTGTACATTCTGGACGAACCCACCACGGGGCTCCATTTCGAAGACACGCGCAAGCTCTTGGAAGTGCTGCATGAACTGGTCGATCAGGGCAATTCGGTGGTGGTGATTGAACACAATCTGGACGTGGTGAAAACTGCTGACTGGGTGATTGATATCGGCCCCGAAGGTGGCGATGGCGGCGGCATAATCGTGGCCGAAGGCACGCCGGAACAGATCGCCGGTGTCACAGCCAGCCACACCGGACGTTACCTCAAGCCGCTTTTGGAACGCCGCCGCACCGCCGCGGAATGACAAAAGGCCGGGGATGCCCCCGGCCTTTCCGAGATTAGGGCCCGCGACGGGTTACTTTTTCATCGGGCAGGTGCTGACGCCGATCAGCGAATACAGCCCGCAGGTCGAAAACACGCCGGTGGCCAGCGGGATCACGCCCAGCAGATACAGCCAGCTATAGGTGCCGCCGGCGTTCAGGAAAAATCCGGCGATCAGCGCCAGACCCACGCCGATGCGCAGGATACGGTCAATGCCGCCCACATTCTTGGTCATGACACTCTCCTTTGGTTTGGTCATTGGTCAGACGTTAACCCGAATCATCCCGCAAGTCTGTGACGGTGTCACGCCCGACCGATCATGCCACGCCTGATCCGGCAAGATTTCCGCCATCTGCACGGGCCAGATCGTCCAGCGCCGCCCGGTCGATCACATCGATCTGGCCGCGCTGTGTCCGCACCCAACCCTTGCGCGCCCATGCGTCCAGACGGCGGCTGACCACCTCGCGGGCCGTGCCGACCTGTGCCGCCAGTTCGACCTGCGTGGCGATCACCGGGCCTGCCGCAGACAGCGCCAGCACCCGTGCGGCCAGCCGGCATTCGGCGCGGGTAAAGGCGACGCTTTCCACCAGCCGCAACATGGTGCTCATCCGGTCGGCAAAGGCCCCGAACACCAGTGTCCGGAACGGCGCGGACCCATCCAGCAGGCCTAGGAACAGCGCGCGCGGGATCACGACCAGCCGGGTTTCCGTGGTGGTACGCGCCTCGGCGGTATAGACGGCCTCGGCCATCAGGCCCATTGTGTTCTGCACGCAGGATTGCCCCGGCACGACGGAATACAGCAGCAATTCGCGCCCTGATGCGCCCGTCAGCCAGACATCCACCCCACCGGACAGCACGACTGCGTAACCTTGCGCCGCATCACCGGGGCGAAAGATCACCGTATCTGCGGGCAGAGCCAGCGGCGCCAGCCTGTCCAGCCGGGCGCAATCTGCCGCCTGCAGCCCGGCCAGCGCTGATGTGGCGACCCAAGTCACTTCCGGCTCATCCCCGACTGCGTTTTTCGAACCGGGGCAGCATGGCTGAAAAATCCATGCCGCGCCCGCCTTCATCCTCGACGAAACGTCGGTACAGGTCCAGCGCGGCCTGTCCCATCGGCGTGTCTGCATCGACCGCCGCCGCCGCCTGCTGTGACAGCCCGAGGTCCTTCAGCATCAGTTCCGCAGCAAAACCGGGTTTGTAGTCGTTGTCGGCCGGTGATTTTGGCCCCACGCCCGGTGCCGGGCAATAGGCGTTCATGGTCCAGCTATAGCCCGACGAGGTGGACACCACATCGAACATCTTCTGTCGATTCAGCCCCAGCTTGTCGGCCAGCGCAAAGGCCTCGCAGGTGGCGATCATGGTGACGCCAAGGATCATGTTGTTGCAGATTTTCGCTGCTTGCCCCGCGCCGGACGCGCCGCAATGCACTGCCTTTTGCCCCATGACGTCGAACAGCGGACGGACGGTGGCAAAGGCCGCATCCGACCCGCCGACCATGAATGTCAACGAGCCCGCCGTCGCCCCGCCGACACCGCCCGACACCGGCGCATCCAGCGCGCCACAGCCTGCCGCCATGGCCATTTCCGCCACCGCGCGGGCGCTATCGACATCAACCGTCGAACAATCCGCCAGCACCGCGCCGGGGGCCATCGCCGGGATCACAACCGTCGCCACCGCGCGCCGGATCGCGCCGTTCGGCAGCTTGGTGTTGACCACATCCGCACCCCGTACGGCCGCGACTGCAGTCGCGGCCAGCGTCACGCCCGGCACCGTCACCCCCGCGACGTCGAACCCCGTCACGTCGTGGCCTGCGGCAACCAGATTGGCCGCCATCGGCGCGCCCATGTTGCCCAGCCCGATAAACCCGATCTTCATGTGCTCTCTCCCCCAATGTCGTCAAAAGTCCAATCGCGGGGCAGGGGGGCCAGCATCGCGGCCACCGCTGCGGTCAGATCATCCGTTGCGGCATGGCGCCAGCGCGGCGCGCGGTCTTTGTCGATGATCGCGGCACGGATGCCTTCAAGGAAATCGCCGTGTTCCATCGCCCGCGCGGTGAACCGGTATTCCTGCACCAGCGCGTCGCGGATCGTGGCCCCGCTCCGCAGGCGCGGCAACAGCGCCAGCGTCGCGGCCATCGACAGCGGCGAATTGCGCAGCACGGATTTCAGCGTGGAGGCCGCAAAATCCGTGCCTGCCGCCCGCAATCCGGCGATCAGCGCGGGCAGATCAGGGGCGGCGAACAGTGCGTCGATGTCGATGGCGTGCCGGAACAGCGGCGCGTCAGGTCGTGGATGCACCGGCAGGTCCACTTCGCCGGTCGCCCCCAGATGCGCGATCAACGCTGGCCAATCGGCCTCGGGCACAAAGGCGTCGGCGAACCCGGCGCGGATCGCGTCACCCGGTCCCATGCGCGCCGCCGTCAGGCCAAGGTAATCCCCCATCCGCCCCGGTGCGCGCGCCAGCAACAGCGATCCGCCCACATCCGGCACCAGCCCGATGCCACATTCCGGCATGGCGATCTGGCTGGTTTCCCCGACGACGCGGACCGCCGCGTGGCACCCGACGCCAACGCCGCCGCCCATGGTGAACCCCTGCATGAAGCTGACCACCGGTTTGGGAAATTCTGCAATTGCGGCGTTCAGCCGGTATTCGTCGGCCCAGAACCGCTGGCCAAAGCCGTAATCCCCGGCGCGGCCCGTGGCATACAGATCGGCAATATCACCGCCGGCGCAGAACGCCCGGTCGCCCGCCGCATCAATCACCACCAGTGCGACAGTGGGGTCCTTGCGCCAGACACCCAGCGCAGCCTGCAAATCCGCCGCCATCCCCGCCGTCAGCGCATTCAGCGCGGCGGGCCGGTTCAGCGTGGCACGGCCCGCGCGCCCTTCGATCCGCAACTCGATATCGGTCATCGCGCCGCCAGCATCTGCCGCGCGATGATAACGCGCATGATTTCATTGGTGCCTTCAAGGATCTGGTGCACCCGCAGATCGCGCACGATCTTTTCCACGCCGTAATCCGCCAGATAGCCATACCCGCCATGCAGTTGCAGGCACTGGTTGGCGACCTCGAAAGCCGCATCGGTCACATACAGCTTGGCCATGGCGCAGAATTTGGTGGCGTCCTGGGCGCCCGCGTCCAGTTTCCATGCCGCCTGCCGCAGGAACGTGCGGGCGGATTGCAATTTCACCTCGCATTCGGCGATGCGGAACTGCAGGCCCTGAAACTGGTCGATGGTCTGGCCGAACGCCTTGCGTTCCCCCATGTAGGTCAGCGTGGCATCCAGCGCGGTCTGCGCGCCGCCAAGGGCAGAGGCCGCGATGTTCAACCGCCCGCCGTCCAGCCCCGCCATGGCATAGGCGAAACCGCGGCCTTCTTCGCCCAGCAGGTTGTCGGTTGGCACCATGCAATCGTCGAACTGCACCTGCGTGGTCGGTTGCGCGCGCCAGCCCATCTTGTCCTCCAGGCCGCCGAACGACAGCCCCGGCGTACCATCCTCGACGATCAGCGCGGACACGCCTTTCGGCCCGTCACCCCCGGTACGTGCCATGACAATATAGACATCGGAATAGCCGCCGCCCGAAATGAACGCCTTGGTGCCGTTCATCTTGTAGCCGTCGTTGGTGCGGTCGGCGCGGGTGCGCAGCGCTGCGGCATCCGACCCGGACCCGGGTTCGGTCAGGCAATAGGAAAACACCTTGTCCATCGCGCACAGCTGCGGCAGCCAATGCGCCTTGACCTCGGGCGACGCAAACTTGTCGATCATACCGCCGCACATGTTGTGGATCGACAGGAACGACCCCACCGATGGGCAGGCCATCGCAAGTGCCTCGAACACCAGTGTGGCGTCCAGCCGCGACAGACCCGAACCGCCATGGTCGTCCGACACGTAAATCCCGCCCAGACCCAAGGCCGCGACCTTGGGCCACAGGTCTTTGGGGATCGAGCCTGCCTTTTCCCAGTCACGAGCATGGGGCGCGATATTTTCCTGCCCAAAGGCATGCGCCATGTCGAAAATGGCCTGTTGTTCCTCGCTGAGTGCGAAATCCATGTCTGACCCCTGTTGTCTGGCTGCGCGGATTGC
This sequence comes from Rhodobacterales bacterium, assembly GCA_038205135.1. Classification (GTDB taxonomy): domain Bacteria; phylum Pseudomonadota; class Alphaproteobacteria; order Rhodobacterales; family Rhodobacteraceae; genus UBA9554. Next base: position 29,146 of record JBBRCF010000010.1, read on the forward strand.
CCGGTCAGCATGTGGTTGTCTTGCCGCGTCTGTCAAAGCCCGAAGTGCCCAGTCCTTAGCGCGACTGATCCATGTCAGGACGGGTTGACGCAGGTTCTTGTCGCGGCGGGGCAGTCAGCCCAAATCCATCACATAACACGCAGGAGAAAGTCATGTTTGACCAGACCGGTCACCCCGAAGCCGCCCTTATCACCCACCGCCCGCCCGCCGATCTGGCTGACCGGATCGCGCTGCGCGTCGTCAAGACGATGCGGCTGTTTGCGGATGCGTTCTTTGCCCGCCGCTATGGCCACCGCGCCGTGGTGCTGGAAACCGTGGCCGCCGTGCCCGGCATGGTCGGCGGCGTGTTGCAGCACCTCAAGGCGCTGCGCCGGTTCCGCGACGATCAGGGCTGGATCCGCGAATTGCTTGACGAGGCCGAAAACGAGCGGATGCATCTGATGGCCTTCATCGAAATCGCCAAGCCGTCCGCCTTTGAACGTGCAATGATCTTGATCGCGCAGGGGGTGTTTTTCAACCTCTACTTCGTGATCTACCTGTTCTTCCCCAAGACCGCGCACCGTGTGGTGGGGTATCTGGAAGAAGAGGCCGTCATCAGCTATACCCATTACCTGGCCGAAGTTGACGATGGCCGGGAAGAAAACATCCCGGCGCCCCCGATGGCAATCGCCTACTGGAACCTTGCCCCGACCGCCCGGCTGCGTGACCTTATTGTGGCCGTGCGCGCCGACGAGGCCGGGCACCGCGACAAGAACCACGGCTTTGCCGATGCGCTTCGCGACGGTGCCCATGTTTGATCGTCCCTGCGGTTAAGATCAGTCCATCGCCTTGAAGTTGAAGGCCGACCCTTCCTTGATCCCTGACGGCCAGCGTGCCGTCACGGTCTTGGTCCGGGTGTAGAACCGAAAGGCGTCCGGCCCGTGCTGGTTCAGATCGCCGAACACCGATTTCTTCCAGCCACCAAAGGTATGATAGGCCAGCGGCACCGGGATTGGCACGTTGATGCCGATCATGCCGACGTTGATCCGGTTGGCGAAATCGCGCGCGGTGTCGCCATCGCGGGTAAAGATCGCGGTGCCATTGCCGTATTCATGATCCATCGCCAGTTTCAGCGCCTCTTCATAGCTCTGGGTGCGGACGGTGGACAGCACGGGACCAAAGATCTCATATTTGTAGATGTCCATGTCGGGGGTCACGTTGTCGAACAGGTGCGGGCCGACAAAGAACCCGTCCTCATAGCCTTGCAGACTGAAACCGCGGCCATCGACCACCAGTTTCGCGCCCTGATCCACGCCGGTCTGCACCAGCCGCAGGATATTGGCCTTGGCGGCAGCCGTCACGACAGGGCCGTAATCCACGTCATTGCCGGCGGTCCACGGACCAACCTTCAGCTTTTCGATCCGTGGGATCAGCCGTGCGATCAGGGCATCTGCCGTGGCATCGCCCACCGGCACCGCCACGGAAATCGCCATGCAGCGTTCGCCCGCCGCGCCATAACCCGCGCCGACCAGCGCATCGGCGGCAAGGTCCAGGTCGGCGTCCGGCATGATGATCATGTGGTTCTTGGCGCCGCCGAAACACTGCACGCGCTTGCCGTTGGCGCAGCCACGGCCATAGATATACTGCGCAATCGGGGTCGAGCCGACAAAGCCGATGGCCTGGATCGTCTCGTTATCCAGAATCGCGTCCACCGCTTCCTTGTCGCCGTTGATCACCTGCAACACGCCGTCGGGCAGCCCGGCCTCCTTGCACAGCGCGGCCAACATCAGTGGCACCGACGGGTCACGCTCGGACGGTTTCAGGATGAACGCATTGCCCGCCGCCAGCGCCGGGCCCATTTTCCACAGCGGGATCATGGCCGGAAAGTTGAACGGCGTGATGCCTGCGGCCACGCCCAAGGGCTGTCGCAGTGAATACATGTCGATGCCGGGACCGGCGCTGTCGGTAAACTCGCCCTTCAGCAGATGCGGCGCGCCGATGCAGAACTCGATCACCTCCAGCCCGCGCTGGATGTCGCCCTTGGCGTCCGGAAACGTCTTGCCATGTTCGGATGACAGCGCCTCGGCCAGTTTATCCATGTCGCGGTTGATCAGACGGACCAGTTCCATCATCACGCGGGCACGGCGCTGCGGATTGGTGGTGCCCCATTTGATCTGCGCCTCGGCGGCATCGGCCACCGCCGCGTCCAGTTCCGCCTTGGATGCTAGCGCGACATGCGCTTGCACCTCGCCCGTCGCCGGGTTGAACACGTTGGCCGTGCGCCCCGACGTGCCTGCAACCATCGCGCCGTTGATCCAGTGACCGATCTGTTTCATCTGCAATCCTCCCAAGATTTCTGTCACCATAGCCATGCAAGCCTGCCGCACAAAGCGGCAAGTTTCCAAAAGGGCTTTGCAGGAATGCAGGGGGTGACGCATGGACTGGGACGACATGAAGGTGTTTCTGGCCGTCGCGCGGGGCGAAAGCCTGTCGGCGGCAGGGCGGGGGCTGCTGATGGACCCGGCGACGGTCGGTCGCCGCATCGCCAAGCTGGAACAGGGGCTGGATGTGGCGCTGTTTGCCAAAAGCCCGCAGGGCTATGCGCTGACCGACGCGGGCCAGCGGCTGGTCGGCCATGCCGAGGCCGCCGAACAGGCGATGGCCGGCGCGGTCGAGGAATTGCAGGGGCAGGGCACGGGCCTGTCGGGGCAAATCCGCATCGGCGCGCCGGATGGCTGTGCCAATTACCTGCTGCCGCAGGTTTGCGCCGCGATCTGCGATGCCAACCCCGATCTGGATATCCAGATCGTCGCCCTGCCGCGTGTGTTCAACCTGTCGAAACGCGAGGCCGACATGGCCATCGGCGTATCGCCCCCCACGGCTGGGCGGCTGCTGGTGCAAAAGATCACCGATTACCGCCTGACGCTGGCGGCCACGCGCGGCTATCTGCGCACGCATCCGCCGATCCTGACGCCCGCCGATCTGCGCGGTCACCGGATGGTGGGCTACATCCCCGACATGATCTTTGACAAGGAACTGGATTATCTGGGCGATCTGGGCGTTGACCGCGTGGCGCTGGCGTCGAACTCGGCCTCGGTGCAATTTCAATGGGTTCGGCAGGGGATGGGTCTGGGTATGGTGCATGATTTCGCCATCCCATCCGCGCGTCGGGTGAGCCGTGTGCTGGCCGACCAAATCAAGCTGACGCGCACATTCTATCTGATCCGGCACGCAGATGACCGGCGGCTGGAACGGATGTCGCGCTTGGCCGAAGCACTGGCGCATGGCCTTCGCGCCGAGGTCGCGCGGCTGGAAAACCCCTTGGCTGGAAATGCGGATGGTGCGGTTGAAATGTGACCTCGTCGCGCTGTCGGCAGATGCAGCGGCCACAGCCCGCATTCGTCGGTTGGTGCAAAGACTCACGATCAGGCCCGCTGCAACTCGGAAAAGTATGGGATTACATGACGCAACCCGGAAGCGGTGTCGCGCAGCCAGATCAGACGCTTGCCGGATCAACCACGCCTGCTTTGAAACGGGCAGGGATCGCAGCATGGACGACAGTCTGTCGCCAAGAACATAATCACTGCTTTGGTCAGGGCTGAACGGAGTGCAATAAGGGGAACCTTATCTTGGCAGGCGTGACACTTCCCGGAGACTTTGATGCGAAAATGTTTCTGGAATTGAATCCGGACGTCAAGAATGCCGGCGTGGACCCGGAATGTCACTTTCTGGAAATTGGTCATTCCGAAGGGCGTATCTGTAAACAAATCGCTGGTGTTCCATCCGAGCAGGACAGGTGATTTTTCCCACAGCGCGCTGCAATCTTTCTTCCGATTTGCCGGGCTTGATGGGGCTGGATTTTACATCCCGAAAAATTCCAATGTTGGTTCTTCGGCTGATTTGCTGCGGTTTTTGCAGCAGAAATCCGTTTGACCGCGATGAACGCTGGTCCGACCAGAGCGCAGGGTGAGCCACACCACCTGGGACGCTGGGCAGGTACAGCCGCGGGTGCGGTATTTCAGCCGCCGGATGCTGCGATATGCCTGAGTTCAGAGGCGCTTTGTTTTTGGCGGACCTTGCACGGTCTTCCGGCGTCAAACTGTTTGCCGACCTAGGCCCGGAAAACTTGACAGAAAGTTGCGCAAAGATCACGCTGGACGACAGGATATATCACGCAGGGAGGCTTCACATGCTGGTGCATCAGATTCTCAGGGCCAAGGGCGATCACCCGGTCATCACTGTGCGGCCGGATACAACGGTGGCCAAGGTGACGGACCTGTTGGCGGAACGCCGGATTGGCGGTGTGGTGGTTTCCGATGATGGCGTGCATGTTGCGGGCATCCTGTCCGAACGCGACATCGTGCGCGCGCTGGCCGTGCGCGGGGCGGAATGTCTGACGTTGGCCACTGCAGACCTGATGACGCGCAACCCGTCCTGCTGCGCGCCGACCGACGAGGCGGATGTGGTTTTGCAGCGCATGACAGATGGCCGGTTTCGCCATATGCCGGTCACGCAAGGCGGGGCGCTGATCGGCATCGTGTCGATCGGCGATGTGGTCAAGGCGCGGCTGGACGAACTGGCGATGGAAAAATCCGCCCTCGAAGGCATGATCATGGGGCATTGAAAACCGCATGACCCGGCATCGGGCCCTGTGCCGGCTCGATTTCCGCTCTTGCCAATCCGGACGCAATAATGTTGCGTGACCAGACAAAAAGCCGCGGGAGGAGGGACCCCATGCGCATCGGTCTGTATCCGGGGACGTTCGACCCGATCACCTATGGCCATACCGATATCATTCGGCGGTCATGCATCCTCGTGGACCGCCTCGTCATCGGCGTGGCGATCAACCGCGACAAGGGGCCGTTGTTCAGCCTGGATGAACGCGTGGCCATGATCCAGGCGGAATGTGCCGGGATGGTGACCGAAACCGGCACCGAGATTGTCGTGCATCCGTTCGAGAACCTGTTGATCGACTGCGCCAACGATGTCGGCGCGGCGGTCATCATCCGGGGCCTGCGCGCCGTGGCGGATTTCGAATATGAATTCCAGATGGTCGGCATGAACCGGGCGCTGGATGCCAGCGTCGAAACCGTGTTCCTGATGGCGGACGCGCGGCGGCAGGCGATTGCGTCTAAACTGGTCAAGGAAATCGCCCGGCTGGGTGGGGATGTTTCCAAATTCGTGCCCCCGGCCGTGCATGAGGCGCTAAAGGCCAAATACGCGCGCTGAAGCCCCGGTTTACATCCCGGGATCGGCGCGGCGGATGAAATCCGCGCTGGCTGTCACATGGGTCACCGGCAGCATGTGCCCGCCCGCGATCACCTCCAGCCGGATGTTCGGGTTGCGCGTGGTCATCGCGCGGCCCTGCGTGTCTGGCGACAGGATGCGGTCCTCGGCTCCATACAGGATGCTGACCGGCACGCGCATGCCGGGATAGCCCGCCTTCATCCATTTCATGTCGGCGAGGGATGCCATGTAATCCCGGCTCGTGTTATAGAATGCCGATGGCCGCAGACCCAGCAGCGCGCCGCCTGCCGTGCCGTAATCGGCGGGCACCGGATCGGGCCCGAACACCATGTCCAGCACCTGGGGCGCGCTGCGCATCCCCATCGGCGTTGCCAGCGTCCAGGACACGATGCGGCGCCACAGATCGGATTTGATCGCCAATGGCGCAAAGGCCGCCGAAGGCGTGTCGCCGCCCAGCGTCAGGGGGGCCAGCAAGGCCAGCCCCCGGATGCGGTCAGGGTGATCCAGCGCGATGCACAATGCAATCGCCCCGCCCAGCGAATGGCCGACCATCAGCGGTGTTTCCACCTCCATTGCGTCCAGCACCGCCATGATCTGTGCGGCCTGCGCGCGCGGATTGGCGGGGGTATCCGCCGCGCGGTCGGACCAGCCCATGCCGGGCCGGTCAACCGCAATGCAGTGATGCGTGGCGGCCAGCGCGTCCATCAACCCATAGCTGAAATTCCCTGCCGTCACGCCCAGCCCGTGGATCATCACCACCGCAGGGCCTGTACCGCGTTCGATCACATGCAGCCGCGCTGTGGGCGTGTCGATGAACCGGCCCAGCGGCGGCACGGCGGCCTCGGCCACGGCCTTCATCCGCCATGTTGTGCGCAGCAGCCACAGAACTGCGACCAACGGCACCAGTCCCAGCAACAAGATGATCAACGCCATGCAAGCCCCCTAACGCCAGAATGCCAGCCATTCCACCAGTCCGGTGAATTTTCGCGCCAGAAACAGCAGGTTGACCCCGTCATGCCAGACCGCGTCAAACCCGATCCCCAACAGTATCAGCCCGCCCAGCGAAATCGCGATCTGGTTCGTCATGGCAAACCCCGGTTGTGCCCCGCGCCGCTTATCGCGCGGAACACCGGCATTTGTCGAGACAGGGATACCTTACAGCACCCGCCCCATCGCCACAGCCACATCGGCCATGCGGCAGGAAAAGCCCCATTCGTTGTCATACCACGCCAGAACACGCACCAGCCGCTTGCCGGTCACCTTGGTCTGGTCCGGGGCAAAGATCGAACTGAACGTGGTGTGGTTGAAATCGATCGATACCTTTGGTTCGGGGTCATAGCTCAGAATGCCCTTCATCGGGCCGGCCGCCGCTTCGGCCATCACAGCGTTCACGTCTGCCTCGGTCACGTCGCGCGACGCGACAAATGTCAGGTCCACGCAGGACACATTGGGCGTCGGCACCCGGATCGCCGACCCGTCCAGTTTGCCCTTCAATTCAGGCAGCACCTCGCCCAACGCCTTGGCCGCCCCGGTGGTGGTCGGGATCATCGACAGCGCGGCGGCGCGGGCGCGGTACAGGTCCTTGTGACGGCGGTCCAGCGTGTACTGGTCACCGGTATAGCTGTGGATCGTGGTCATGATGCCCGATTCAATGCCGATGGCGTCGTTCAGCACCTTGGCCAGCGGCGCGAGGCAATTCGTAGTGCAGGACCCGTTCGACACCATCACATCGCCTTTGGCCAGCAGGTGATCATTGACGCCCATCACGATGGTTTTCTGCACATTTTTCGCGGGGGCGGAAATCAGCACCGCCTTGGCGCCGCGTTCGATATGTTTGCGGGCCAGGTCGCCGTCGTTGAATTCGCCGGTGCATTCCAGCACGATATCGACGCCGGTCCAGTCCAGTTCGTCCATCTTGTAAGTCGATTGCACGCCGAACGCGCCCTGTCCCAGGTCCATCGTGGCCCGCTCTTGCGCATCTTGCCCGGTGGTGATGGTGCCCGGAAACCGGCCATGCACCGAATCGTAGCGCATCAGATGCGCGGCGGTTTCCAGTGGCCCGGTCGCGTTGATCCGCACCACCTTCAGGTCGGCCCGCCCGGATTCGGCGATATGGCCCAAGGTGCAGCGTCCGATGCGGCCGAACCCGTTGATCCCGATGGTGATCGTCATGATGGTCTCCCTTGCTGTCCCGGCGCCGCCCGTCCTGCGGTTGTTCTCGGCCCTCTTAGCGCGTGCCTTGTCACAGCAGAAAGCGAAAAAACCATGCCGCAGCGCGGCGTTGGCGCTCCCTGCGACATGATTGCGCTAACTTTATGGCCGGTTTCGTACCGCGCTACTGCGCCATGTTTGCTTGCCAAGGTTGCGGGCATGGCTAGTGTGCCGGATGCGGTGCGACCTGCAGCATTCCCCGCAGCATTCAAGGAGAGCGGCATGAGCGGATTACTGGCCCTGTTGGACGACGTGGCCGCCATCGCCAAGGTCGCCGCGACCAGCATCGACGATATCGCCGCCGCGGCCGCCAAGGCCGGATCGAAAACCGCCGGCATGTTGATCGACGATGCGGCCGTCACGCCGAAATACGTGCAGGGCTTTGCGCCGGCGCGGGAATTGCCGATCATCTGGCGCATCGCCAAGGGGTCGGTGTTCAACAAACTGGTGATCCTTGCGCCGATCCTGTTGTTGCTGGACCGCTTTGCGCCATTTGTCATCACGCCGCTGTTGATGCTGGGCGGCGCTTACCTGTGTTTCGAAGGCGCGGAAAAGGTCTATCACGTGCTTTTTCCGCATGGCGACGCGCATGTCGCGGCCGATCTGGACGTGCAGGACCCCACCCGTCTTGAAGAGACCAAGATCAAGGGCGCGATCAAGACCGACTTCATCCTGTCAGCCGAAATCATGACGATTACCCTTGCCGCGATCGAGGTGCCGTCCCTTTGGATGCAGGCGGTGACGCTGGCGCTGGTCGGGTTGCTGGTGACGGTCGCCGTTTATGGCGCGGTCGGGCTGATCGTAAAGATGGACGATGTCGGCCTGCGTCTGGCCACGCGGGCCCGCACCCGGACCGTACGGGCCGCCGGTCGCGGGTTAGTGGCGGGAATGCCGCTATTGCTGAAACTGCTGTCGACTGTGGGGACCGCGGCAATGCTGTGGGTGGGGGGCAACATCGTCATCCACGGGATGCACGAACTGGGGGTGGATTGGCCCTATTCGCCCATCCACGATATCGCTGCGGCGGCGGCACAGGCAGTTGACGCGTCAATCGCCGGGTTGACCGAATGGACGGTGACGGCGGGGTTGGACGGGGTGTTCGGGTTGGGGCTGGGGCTGTTGCTGATCCCTTTGGTCACCCGGGTCATCACGCCGTTGTTTGCGTTGCTGACCGGCAAATCAGCGTCGCAATAGGCACGCATTTGGCGCCGGGGGGCCGGGCGAACCGCACCCCCCGGGCAACAGGTCAGCCCAGCAACCGCTTGACCTCGGCCACCACGGCATCCGCCGTGATACCGAACTTTTCATATAGCACCTCAGCCGGTGCCGACGCACCAAAGCCGCTCATGCCGATGAACCCGGCGCGCGCTTCGCGGCCGCGTTCGCCCAACAGCCAGCGGTCCCAGCCCATGCGCACCGCCGCCTCGATTCCGACGCGCACCGGGCCTGCGGGCAACACCTTGCGGCGATAGGCCTCGTCCTGCGCGGCAAACAGTTCCATCGACGGCATGGACACCACGCGGGTGCCGATGCCGTGATCCTGCAGCATGGCGCGGGCGGCCATCGCGACCTCTACCTCCGACCCGGTGGCGATCAGGATCGCCTGCCGTTTGCCGGTGGCATCCGCCAGCACATAGGCGCCCTGCGCGGTCAGGTTGCGGGCCACGTGTTTGTGGCGCTGTGTCGGCACGTTCTGCCTCGTCAGCGACAGCACAGAGGGCCGTGCCGTTTCGGTCAGCGCGATTTCCCAGGCTTCGGCGGTTTCCACCACATCGCAAGGCCGGAACACCAGCGTGTTGGGCGTCGCGCGCGAAATCGCCAGATGTTCGACGGGCTGGTGGGTCGGGCCGTCTTCGCCCAGTCCGATGCTGTCATGTGTCATCACATAGACCACCGGCAGCCCCATCAGCGCCGACAACCGCATGGCGGGGCGGGCATAATCGGTGAACGCCATGAACGTGCCGCCATAGGGCCGGATGCCACCATGCAGCGCCATCCCGTTCATCGCCGCCGCCATGCCATGTTCGCGGATACCCCAATGGATATAGCGACCGGCGCGGTTGCCGATGTCGAAAATGCCCAGATCGCCGGTCCGGGTGTTGTTCGACCCGGTCAGGTCGGCGGACCCACCAACGGTTTCGGTCATCACGGGGTTGACCACCTCCAGCACCATTTCCGACGCGCGGCGGGTGGCGACCTTGGGGGCGCTGTCGCTTGCCTGTTTCTTCAGGGCGCGGATGGTGGCCCCGAGTTTACCGGGGGGGGCACCCGCAAAGGCGCGCAGGAAATCCGCCCGCTTGCCACCCGGAAGCGCGGCCAGCCGCGCGTCCCAATCGGCACGGGTCGCAGCACCGCGCGCCCCCGCCGCAGCCCAGCCCGACTGCAGGTCTGCGGGAATGTCGAACGGCGCATGGTCCCAGCCCCAGACAGCCTTTGCGGCGGCGTTCTGCGCGCTGTCCGTCAATGCGCCATGGCCTTTGGCCGTGTCTTGGGCGGCATGACCCAGCGCGATATGCGTCTTGCACGCGATCATCGACGGCAGGTTCTGCGCCTTGGCTGCCGTGATGGCCGCGCCAATCGCCACCGGGTCATGGCCGTCGATCGCGATCACATGCCAGCCGCTGGCGCGGAACCGCGCCACCTGATCGGTGCGGTCGGACAGGTCCACCTTGCCGTCGATGGTGATGCCGTTGTCGTCCCAGAACACGATCAGGCGGCCCAATTGGTGCCGCCCCGCCAGCGCGATGGCCTCGTGGCTGACGCCTTCCATCAGGCAGCCGTCGCCGGCGATCACATAGGTGTGGTGGTCGATCATTTTGGACCCGTGCCGTGCGCGCAGGATTTCCTCGGCCATCGCGAGGCCCACGGCGGTGGCAATGCCCTGACCCAGCGGGCCGGTAGTGGTTTCGATCCCGGCGGCATGGCCGTATTCCGGGTGGCCCGCCGTGCGCGCGCCCCATTGCCGGAAATTGCGGATTTCCGCCATCGTCATGTCGGCATAGCCTGTCAGATGCAGCAACGCGTACAGCAGCATCGACCCGTGCCCCGCCGATAGCACGAACCGGTCGCGGTCGGGCCATGCCGGTGCGGCGGCGTCGAATTTCAGATGTTGGGTGAACAGCACGGTCGCCACATCGGCCATGCCGATCGGCATGCCGGAATGGCCCGAATTGGCCGCTGTGACCGCATCCAGCGTCAGCGCACGGATTGCGGCGGCCATCCGCCAATGGTCGGGATGGGCAGAACGAAGAGCGGTGATATCCACGGCGGTATCCTTTATGCGAACGCAAGGGTTGGTGTGGGTGTGCCACCCGGTCTGGCCAAGATCAAGCCAGCCACCGCCACTTTGGCCAGACACAGTCCGATTGCAGGTTCCATGCGGTCCGGCAGCCGGGCACACGGGTCACCAAGGCTTGACCCGGTGCACGACTTCGGATTGTTTCTTTCGGGCGGATCGCGGATACGGGTCTGCGCCGGACGAGGAAGGACAACAGGATGCAAGACCAAGACGAACTGGCCGATCTGGAACAGCGCCTGGCTGCGGCGCTGGTGCGGATCGGCACCGCGCTTGACGGCCTCGCGCGTCCTGAGCCCCTGCCGGAACCCGCGCCGGCCGCCGCAGACGCTGCCGGCGACGCTGGATTGGACGACCGCCATCCGCCCGCTGCGGCGGATCCTGCCGCTGCCGCACCCCCGGACACTGCCGTTACGGCGTCAGCAGGTGCAACCGAGGCTGCAGCAGAAATAGCCCATCTGCGGGCCGCGCTGGACGATGAACGGATCGTCACCGCCCAACTGGAAGAACGCATTCGCCGCATGAAGACCCGCGGGTTCGATGGTGAGGGGATGCTGCGCGGCGAACGCGATGATGCGCGTGCCGCGCTGGCCCAGATGGACGCCGATCTGCAAAGCCTGCGACAGGCCAATGACGATCTGCGTGCAGCGTCCGCTGCGCTGCGGACGGCGGCGGCGGCAGGCGCGGTGGATGCCGCGTTGATCAACAGCGCGCTGGAAACCGAACTGGCGGCGCTGACCGCGACACGCCGGGCCGATGCTGCCGAGGCCGAAGCGATCCTGACGGCCATCGCGCCCTTGCTGGCGGCCCCTGTCGAAGCCGAGGAGGTCTGAAAATGCCCGAAGTTGAAATCCGGATCGGTGGACGCGCCTTTGAAGTGTCCTGCCAGGAAGGCGAGGAACATTACCTGCACGCGGCCGCGGCGATGCTGGACGCCGAGGCCAGCGTGCTGGCGGCCCAGATCGGCCGCCTGCCCGAAGCCCGCATGTTGCTCATGTCCGGCTTGATGCTGGCCGATAAAACCGCCGGTCTGGAAGACAGGCTGGCCGAAGCCAAAACGCGGATCGCGACCCTGGAGGCCGAAGCCGCCGCGCTGCGCGCCCGTCCGACCCCGGACCCGGTCCGCATCGAGGTGCCGGTAATCCCGCCGGGCGTGGCGGATGCGTTGAAGCAACTGGCGGAACAGGCCGAAACCCTCGCTACCAGCGCCGAGGCCAAGGCGACTGTCCCCGCGCCAAATCCTGCGCCAATTCCTGCGCCCATGACTGCGACCGTCTAGTCCCTGATCAGTCGCTGTGGTGGTCGTTTCGCGGGCCGGCTCCGCCATCGGGGGCCTTGGCACCGCCATCGACGGTCTTTCTGGCATGACCCGTCCAGAGCGCGGCCAAGGCGCGTCGGGCCAGATAGATTGCCAGCAGGACCGCGAGCGTTCCCAGCACGATACCGCCCGTCCGGCCCGCGACCTGCAGCGCCGCGCCGACATCATCGGCAAACATCGCCCCCAGTCCGACATAGCCGCCGACCCAGATCGCACGCCCCACGATCATTGCGGTGACAAATCGGGTCCGCGGCATCCGTGCCGCACCTGCGGCGAAATTCACCCAGGGACCAAGCGGGGCCAACGCCCAGCGCGACAGAAACACCGCACTGGCCCCCTGGGCCCGCGTCAGTGCCATGGCGCGTGACACCGCCGCGCCGCGCGCGCCCTTGCGCGCCTTCAGGCGCAGCAGCACCGGTTTCATCCGCCCACCAAGGGCAAACCCGGTCAGATCTCCCATCACTGCGCCCGCCATCCCGGTCGCCAGAACCAGCATCAGGGGTGGCGGTCCCAAAGTGGACATCGCCCCGGCACCGATCAGGACTAAGGCCGCAGGTAACGGCAGGATAAGGCAGGCCAGATAGGCCACCACCCCGACCAAAGCCGCACCGTAAAGCGGCAAAAGCGCAATCAGGGCCGCAGTCAAGGTATCAGCCCCCATGCGGGTTGCCTTGCATCAAAAAACAGCTTCCGTGCCGACCGCGCCGTGGCGGACGGGTTATCGCGCGGCAACCAATGCCTAGCAGTTTCAGGCGTTGGCTTCGCGGATCTTGTCGGCGGCGGCCTTATCAAAGCTGACGCCTTTGGTTTCGAACAGCTGGTCCATTTCGCCGGACAACATCATCTCGGTGACGATGTCGCAACCGCCGACAAATTCGCCCTTGACGTACAGCTGCGGGATGGTGGGCCAGTCGGAATATTCCTTGATGCCCTGGCGGATATCAGCGTCGTCCAGCACGTTCACGTCGCGGAAATCGACGCCCATGTAATTCAGCACGCCGGCCACACGGCTTGAAAAACCGCACTGCGGCATGGCTTTGGTGCCCTTCATGAACAGCACCACATCGGTGGCTTTCACAAGGTCGTCGATCCGGGTGGTGGCTTCGGTCATAGCTTGAATCCTTTTTTGGATTATTCGGGAACTTTGGTGGTCAGGGCCAGCGCATGAACAGCCCCGTTCGGCCCGTCCATCTTGCCCTTCAGCGCCGCATACACGGCGCGTTGTTGCTGCACGCGGTTCATGCCGCGAAAACTTTCGTCGATCACCTCGGCGGCGAAATGCGCGCCGTCGTCGCCATCGACGCGGATCACCGCATCGGGAAAGGCGGCACGGATCAGGGATTCAATTTCATGGGCATCGGTGGGCATGGCGCGGGTCCTTTACGGGTCAGGTGAAACCTAGGCCCGCGCGCCCCGCACCGCAAGGGCGTCGCTTGCGCCAATCACGCGGCCAACACGGCAAAACCCGCACTGACCGCAGCAAAAAACTGCCCGACATGCTGGCCGTGCACCAGCGCGTGATGCACTTGTAACGTCATCGCCATGTCATGCCCGGTTGTTGTTGGCACGATCCGACCCCAGGACACGCGCGGAATGCAATCGTCGGGACCGGGCAGGGCGTTGTCCAGCGACGTGTAATCCAGCCAAGGCAGGCAGGACAGATAGGCCACCGCATCCTGCGCGCCGGTGTTGGCGTTCAGGGGCGCGCCCGCCCGCACGGCGGCAATGCGGGCTGCGGCACCGGTGTCGAACGTGGCGCGGTCGGGGTGCCATGGCAGGTAGGTGTAGCGAAATCCATCCGGCGTGGCGATGGTGGGCGACAAGTCCAGCAGGGTGTATTCCGTCACCACATCATCTCGAAACCGCAACCGCACTTCGGGGACTGCATGCATCGCCTGACCGATGACCCACAGGCAGGTGCGAAACACCGGCAGGCTGTCGCGCCTGAGCATCAACGCGCTGACATTGACGCGCGCGGTCACGGCATAATGCGGGCGGTCATAGCTGCGAAACAGCCGGAACGCCTCGCGACCCGGCCAGCTGGCGATATCGATCTCGCGCCCGGTCACGCTGACACGATCATGCCAGCGCCGCCGCAAAGGCTCCGCGATCCAGCGCGACCATCTCGTCCATCGGCGCCGTGCTGTCGCCCAGCCGGAACGCGGTGCCGCCAACGCGGCCCACGGCCGCCATCAGCAGGCCCGCGTCCGCGGCGGCCTTTTGCAGTTTTGCGGCCTTGGCCGGCGATGTGGCGATCAGATAGCGCGCCTGATCCTCGCCAAACAGCAGCGCGGTGCCGGTCACATCGACCACGGCGCCCGTGCCCGCCGCCGCCGCCAGTTCGAACGCCGCCAGCGCCAGCCCGCCATCCGACAGATCGGTGCACGCTCTGATCAGCGCATGGTGGTCGCGGATGAATGCCCCATGCGCGGCCTCGGCCACCAGATCCACGGGCGGAGCGTCACCCTCAGTGCGGCCCCACAGTTCCGCCAACAGCGCGGATTGCCCCAGATGGCCCAGCGTCGCCCCCAGCAGCAACAGCACATCGCCCGACACAGCCGGCCCCAGAATGGCGCGGTCCAGCGTTTCGATGATCCCCACGGCGCAGATCGTCGGCGTAGGCAGGATCGGCTGGCCGTCGGTTTCGTTGTACAACGACACGTTACCCGATACGATGGGCGTATCCAATGCGATGCAGGCCGCGCCGATGCCCCGGATCGCACCGACGAATTGCCCCATGATTTCAGGCTTTTCCGGGTTGCCGAAGTTCAGGTTGTCGGTGGTCGCCAGCGGTTTCGCGCCAACCGCGATCAGGTTGCGGAACGCCTCGGCGACCGCCTGCTTGCCGCCTTCCTCGGGATTGGCTTTCACATAGCGCGGCGTGACGTCGGACGTGAACGCCAGCGCCTTGTCGGTGCCATGCACCCGCACGATGCCGGCACCCAAGCCCGGCGCGCGCACCGTATCGGCCATCACCTGCGCGTCATATTGTTCGTAGACCCAGTGTTTGGACGCGTAATTCACCGACCCGATCAGCGCGCGCAGCCCGTCGATGGCGTCAACCTCGGGCACGTCGCCCAAGGGGGCGGGGGCAAGGGGCGTCACCCAGGGGCGGTTGTATTCGGGTGCCTGCGACGACAGTTGCGACAGCGGCAGATCGGCGCGGATTTCATTGCCATGCAAGATCAGGAACCGGTCATCGGCGGTGGTTTCGCCGACGATGGCGAAATCGAGGTCCCATTTGTCAAAGATCGCCTTGGCCTCGGCCTCTTTTTCGGGGCGCAGGACCATCAGCATGCGTTCCTGCGATTCCGACAACATCATTTCATATGCGGTCATGCCCGGTTCGCGCTGCGGCACCCGGTCAAGGTTCAGCGTGATGCCCAAGCCCCCCTTGTCGCCCATTTCCACC
Organism: Rhodobacterales bacterium; assembly: GCA_038205135.1. Classification (GTDB taxonomy): domain Bacteria; phylum Pseudomonadota; class Alphaproteobacteria; order Rhodobacterales; family Rhodobacteraceae; genus UBA9554. The sequence goes on from JBBRCF010000010.1 coordinate 44,608, forward strand.
GCCGAACAGGTCAGCCCGGCCGCGCCCATGTCCTGAATCGAAATCACCGCGCCCGACGCCATCAGTTCCAGACAGGCTTCCAGCAGGCGCTTTTCGGTAAAGGGGTCGCCGACCTGCACCGTCGGGCGTTTTTCCTCGATGGTCTCGTCGAATTCGGCGGATGCCATCGTGGCCCCGCCGACGCCGTCGCGCCCGGTTTTGGCCCCCAGATAGACCACCGGCATCCCGACGCCGGACGCGGTGGAATAAAAGATCTTGTCGGCATCGGCGATGCCCGCCGCAAAGGCGTTGACCAGGCAGTTGCCATTATAGGCCGGGTCGAACCGCACCTCGCCGCCTACCGTGGGCACGCCGAACGCGTTGCCATAGCCACCGACGCCTTCGACCACGCCATGCACCAGTTGGCGGGTTTTCCAATGCGACAGCGCCCCGAACGACAGCGAATTCATCGCCGCAATCGGCCGCGCGCCCATGGTGAACACGTCGCGCAGGATACCGCCCACGCCGGTCGCGGCCCCCTGATAGGGTTCGATATACGAAGGGTGGTTGTGGCTTTCCATCTTGAAGATGACAGCAAGCCCATCGCCGATGTCCACCACGCCGGCGTTTTCGCCGGGGCCGCAGATCACCTGCGGGCCGGTGGTGGGCAGGGTGCGCAAGTGCACCTTGGACGATTTGTAGGAACAGTGTTCGTTCCACATCGCGGAGAAGATGCCCAATTCGGTGAATGTCGGCGCGCGCCCGAGAATATCGAGGATGCGGGCGTATTCATCCGGTTTCAGCCCATGGGCGGCGATCAGTTCAGGGTTCAGGACTGGTTCGTTCATCGGTGGACCCCTTCTTGGTTCGTGGCTGTCTTATCGCCCCGTGCGCCATGGGAAAAGCCGCAAACGCCCGAAAATCACCGGTCTTGCACAATGCAGCACGCCGCCCTGCAACGCGGCATCGCAGAAAATTCTTCCCCCTGCCGCTTTGGGGCCTAAGTAGCGGTCTGTCAAAGCGAAACGACGTCACCAGAAGGACCAACCGATGATCGTTCTGTTGCTGGGCAGCGCGCCCGCCGTCACTTCGGCCAAGGACTGGCCACGGCACCCGTTCGACCGCGTGATCACCGTGAACAACGCGTGGCTGGTCCGCAGCGACTGGGACCTGATGCTGCACCCCGAGGATTTCCCGCCCGAACGCCGCCCCCAGACGTTGCGTCCCGGCCAGCGCATTGTGACGGCGGATGACTACGTGCCCGCGAACAATGCGTTCGGGGGCGTGATATATGCGGGGGCGACCATGGCGTTCAGCGCCGGCTACTGGGTGCTGGCCACGCTGCGTCCGCGCGTTCTGGCCTATTTCGGTTGCGACATGGTCTATCAGGGCAGCCGCACGCATTTCTATGGAACCGGCACCGCCGACCCGCTGCGCCGCGATCCGACGTTGCAGGACCTGTATGCCAAATCGGCCCGGCTGGAATTGATCGCCGCGCAGGCCGGGTGCGCCGTGGTGAACCTGTCGCAGGCGGAGTCCCGGTTGTCGTTTGCCCGCGCCACCCGCGACGGCCTGGCGGACACCCCGGTGCCGCCGGTGCAGCGTGCGGCCGTCGCGCGGGCCTTGGCCGCCGAGGCGCGACTGGCGGCCCATTGCCCCAGTGGCCGCTATTGGGAAGACGCCGCGCTGGACGCGCCGGCGCTGGCCCGCATCGACGCGCTGTGGTGTGATGCGTTGCGCGCCAGCCGGGCCTAAGTTGCCACCACCCGCGCCGCTGGCTGATCGGCCCTGTCCGATGCGGTCTCGATCGCGGCGTAGGACCAGAAATGTGATGTCAGCCGCAGAGGCGGCCAGTGTGATCGCTCGGTCATAAGCGGCGCGGGCGTCGGTCAGGTGACCCAGACGAAAC